>CAXSBZ010000003.1:0-160793 GCA_964236465.1 uncultured Sphingobacteriaceae bacterium | reverse complement strand
TTGTACCTGCCGGAACAACCGTTTCTGCCCATGATAGTTATATGCCATTAGCCAGTATTTACATGTTGCTGGGTATGCAAATTGATGCTTTTTTCGGTGGCGTGGGCAGTGGCTGGATCAATGTGCTGATATTTCTGATCATCGCTATATTCATCGGCTCGCTCATGATCGGCCGGACACCCGAACTGTTTGGCAGGAAAATAAACCTGCAGCAGATACAGGCTGCCATGCTCATCTATCTTTTTCAACCTTTAATTTGTTTAGGTTTAGCAGGGATTGCTATGGCTGTTTATCAAAATTTAAATGGTACAGGGAACTCGTTGGAATGGTTTGGTAATAACGGTCCGCACAATTTTACTACAGTGTTGTACGAATTTACCTCATCCTATGCAGGCAACGGATCAAATTTTGGCAGCCTTGGCAACAATACCGTTTTTTGGAATTTAACTACTGCTTTTACTATGCTTTGCGGCAGGTTTGTTCCGCTTTTAGGCGGTTTGTATATCGCTGGTTTAATGCGCCGGCAAATTTACACGCCAGCTTCTGCGGGCACTTTAAAAATAGATTCACTTAGCTTTGGCGTGCTGCTTTTTTTTGTGATTATCGTGCTGCAATCGCTAACTATGTTTTCAAGTTTTGTATTAGGCCCAATTAATGAACAGTTAACATTGATCCATTAAAAATGCCGGAAGAAGAACACAAAGACAGTTCCGTAAAAACGTTTATCGAACTGATTAAAAAATCTAGACGCGGGAAGCTGAAAATTTACATCGGGATGAGTGCCGGCGTAGGCAAAAGCTACCGGATGCTACAAGAAGCACATGCACTTTTGAAGAACAATATTGATATCCAGATCGGGTATATCGAAACACATAACCGGGCAGAAACCCATGCTTTGCTGGCCGGTTTACCGATAATCAACAGGCGAAAAATATTTTATAAAGGCAAAGAACTGGAAGAAATGGACTTGCAAACCATTTTGAATCGCCACCCGGAAGTGGTAATTGTGGATGAACTGGCACACAGCAATATCGAAGGCAGTAAAAACAGCAAACGCTGGCAGGATGTGCTGGACATTCTGGACGTGGGCATCAGCGTGATTACGGCCGTCAATATCCAGCATCTGGAAAGTTTGAATGAAGAGATCCAACAGATCACAGGCGTGGAAATTACTGAACGCATCCCGGACAAAGTGCTGGAAATGGCGGATGAGATCGTAAACATCGACTTGACAGCGGATGAACTGATCGGCCGTTTGAAGGAAGGCAAAATTTATCATGCAGAAAAAGTACCTACAGCTTTGCAAAACTTCTTCCGCAGTGATAAAATATTGCAGCTGCGAGAAATTGCCTTGAAAGAAGTTGCCCATCACCTGGAACGAAAAATCAATGTAGAAGTCCCGAAACAGGTTAAACTTAGGCCCGAAAAATTTTTGGCCTGCATTTCTTCCAACGCAGAAACGGCCAAAATTGTGATCCGGAAAACCGCCCGTTTGGCTTCGTATTACCGCTCGCCCTGGGTAATGCTATACGTGCAAAGCAGTGATGAAAGCTTAGATAAGATCAAGCTGGACAAGCAACGGTTCCTGATCAATAACTTTAAGCTGGCCACAGAACTGGGTGCAGAAGTTTTGAAAGTAAAGAGCGAACACATTACGCAAACCATCATGAAAATTGTAGAAGAAAAAGAAATAACCACCATTTGCATAGGAAAACCACATTTGAACTTATTTCAGGTGATTTTAAGAACGGCCGTGTTTAATGAACTGCTTAAAAATATTGCCTCTACAGAAACTGATTTAGTCATATTGTCATGAAAGTAAAGAATAAACTCCGTTTGGGCTTCGGCTTTTTATTTGTAGTGGTGCTCCTTTTTGGTGCGGTTGCTGCATTTTACATCAACCGGATTTCTGATAATGCCAAAGTGATTTTGAAGGATAATTACGAATCGCTGAATTTTACCAGGGAAATGGGAACTGTGCTGGATGAGCAAACTTTGCCGCTAAAAGAAGCATCAATCGCTTATTTCGGCAAGCAATTGACCAATGAGGAAAACAACATTACCGAACCGGGCGAAAAGGAAGCTGCCCAAAATTTGCGTGCTTCTTTTACCGTATTAAAAAACAGATCTGCCGGTTTAACACAGCAAGTGCAGGCAGAAAAAGCTGCCAGACAATTTTTGCGGAAAATAGAACTGCTGAATATGCAGGCCATTGTCCGCAAAGATCAAGCGGCACATACTTCGGTAGATCAGGCCGCAATTTTTTTGAGCCTGGCCGGCTCGTTTACTTTTCTGGTTTTGTTTGGTTTCAGCGTCAGCTTTCCGGGTTTTATCTCCAATCCTTTAAATACTTTGCTTGAAGGGATCCATGCAATTGGCCAAAAAAATTACAACCAGCGCATTCACTTTGAAAAAAAAGATGAATTTACCGAAGTGGCAGATGCTTTTAACAACATGGCTGCCCGGCTAAATGAGTGGGAAAACAGCAATTTATCAAAAGTGGTATCGGAAAAAGTACGGATCGAAACCATTATTGAACAAATGCACGACGCGATCATCGGGATCAATGAGCAGCAGGAAGTGTTGTTTATCAATTCGGCAGCAAAAAATATCCTCAACCTGAATGAACAAAAACTGGCCGGAAAATCTGTTGCAGAAATTACCAAAACCAATGATTTGCTGCGCTCAATTACTGCCGAAGAAGTAAAAGTCGGAAAGCCCTTCAAAATTGTTTCGGACGGAAAAGATGCGTATTTTCAGCTGGAAGTCCGGGAAATCTTGGTGCCCAACCTCAACAGAAAAACAGCTGAAGCGATGGTGGTTTCCAAAATTCCGGCCGGAAAAGTTTATATCCTGCGCAACATTACTGAATTTAAAGAGCTGGACGAAGCCAAAACTAACTTTATTGCTACCATTTCGCACGAATTGAAAACACCCATTTCCGCTATGAAACTGAGCCTGAAACTTTTGGCCGACAAGCGCGTGGGCATTTTGAACGGAGAGCAGGAAGAACTGGTGCAGCAAATTAACGAAGATGCCGAAAGATTGCTCAAGATCACGCATGAATTGCTGGACCTGTCTCAGGTGGAAACAGGCAATATTCAACTCAAGTTTATCCCGGCAAAACCGAAGCAGATTCTGGATTATGCTATCAAGGCCATACAGTTGGCAGCTGACCAAAAAGGGGTTTCGATAGAACAGGTTGTTGCGCCCACATTACCCAATATCCAGGTCGATGTGGAAAAAACTGCTTGGGTGATGATCAATTTTCTGTCGAATGCGTTGCGTTACAGTGCTGTGAAATCAAAAATCATGGTTCAAGTGGCACAAAAGGAAAATATGGTAGAGTTTTCGGTGCAGGATTTTGGAAAAGGCATTGAAGATAAATACCAGGAACGCTTGTTTGACCGCTATTTCCAAGTGCCTACTGACGGGCAAAATAAAACCGGTTCGGGTTTGGGTTTGGCTATTTCCAAAGAATTTATCTTGGCCCAAAACGGGCAAATCGGGCTTGAAAGTGCCATTGGCGAAGGCAGTAGGTTTTACTTCCGGCTGCCTGAAATATTGTAATTTATTGGATTTTGGCCGAATGTTGATTGCATATTTCTATTTAAAAACCCATGCGGATGATCTCGTTTTTTAGGCGATAAAAGAAGCATCAGGCAAAATTATTGCCTGTTTAAATTTCTTTTCAACTGTTTTGGCTAAAGCCATACTTAAATATCTACAACCCACGGCCTGAAGGCCATGGCAACTTAGCCAACTTGTTTTGCATTTTTATAGCTGCCGCTAACAAATGGGCCCTTTTCGGGCGGGCATGGCGGGCTTCAATTGCCACGGCTTTCAGGCCGCGGACAAAAGCGAAAAACAATAGGCTTTAGCCAAAACAAAAGTACATGATGCCATAAAAACCCTATGAAACCCAGCAGTTTTGAAGCAACAAATGCAAACCCAAATTTTTTATAGGTAAAAGAAGCATGATGATGATTAGCCCAAAGCTTGCCAAAGAATATGATAGTAATGTTAAACAGACTTTAAGTTTTTACTTGCCTGGCAAGCGTACTTTTCCGGCTTTTACTCGCTGCGCAAACTCTTAACCGGGTTGGCCAATGCTGCTTTTATCGCCTGAAAACTGATGGTGAACAATGCAATAACCACGGCAGCAAAGCCGGAAAACACAAAAACCCAGCCCGAAATACTTGTTTGATAAGCAAAGTTTTCCAGCCATTTGTGCATGGCAAACCAGGCAATGGGCGAAGCGAGCACAATAGAAATAATTACCAGCCCGATAAAATCTTTTGAAAGCAAAGCGGTGATACTGCCCGCACTTGCACCCAAAACTTTCCGGATGCCGATTTCTTTGACCCGTTGTTTTGCAGAAAACGCTGCCAGGCCAAACAAGCCCAAACAGGCAATAAAAATGGCTACGCAGGCAGCTGCAATAAAAATTTTTCCCAACTGTTGCTCTGCGTGATATTGCTGGTTGTAGCGTTCATCTGCAAAAAAATACGCAAAAGGATTGCCGGGGAAAGTAGCATTGAACAGCGTTTGAATCGTTTTGATTTTGGCCGGAAGATTTTGAGTATCCGTTTGAACAGTGAAGTACGAAAAAGAAACCGAAGCTAAATAAATAACCGGTTTGATCGGCTCGCGCAAGGAAAGATGGTGGTAATCTTTTACAACCCCGATGATTTCATAAGGCACGCCCCAGTTTATTTTTTGGCCGATGATATTTTGTTTCAGGTCAAAACCCAATTGCCGCGCTGCCTGCTCGTTGATAATCACTTTTTTGACGTTGTTCCAGCTGCTTTCTGCATCTGCGGCCGTGTAGGTTTGGCCTTGTGCAAAGCTGATTCCGTAGGTATCAAAAAAATGCTGGTCGCAAATAAACATAGAATAAGCGTTTTTTTTGTCCGCATCGCTTCCGTTCATTCTGGTGATGCCATCCGCAGAAAAATTGTAACCTTGGCCCGGAACATTGTTGCTGGCGGTGTATTTTTTGACGAAAGACAGTTGCGCCAGCGCATTTTTGAACGAGACATTTTTGGCCTTTTGCCCGGTAGTTGTTACAGTTGGCCCCTGGATAACCAGCAGCTGGTTTAACTGCATACCCAGTTTTTCGTTTTTCATAAACTGTAGTTGCCGGTATAAAATTGCGGTAGAAATAATAAACACGATAGATGCTGTAAACTGGAATACAACCAATGCTTTGCGCAAAGAAAAGCCTTTAATCAGCACTTCGGCTTTGCCCCGGATGGTGCTGGTTGGTTTAAAAGCGGTTAGCACAAAAGCTACGTAGCAACCGGAAAGCAGCGAACCAACCAGCAGCATGGCCGCAGCGGCCAGCCAAAACCAGCCTTTGTTCAACACCGACAGGGAAAGCTGTTCGCCCCTGAACTGATTGAACGCAGGCTGCAAAATTAGTACGGTAAAAACAGCAATCACTACACTGGTTAAAGTGAGCAAAAAGGTTTCGTTCAAGTGCTGGAACATCAGCTGTAAACGGCTGGCCCCAAGCACTTTCCTAACGCCCACTTCTTTTGCCCGGTTTAAAGCCTGCGCGGTTGATAAGTTGATGTAATTGAGCCAGGCAATCAGCAAAATTAAAACAGCAATGCTGGCAAAAACAGTCACCAGCAACAGGTTGCTATAGGTTTGAAACGGATAATTGAAAGAAGGTGCCAAATGCAATTCGCTAAACGGCTGGAGATACAACTGATCGTTTTTTGTGTCGAGATAATAATTCAGGGATTTGTTGTACAGGTTTATTTTTGAAGAAATTGTCTCCACATTGGCCTGCGGATTGAACTGCAAATAGATATTTACAAAGCCGGAGCCCAAACCTTTCGGGTCGGCCCAGTCGTTTCCATTGCGATTTACTTTATTTTCCAACGTGCTGAAAGAAAGGACAGCTTCCGGTTTAATATCTGATGCGGCCGGGATTTTATAAACCGAAACAACCGTATAAATGGTATTGCCAAACTGATTGCTCACAGTTATTGTTTTGCCGATTGGGTTACTACGGCCAAAAAGCTTTCCGCTGGTAGTTTGCGCTAAGGCAATCGTTTGCGGTGATACCAACGAGCTTGTACCTGCCAAAACCTGAAAATCAAACATTTTCAGGAAACCGGCATCGGCATAAACCAGGTTATCTTCCCGAAAAACCTGGTTCCCGGAAGCAGATTTTCCTTGAGTAGTGATAACCCCGGCAGCTACACCGTCTGCTATCCGCGTAAAATTTTCTATAGCTGACTCCTGCTGCTTCAACAACGGTGCTAAGCCGGGCACTAAAAAATTATCTACACTGCCGTTTTTATGCTGAATATCAACACGGTACAGATTTTTATAGTTTTTGTTGAAGCGATTTGCAGCCCACTCAAAAGCCACATATTGCATGATAAATAAAAATACGGTGATGCCCAAAGCCAGCCCTGCAACATTGATGAGCGTAAACTGCCGGTTGCGCCAAAGGCTCCTGAAAGCTGTTTTGAAATAGTTTTTGAGCATGACTGTACAAATAAGGTGTAAAACTGATTATTCTATTTTACATCTTTTAAAAATCGTTCCTAAAACATAAATATTTGATACATAATTATTTACAGAATCTATCCGTTCAATCCTGTATCATAACCGAACAACTATTGTTCAGGTACGAACAGTTGCTTTCAAGTTTAAATTTTTTATTCTGCTAAACCTAAAACCAAAAAATGGGTTAGGCTAAGCATACACCATTTTAAATAAAAATTGATATGATAAAAAAAGCATTGATTTTTGATCTTGATGATACAATTTATCCGATAAAATCTATTGCAGACAAACTGTTTGCAGATTTATATGCCCTGATCCAAGAAAATATGCCGGAAGCAATTTACCAAAATGCAAAGGAAGACCTGCTGACTACGCCGTTTCAAAAAGTTGCAGACAAATATCATTTCAGCAATAATCTGAAGGATGAAGGTATGAAAATATCGCGCAGAATAGTTTATGACGGCCCAATCAGCCCGTTTGAAGATTATCTGCCTATCCGTGACCTAAGAATCGAGAAGTTTTTGGTAACAGCCGGTTACACCAAAATGCAGAAAAGCAAAATCAACCTGTTGAATTTGAAAGATGATTTCAGGGAAATTTTTATACCTGACCCGTTAAAATCAGATTTGTCTAAAAAAGATGTATTTGAGCAGATTATGGTAAAATATCAGTATGAACCAGGCGAAGTTTTAGTCATCGGCGATAATCCTGAAGCAGAAATAGCCGATGCCAAAGAACTGGGCATTGAAACTTATCTGTATGATTATCAGCAAAAATACTCTCCGGCATTAGCCGATTATTATGGCGTGAACTATGAAAATTTGCCGGAAATATTGAAAAGCTAAACCCGGACATGCTTCTTTTATGCCCTAATTTTCAGTATCAACTTTTACTGGTTTTATAATTTTTAGAAACTTTCAAACGCACCTGGTCGGCCTCATTAGTCAGGTGCGTTTTATTTTTTAGGGCAGATAGCTTTTGATTTCAGAAATGATCTCCTCGCCGTCCCGGTCTGACATTTCCATATCAATCGGATAGCTGTAGCCGAGGCGTTTGTTTTCTTCCTGCATAAATTTAAAAATATCGCCCAATGCTTCGTGCACCGATTTTAAAAATTTGAAATCGGTACTGGTGAGGCAACGGCCGCAATCTCCGGCACCTTTTCCCGGTTCGCACAGGTTCAGTTCCTTGATCACGCCGTTGATGATTGTGGCATTGAAATTACCTTCATAATGCCAGTTTAGTGTATTTTTTATCTCGCGATGGTTTTCCATATTTTTATGATGCTTGGCAAAATGTATCCAAAGAAAATGCCAGTAAAAACCAATTGCGTAGATTTGCCCAGTGAAAGGGGAAATTATACTGATAAAGCCAATTTTAGTATGATAAAAGAAGCATCAACCCAAAACAGCTTTTCGCAAAATTTTCAAAACGGGGAATTTTGAGAAAAAGAATCTACCTCGGCAGAAAGCTGGAAACACCTTTTTTCGGTCATGCTTCTTTTATCGGCATAAAATTGGTGATCTAATAATTGAAGTTCTTTGAGTTTGATGGGATACTTCTTTTACACACCTTTTTTCATAAAATCAAACCTGAAAGAGTTTACGGATTTAGTTTTCTCCCAACAACTTTTCCACTTCTGCTTGCAATACCGGAAGATGATTTACAACAACATTCCAGATTATAGTATCATTAACATTATCATAAGCATGGATTACTTTATTGCGAAGGTCAACAATCATCCTAGCATAAGAAATTTCAACAGTTGGATTAAGTTTCAACAGTTTACTTACAGCTTCCCCGATAATTTCCAGTTCGCGCTCTACAGCACGGCGTTTGGTTTTATTAGCTTTATATTCTGCAAACATCCTTTTCCCTTCCAAGTGTTCATCAACAGCTGCAATTGCTTGTACAATATCAGCAAGCAGCTTTTTTTCCTGAAGCATCATAAAACCAATAGCTTATTACTATCAATACTTTCCATCAAATACGGGTTTTTTAATGTTTCTTCAGCTACCAGTTCTACTTCAACTTGTAATAAATCCTGCAACGCATACAACAGTTTAAAATAGTTGTTCCCATATGTTTCAAAATCCATAGTTGAGGAAAAACGGATTAAAAAATCTACATCGCTATCAGCATTCATTTTGCCAGATGCAGCACTGCCAAAAAGAAAAGCTTGTTCCACGCCATACAAACGCATCAGTTTTTGTATCTGAGAAAGATTATTTTTAATTAAAGGCTGCATAGTTGATGACTTGATTTTTGAAAATACTTCTTTTACACACCTTTTTTCACAAACTTAACCTGATACAAATGCGGCCATTTTTTACCCGTTAAAAAAAGCCTTTTAGCTTGCGCATCATAAGCGATCCCATTTAAAACATCTGCGTGCGGACTTCTATCTAAGTATAATTTTGATAGATCTGCTTTTTGCAGTACCGCTCCTGTTTTTGGGTCGATAACCAAAATATCATTGGTTTGATAAACATTGGCGTACAGTTTCCCATCTATATATTCGAGTTCGTTGATACTGTCGATTGCTTTTTTGTCATCATAAACATCGATAAAACCGGTTTGCCGGTACGTATCTTTATCCAAAAACCAAATCCGGTTGGTTTTATCGTCCATATATAACTTCTTCCCGTCAAAACATAAGCCCCAGCCTTCTACGCCAACATTATTGTTAAAAGTGCTAAGCAGCTTGAATGTAGTTTTATCATACACATAACCAATCTTTTCCGTCCAGGTCAGCTGGATGATTTTGTTGCCAACGATAGAAATCCCTTCCGCAAAAACAGCAGGGTCAACCATCACTTTTTGCAAAACTTTTCCGGTTGTAAGGTCTGTTTTTCTTAAACTTGATTGTCCTTCAGCTACTTCTCCTGCCGGTGGTTTTGATCTGCCGCCACCACTTTCGTATAAAAAGCCATCCTGATAAAGCAAACCTTCTGTGTAGCAACTGGTATCATGCGGAAAAACTTTTTCTACCTGATACGTCAATTCTTCCGGTGCTTTGGCAGCCAGTAAAACTATGTTGGTAGTTACTTGTGCACTGTTTTTACCCTGGTAAACATTGGCTGTAATTTGTTTGATACCGAGCGGAAGTGTGTCCCTTTTTAAGGTAAAAGCTGCTAAATCTTTTCTCATGCCCAGCCGATTGTTGTCCATTTGATAAACCACAGAATCTGCCTGATAACCGCTTGGCGCAATTAGTTTGAGCGAAACTGCGGTTCCTGCTGCAATATTGCTGCCCGCTTCCGGCGTTAGGGTGAAAGTGGTATTTTCTTCCGGCGCATTGGTTTTTTGCCGGCAACCATACCAAAACAAAATTGCACACAAACCAAATGTTATATTTTTTTTGTTCATAAAATCTTTAAAATTTCAATAGTTTAGTTGGAAAGGTAGCACGCTTTGCTTCCCCTCTCGAGAGGGGTCAGGGGTGTGTCCTTTCATTCAATTTTATAAACTCTTCAACATAAATTTCCAGCGTTCGCAAAACATTAAACCTGTCCGATTTTATTTCCTGCTCTGTAAACCTCAAAATCTTTAATCCGTATTCAGCCAATTCTGTAGTTCTGAGCATATCTTTTTCAGTAATTTCTTCATGATATCTGCCATCAATTTCAATGACCAGGTTTAGTTCGGCACAATAAAAATCTGCAATATAATTCAATAATGGTTTCTGCCGATGAAAATCATATCCATAAAACTGTTTTGTTTTCAATTCCTGCCACAAAGAAATTTCGCCTGGTGTGCTGTTGTTACGAAGGTTTTTGGCCAATACTTTTAAATTTAAATTGTAAGGGACAATATTTCTTCGCATAAATTAAGTTTAAAAAAGGACACACCCCTAACCCCTCTCGAGAGGGGAAATAGGGCGCAGACCGGGCAAATTCAAATACACGGGCATTATCCGATCAATAAGGATCAGGCCAAAAAGCATCCTCAATATGGTTTAAACGGTAATTTCCCTGCCTGCCAAACAAAATCGCGATAATATCAAAACGCGCTTCACCCTTAAAATCCATCAGCTCAATAAACTCATCTGCCGCGCTTGCCAGTAAAACTTTTTTGGCTTGATCCACAAAATCTTCCGGCTCGCCAAACGCATTGCCCGTCCGCGTTTTCACCTCTACAAAAATGATGGTTTTATCGAGATAAGCAATCAAATCTACTTCTGCTTTGCCAAAACGCCAGTTCTCGTCTAAGATTTCATAACCGGCGGCTTCCAGATGTTGCTTGGCCAGCTCCTCGCCTTTGCGGCCTAAATTATTGTGTTCAGCCATTATTTCAAGATCACGGAACCTAAAAAATCAGAAATAGTTTTCTCCACTTTTTTCATGTGCTGATATTGGTTCAGCAAAATATCCGTGTCGGCATCTGTCGTGGTTTTTTGCAGTTCTCTGCGGATGCCTTCCAAAATCTGGTCAACTTTTCGCTTTTTCAGATGGAAGATCGCGCCCAGAATCGTTCCTTTCATGTTGTCTTCCTCGCCGGAAACCTGGATTTTATGCTTTTCGTACCAGTTTTCACTCAAAACATAAGGCGTAGAAACCATGGAAACCGCCAAATTCGCCACGCTGCGATTAGAATGATGAATGAAAAACTGTTCATCCGGCAAGCGGCCGTTTTCTAATTCCTGCTGATAAATCTGAACTACATTTTTACTTTCCGGGTTCTCAAATTCTACATCGCTCAGTTCAGAAATCATAAACGGGCCGATGTATGTGTTGGCAATTCCATCCCAATCAATCATTTTATTGCCGTACGAAATCAGCAGCCGCACAATTTCTTTCTCCTGCGTATCTTCTGCGGATACTGTTTTTGTCGGTATATTTTCGGGGACAGCGGTTTCTGGTTGAATTGGTTTTGGAGAAGCCTGGTCCTGCTTTTTAGATTTCGCCAGCCGCATTTTGTTCAGCTCCGTGAGCAGCGAACGCTCGTCCATTTGCAGCAGCAAACTGCATTCTTTTACAAAAACCGAAGCTTTGATCGAATCCGGGATTTTGGCAATACTTTCCACAATTTCCCGGATCACGTCTGCTTTTTTGATCGGGTCATTTCCGGCATCTTTCAGCAGCGTGCTTGTTTTATACAGGATAAAATCTTTTTGATTCTGGTCGATATACGTTTTAAAAGCATTCGTGCCAACCTTTCGCACAAAAGAATCCGGGTCGTGTCCATCCGGGAAAGTCACCACTTTTACGTTCAACCCTTCTTCCAAAATCAAATCCAAACCACGCAACGCTGCTTTAATCCCTGCCGCATCACCATCATACAAAATGGTAATGTTTTTGGTCGAACGGCCAATCAAGCGGATTTGCTCAACGGTTAAGGAAGTTCCGGAAGTAGCCACAACATTCTCAATACCAGCCTGATGCACAGAAATTACATCCGCATAACCTTCCACCAAATAACAATTATCGGTTTCGCGAATAGCTTTTTTGGCGAAGTATAAACCGTAAAGCAGGTTGGATTTATGGTAAATTTCTGATTCCGGCGAGTTGACATATTTCGGAACGCTTTTATCGTTCTTCAGCGTTCGCCCGCCAAAACCAACCACGCGGCCGGTAAAATTATGGATCGGGAACATCACGCGGCCACGATACCGATCGTACAAAGTGCCGTTATCACGCTTTACCGACAAGCCGCTTTCCAGCAAAAATTCCGGCTGATAATTTTGTTTGATGGCCGCCGAACTGAACGCTTCCCAATTATCCGGCGAATAGCCCAGCTCAAACTTTTTGATGATGTCTTCCCGAAAACCGCGCTCTTTAAAATAACTCAAACCGATATTTTTTCCTTCAGGCGTTTCCAGCAAACTTTCGTGAAAAAACTTGGCCGCAAAAGCAGAAACTACCATCAGGCTTTCGCGGCGGTTATCTTCTTCGATGTTTTCCGGTGTTTGCCGGTCTTCTTCTACTTCAATATTGTACTTTTTAGCGAGCCATTTCAACGCTTCGGGATACGTAAACTTCTCGTGCTCCATCAAAAAAGTAATGGCAGAACCGCCCAATCCGGTAGAAAAATCTTTGAAAATCCCTTTTACTGGCGAAACGGTGAACGACGGCGTTTTCTCATTGGCGAACGGCGACAAACCCACGTAATTGGCACCGCGTTTTTTCAGCTGCACAAACTCACCGATGACTTCCAGCACGTCGGTAGCTTCAAAAATGCGGTCTATCGTGGTTTTGTTGATCATGCAAAACAAAAATAAGGTTTTGGTTTGATGTGTGCCTTGTCAGGCAGAACTTGTTTCGGCACATCCTGCTGATGCTTCTTTTACCAGGTGAAAATTGCCCTCTGTCATTTCGACCCAAAGGGAGAAATCTTCTTTGAACCTTACAAACTATATTGCTTTGATAAGGATTTCTCCCTGCGGATCGAAATGACAACAGCTTTGTTGTTTCAGAACAGGAAACAATCCAAAGGATGAAAATACAACTAATGCTTCTTTTACCAGGTAAAAATTGGTGTGTAATTGCTTCTTCAAATTTATGGTGCTAAAAGAAGCATCCAAATTTTCACAACAAAAAATAAGTATATTGCAGCAAAAAAATAATCTTTTCACACAAAAATTATGAGTACAAAAACAAGAAACATTATTGGTTGGGTGCTTACCGCGATACTTGCTTTCGCATTTTTTGGCAGTGCCTCCATGAAACTGATAGGCGGTGCCGATGCAGCAAAAGGTGCCGCGGCATTT
Source organism: uncultured Sphingobacteriaceae bacterium (assembly GCA_964236465.1). Taxonomy (GTDB): domain Bacteria; phylum Bacteroidota; class Bacteroidia; order Sphingobacteriales; family Sphingobacteriaceae; genus Mucilaginibacter_A. The sequence goes on along the minus strand of CAXSBZ010000003.1, from coordinate 147,556 downwards.
GGCCTTACGCCGGGCATTTTAAAAATGCTTGGTTTGGTAGAAATCCTTTCCATTATCCTGTTTATCATCCCGCGGACCGGATTGCTCGGCACACTGTTGCTGGCGGCTTATTTGGGCGGAGCCATTGCCACACATTTAGAACACGGGCAACCCCTTTTTGCACCGGTTATCCTGCAATGTATCGTTTGGATTACGGCCACGATCCGTTTTCCGGAGCTGAGCAAAAGGCTACTGGGCAACACTAACACTGCGGTGATGTAGTACAAAGTTTTTGTTTTTACCCGAAACCCATAAAAAGCCTGACGGAAACATCAGGCTTTGTTGCGTAAATAAAGGTGCATTTAGGATAAAAGAAGCATGGAATCAACTTGTAATAATAGGCAAAACCATCAGCAGGGATTGTTATTGCACAGCTTATCAGTATAAATTATAAAAAATAGCCATCAAAAAACCTAATCCACCAGCCGGATTAATTCTTTTATCTAAATTGAAATTTCTTCAATCCGATAAAAAAAATTATGGATAAAGTAAAACTTATGGATAAAGATCAGTCCAAACCTTGTTAAAAAAAAAGCAATGAACGCGACACAGCATTATACAGTTTTGGAGGTAGAACGTGTTATTTGTACTGAATTTTTTGGTTTGACTTTTTGGGTAGGTTTTGTTAAATTGATTGATCAAAATACAGATTGGGCAGAAGGCATCTTGTACTTTACCAATAAAGCTGATGCCCTGAAACTTGAAATCGGCGATCAGGTTCCGAACCAATCAGTATTCACGCCATCTGCCAAATCCAATAATAACAATACTTTTTTTAACGGGTAAAAAGCTTAACCAAAGTTATAATCAAGCGGAAACTATCCAGAAAAAAGCTTTGTAAAATCAGGCCGCACTACCAAATACCGACAGATATTTTTGGGCAACAATTTGCATTTTGTAGTTATCCAGATAAGCGGTCAATTCTTCGGGGCTGTAATCCGGCTGGTTGATATTTTGCAATGCTTCTTTTAGCAGGCCATTTAACTGATGCACATCTCCGGGTTGAAAAAGTTGCCCGAAATTTCCCACAGCTTCAGCCAAACCACCAGAATCGGATGCGATGATGCGGCAGCCGCAGGCCAAGCCTTCCAAAGCCACAATCCCGAAACCTTCTTTTCCGTTGGAAGGGATAATCATCACTTTGTGCCGGTTTAAAACCTCTGTAATTTCAGTGCTTTTTAGTGTGCCGGTGAAAGTGATATGTTCTGATAATTCTAATTGTTGCGCCATGGTTTTCAGCCGTTCCAGTTCCGGCCCGTCGCCGATAATAGTTAGTTTGAAAGGAAGTTTTAAATCATAACAAGCGCGAATCAGCGTATCACAGCCTTTTTGAGAAACCAGCCTTCCCACAAAAACAAAATCCAGTGTTCTTGCTGCCTGCAAATCGATTTTAAAAACCTCATCGTCATAACAATTATAGATTATTGCTGAAGGTGTGCCGAGCGAAGTAGCGATGCTTTTGCTCACCGAAATATTCTCGGAAGCAAATTTAATCATGAATAATTTAATGAATGACAGTAGGTTTTTTTTGTTGGTGAGCGAAAAATCGTTTTGAGAAACCACCCATCTTTTGCGCGGGCTGATCAGCAACGGCCAAATGCCTTTGAGCGAAATGTTGGGCATATAATAAATTTTACACCATAAAAACAGCTCCAGCATTTTTGCAAATCCGGGCGCATAATGCACCTCGATATCGGGCAATGCCTCGGTTTGTTTTTGATAAGCAATCACTTTAACTTCATGCCCTTTGCCTATAAATTCTTTGCATAAATTGAGTGTCAGGTTTTCGATACCGCCACGCCGCGGATAAAATACAGTAGTAAAAATTAATATTTGCATAAGCACGCTATTTTCCGATTTACAGAAGGATTGCATCGGTTTAAAACAACCTGCAAACCGTGATAAAGCTGCCCGGCTATTGATACAATTCCTATGGCCGGTTTTTACGTGATCCTGCCTACAAAGTTTAAAAAATACAGAATTGACAGCGAGTTAACTCTTTGAAACACAGCAAGAAATAAGTTTACTTAGGATTAAAATTCAGTTAATATCCGGGGGCAGATATTTCTTGAAAAGAGATATAAATGGTTCGATATTTAAATTGACTGCACTATTGAATTAGGGTTAATCGGCACGAAAACGTGTTTACCATAAATTTATTTTAGGGCGAAATTACCTCTATAAAAGAAGCATCAAGCTGAGTTTTCAAAACCAAGGCCAATGCTTCTTTTAGCAGGTGTTTTTTGGTTGCAACATTAAGCATAGGAAAGTACACACTTCAAATCTGATTATGTAAGAGTTTTCCGGGCGATCAATATTTTCGCTCGAACCCGGTTTTTCAACACTGATTTTATGCTGATAAAAGAAGCATTGGCATAAAACAGTGATGCTTCTTTTATCGGCTAAAAATCATCATCCGCAACTTTGCCTACCAGTTTCGCCGGATAAGTTTTGTTCCCTTTTCGGTTGTACCACAATATCCTGTTCAAAACATCGTCATTTCCGCCATCTATATGATCATATTCCGGCCGCAACGATTGTTTGGCGTAGAACAAAGCTTTGCCTTTTAAAGCAGAAAGGCTGCGGTTCATCTCGTTCAAAGGAATTTTATTGGCCAATTTTTGATAGGTAAAAGAAGCATCAGGCCGGTTGGCAAAACAATGGAACATGGGCAGCGCGGTGGCATCCAGCAAATTCATGGGCGGGATGCCGAGGATTTGCTCGATGGAACGGACGATGGAAGTTTGATTGTAATTGGTAGAAATTGTTTTTTGCAGATGACTGTACGGACTGACTACAAAAGCCGTCGTTCGGTAAGCCGAAACATGATCCCAACCCGCCTGCGAATCATCTTCAGTTACAAAAATAACTGTGTTTTTCCAGAACCGGCTTTTGCTTAGGGCTTCGATAATGCGGCCCAATGCCAAGTCATTATCAGCAACCATCGCCCGCGGCGTAGGCATTCCCGGACTCGAACCACGCGTATGATCGCTTGATAAAGCCATTACCGAAAGCTCGGGAAAGTTATCGCCGGGCTTATTTTCAAACGCTTTCAATTCTTTGATAAAAGCATCCGCGCGCAGCTGGTCGGTAATTTTCAACTCATCCGAACCGGGATAATTGGGCGAAAGCATCGGTTTTACCCTTGAAATTGTGGTGATATTATTGAAGGTCAAAGGTTTACCGGCTTTATAATTTTCATAAATGTTCGTCCAGCTTAGTTTTGGGTCGATGGCCGGAATGCAGGCTTCACCATAAATCCGCACCGTTTTGCCATGATCGGCAGCGTTGTTCCAGATAAAACCTTTTTTGCTGTACACCATCGCATCAGTTTGCACATGCGGATAACTGCGGAACCAGGCGCGCACGTTTTTCTCCACGTAATCCGTCACCATCCCTGCATCCGTCCATTGGTGTCCTTCGGCAGAGCATTTTCCAGAAGCATAATAATTATCCAGCAACACAAAATTTTTGGCCAGCCAGTGCTGGTTTGGTGTGATGCTATCACCATAAATACAAAGCTCTTTTGCACCGTTTCCCTGCGGCAGATCGCCTAAAACCTGGTCGTAAGTGCGGTTTTCTTTGATGATGTAAAGCACGTGTTTGAAAACCGAAGGCTCGCCGATACGCTCGGGAATTGGCCTGGCCGGCTGGTTTTTACGCGGCGAAAGCTTGGCCAGGTCTGTCCTGAAATCCAGCATTAGTGCTTTTACTTTTTTGGTGTATTGCTTTAACTGATCTTCGTTTGGCAGATCAATCACCGAAACCGTAGCTTTTTGATGGTGCGAATTGTATGCGCCGCTTGGAACTGTAGCCGTCAGTTTCTCTGCGTTGCCCATTTCGCGGCTGTTTACGCGGGCACCTTCGCCTTCCAAATTGGTTACATAAAGTGTATTTCCTTCGATAACCAAACCGCCGGGATAAGCTTCCGTTGGGATAAAACCTTGCACCACACTTTTGCCGCCACTGCCCGATGCTGTTTTTATGCCTAATTTTACGACGGCCACCGCATTGTCCATTCCGTTGGCCACATACAGATAATTGCCGGCCGAATCCAAAGCCAGTGCATTTGGCGAATCGCCGATGAAACCTTGCTCACCAGTATTTATTTTTACCGAAATGGTTTCCACCACGTTTAAATTTTGTGTGCTGATCACCGAAACATCATCGCTGTTGCTGTTGGTCACATAAATATAACGGTCGTTTTTGTCGGAAATTAGGTCATTCGGGTGCAGGCCAACGGGAATATTTTTGATCGTTTTACCGTCTTTTAAATTAATAACAGCCACCGAACCAGCCAGTGTAGCACCGGTTTTCGGATCCACGGATGCTTTGCCATAAGGTACGCCTGCCGTTTCATTTTTTGTAGAAATTTCGGGCATATCTCCGCCCCAGTTAGTTATAAAAGCATGATCGCCGGAAACCACAATCCCATAAGGTGCCACGCCGGTATCAGCCTGATAAATAATAGCTTTTGTGGCCATATCTATCTTGACCAATTTGTTGTTCCCGTTTAAAACCACATACAAATATTGCTTTCCGTTTTCCTGGTTTACAGCCAGTTCATTGGGCAAAGCCAGCGGAGAATTTCCTTCGGGCTTAAAATCAAAAGTGTTTTTCAAGGTGATTTTTTTTCCGTTCCAATCCGCCTCAAAAACAACAGATTTGTGGTTATCGCCATTTGCCGCACTCCAGAAAATTTGTACTTCATCGCCTTTTCCAACCACTTCAATGCCGGAATAGGTGCTCATGAAATTTCTGTACCGGGGATCGTCAAAATAAGTCCAACGCGCCACAACCGTATGCTGATTTTTATCCAGCAAAACAATGCCGTAGCGGTCTTCTACGGCAAGCAGGCTGGTTCCCGGTATCAGTTTCAAATCCAGGCTGTGGTTTTCCACCTCCGGGCTGCCAAACGAAATCACTTGGCCCGCCGGATCGATCATGCGGTTATAGGGCATCATCACCGGCAGCAGGTTTCGGTTCAGCATGCTGTCATCATAAGCCGAGTGATGATGGTTTTGTTCCTGATCGGCCATGCTGTTTTTATCACCTAAAAATGAGTGGCAGGCCATAAAACTCATCACCAGGAAAATAAAAATACAGCAGGAAAAAGTTTTTGATTTCATAGAAAGGCAAATTACCTGTTTTAAACCAAAAGATGCAGCAGTGTAAACAGCAAATAAGCCAGCAAAATAGAGGCCGGCAAGGTGAGCACCCAGGCAAATACAATATTTTTGAGCGTGCTTTTGTTGAGGTTATCCGTTCCGCCGGAGGCAGCCATGGCACCGGCTACACCACCGGAAAGTACGTGGGTAGTGCTAACCGGCAAGCCCAAACCCGTGCTCAAACCGATGGTTGCGGCAGCTACAATCTCGGCGGTGGCACCTTGCGCATAGTTGAGTTTTTGGTTGCCGATCTTTTCGCCAATGGTTACCACAATGCGTTTCCAGCCGATCATTGTGCCTAAACCTAAGGAAATCGAAATGGCGAACAGTACCCAAACGGGCGCAAAATCAGTTGCTTTTTCTAAGCTTTTGTAATCAGCTTTTAAACTTGCTTTGAGCGGTTCTGGCAGTTTTGGCTCTTTCTTTTCAACAAGCGTTTTGAGGGCGGCAGTTATTTTTTGCAATTGCCTTTTCAGCTTAAATTTCCCCAGTTTATCTTTTCCTTTCTGGCCCTTGATTTCCGGTTTTATCTGCCCTATTAATGTTTTAAGTTGAAGGGTTTCGTTTTTTTCTTCCGAACCTGATGGCAACGGCACGGGCAAAGTTTTTTCAATATGGTTGATCGTAGTCAGGATTTGATCATCATAAATAGCCGGGTTTAAGGCGAAAGTAGTCGGCAAAAAAGTAATCAGCACCAGCATCATCAGCCCAACACCTTTTTGCCCGTCGTTGCTTCCGTGGAAAAAACTGACGAGCGTACAAGTGGTCACCAACAAAATTCGGATGGGCGTGGGCGGAATATCGCTGTCGCTTTCCGGGATATGAAAAAGCCGTTTGGAATGGATTACTTTCTGCTCTAATTGCAGCAGCAGCGCGCTGCCAACAAAACCGATCAGCGGAGAAATGAGCAGGGAAAGCGCGATCTCTTTGGCTTTGTCCCAATTGACGCCTGCGCCGCCGTAATAATGTGTAAAGCTGAGGGTTGCGCCAACCATCGCCCCAATCAACGTATGCGAACTGGACAACGGGATGCCGAGATACCACGTCCCCAAATTCCAAATGATCGAACTAAGCAGGATGGAAATTACTAGGCAGGCACCAACTTGTACCGGCAGCGTGATGAGTTTATCCAGCGGAACTAACTTTAATAAGCTCATGGCGACGGCCGTACCGATGACGAATACGCCCAGAAAATTCCATAAGCCCGACCAGATGATGGCCGGATAGGGTTTTAATGTTTTGGTGTAGATGACGGTTGCCACTGCATTGGCCGTATCATGAAAGCCGTTGACAAACTCAAAAGCCAGCACGGCAAAAAAGCAGACAAAAAAAACGATTAATATAAATCCGCTTAGTTCTACACGCCCAATTAAAGGCAACAAAACGGAATATAGGGTTGGCAGCATAGTTTAAAATTTGCTTTACGCCTGTGTAAAGCCAGGGCCTGTAACAGGATATTTATTTATCCGGGCCGGAAGCAAATATATTTATTGCAGATGCAGGCAATGTGTATTTTATGTTAAGAAATCGTTATCGGCAGGTTGTCAAACCAATGCAAAAAGCACGGGTTTTACTAATTTTTAGGTGGTAAAAGAAGCATTGGAAATAAAACGGGCAAATTATAAACAGGCTCTAAACCGATGTAGGATTTTGAGATAACAAACATTCCTGATATTACAGCTTTCGGATCAGCTTAAAACTATATTGGATAAACAAAAACTTATATGAAAAAAAACCGGGCAATTTAGAAAATCTAAATTGCCCGGTTAAGGTAGCGGGAGCAGGACTCGAACCTACGACCTTCGGGTTATGAGCCCGACGAGCTACCAACTGCTCCATCCCGCACTGTTTTTATTTTCTTTTCGGCCATAAATTCCGGAAGCCTTTTCAGTGTTTCAATAGGATATTGTTTTCCTGAATTGGACTGCAAAGATAAAATTCGTTTCTTTGCAGTCCAAATTTATTTTAATATATTTTTTAATGGCTCATCAGGCAGGTTTTGTTAGCATCATCGGTAAACCTAACGCAGGGAAATCTACGTTGATGAACGCGCTGGTTGGCGAAAAAATGTCGATCATCACTTCCAAAGCGCAAACTACACGCCACCGTATTTTGGGCATTGTGAACGATGAGAACTACCAGATCGTTTTTTCAGATACGCCAGGCATCATCAAACCACACTATGCTTTGCAGGAAAGCATGATGCACCAGGTGGAAGGCTCGATTGTGGATGCTGACCTGATTTTGCTGATGACCGATATTAATGAGCAACATGATGAACAAGACGTTTTAGAAAAACTGGAAGGTTCTAACGTGCCATTGGTGGTTTTGATCAACAAAATAGACGAATCGGACGAAGAAACCGTGATGCAAAAGATAGCTTACTGGCAGGAAAAATTAAACCCAAAAGCCGTTTACGCCATTTCTGCTTTGCACATGGAGGACGTTGCTTCTTTTATCGGCACAATTTTGGCGTACATGCCGGAGCATCCGCCGTATTACGAAAAAGATTTTTTAACCGACCGCAACGACCGTTTTTTTGCTTCGGAAATTATCCGCGAGAAAATATTTAAAAATTATAAAAAAGAGATTCCTTACAGCACAGAAGTAATTATTACGGCTTTTAAGGAGGATGAAAAAATATACCGCATCAGCTCGGAAATTATTGTTGAGCGCGATTCGCAAAAAAACATTTTGATTGGGCCAGGCGGAGCGATGCTGAAAAAAATCGGCACGCACTCAAGGCAGGACATGGAGGAATTTTTTAAGCGCAAAGTTTTCCTGGAAATGTTTGTAAAAGTAATACCAGACTGGCGCAGCAAAAAAAACTACCTGAAACAGTTTGGGTACGAAGACTAAATATTGGTTGCCGGTTGCAAGTTGCGGATTGTAAGTTCTGCCCGTATAAACTGGCAACCAGCAACTTAAAACAGAAAACTAAACATGAGCAACATAGTAGCCATAGTTGGCCGCCCGAACGTAGGCAAATCCACTTTATATAACCGATTGACCGAGAGCCGAAAAGCCATTGTGGATGATTACAGCGGCGTGACCCGCGACCGCCATTATGGCCATGCGGAGTGGGTTGGCCGTACTTTTACCGTTATCGATACCGGCGGATATGTAGCCAATTCGGAGGACGTTTTTGAAGCCGCCATCCGCGAGCAGGTGGTGATTGCCATAGAAGAAGCAACCGTAATTTTATTTATGGTGGATGTAACGACCGGCATTACTGATCTGGACGATGAGATTGCAGCATTGCTCCGAAGAAGTAAAAAACCAGTGCATGTAGTTGTAAACAAGGTAGATAACACCGCCCGGTACGACGAAACCAGCATTTTTTACGGTTTGGGTTTGGGTGAGATTTTTCCGGTTTCTTCCATGACGGGTTCCGGAACGGGAGAATTACTGGACGAAGTGATTAAAGGTTTTGACGAGGAGGAGGTTGAAGAAAACGGCTTGCCAAAATTCGCCATTGTTGGCCGTCCGAACGTGGGTAAATCATCTTTGATCAATGCTTTAATTGGGAAGGATCGGAATATTGTAACACCAATTGCTGGCACCACGCGCGATTCCATCCACATCCATTACAATCAATTCGGCCATAATTTTAATTTGATTGACACGGCCGGCCTTCGCAAGAAAACTAAAGTCCACGAAAATATAGAGTTTTATTCGGTAATGCGGACGATAAAAGCTTTGGAAGAAGCAGATGTAGTTTTGTTGATGATTGATGCAGTTGAGGACATGGAAAGCCAGGATGTCAACATTTTTCACTTAGCCGAGAAGAACAAAAAAGGCATTGTAATTTTGGTGAACAAATGGGATTTGATCGAAAAAAACAACAAAACCACCAAAGTTTTTGAAGAACAGATCAAACAAAAATTAGCCCCTTTTACTGATGTGCCGATCGTTTTTACTTCGGTTACCGAAAAACAACGGATTTTTAAAGCGATAGAAGCAGCAACAAAAGTTTACGAAAACCGGAAGAAAAAAATCCCGACTTCAAAATTGAACGATGTGATGCTGCCGCTGATCGAAGCTTTTCCGCCGCCATCGCTGAAAGGAAAATTCGTCAAAATTAAATACGTAACGCAAATTGCAGGTACGTCGCCGATGTTTGCTTTTTTCTGCAATCTGCCGCAATACATCAAAGAACCTTACAAGCGTTTTATCGAAAACAAGCTGCGTGAAAATTTTGATTTCGAAGGCGTTCCGGTGCAGATATTTTTTAGGCAGAAGTAATTATTGATGCTTCTTTTATCGGCATAAAAACCAACATCGTTTTTTGCGTTGGTTTTTTTTACGGGCAAAAGAAGTAGGGCGAGTTGATCTTTCTCCCCGAAAAAACCGCTTCGTATCTGCACATTTTTACTGATTTTTGCACGATAAAAGAAGCATCTGCATGGAACAAAGAACCACCGAAAAAGACTCAGACTACAACCATCTGGAGCAAATGCCGCTGCGCGAAATCTTGGAAAGCATCAACAAAGAAGATAAAACTGTGCCTGATGCGGTAGAAAAAGCCATCCCACAAATCGAAAAACTGGTTGCTGCAACAGCAGAAAAAATGCGAAATGGTGGTCGGCTTTTTTACATCGGTGCAGGCACAAGCGGCCGTTTGGGCGTGGTTGATGCTTCGGAATGCCCGCCAACTTTTGGTGTCCCTTTTGATTGGGTAGTTGGCATTATTGCCGGTGGCGATACGGCCATCCGAAAAGCGGTAGAATTTGCCGAAGACGATTCGGAACAAGCCTGGAAAGATTTACAGAAATACAACATCAACCCGAAAGATGTGCTGGTTGGCATTGCCGCTTCTGGCTCTACGCCTTATGTGGTTGGCGGTTTGCAAAAAGCCAATCAGGAAGGCATTACAACGGGTTGCATCGTTTGTAATTCGAATAGTAAAGTTGCTGCAGAAGCCAAGTTTCCGGTAGAAATTGTAACCGGGCCAGAATTTTTGACTGGCTCAACACGCATGAAAGCAGGAACGGCACAAAAATTGGTTTTAAATATGCTGACAACTTCGGTGATGGTTTTGCTGGGCCACGTAAAAGGAAATAAAATGGTGGATATGCAACTAACAAATGATAAACTAATTGACCGCGCCGTTAGGATGGTAGTTGCCGAAACCGGACTAGACGAAACAAAAGCATCAGCATTATTAAAAGAATACGGAAGCGTTCGAAACGCTGTAGCACATGCTTCTTTTACCGATAAAAAATTATAATTGTTAATTTTGTATTGCTGAAGGAAAAATAAAGAATGCACGAAATTGAACCTTATTACAAATGGCGCGATGATTATGTGGCATCGGAAGATGAACGTTCGCCTTTTTACGAAACCCAATACAACGAATTTGAGTTTGACAAACAGGTGTACAATTACCTGCTGCACCCGCAGTGGGATTCCTTCGGCTCCAACACTTTATATTTAAAAGTGCTTTATGCGGATTACGATCTGGGCTTTACCATCATCGAACTGATTGGTGAATGGAACGATGCGATTGACAACGACATCATGCTTTTAAAGCGCGAAATCCTGGAATTGATGATGGACGAAGGCATCAACCACTTTATTTTGATTGGCGAAAATATACTCAACTTCCATACTTCTGATGATTCTTATTACGAAGAATGGTTTCAGGAAGTGGAAGACGGCTGGGTAGCGGGCATCAATTTCAGAGAGCACGTGCTGGACGAATTTAAACAAAGCAATATCGACTATTATATTAACTTTGGCGGCGGTTTAGAGCAGATGAATTGGCGCGCACTAAAACCAGTGCAGCTCTTTCAAAAAGTACAGGAACAGTTGCAAAAACGGCTGAATTAATTAAACTTTTTTACTTACAAATTGTCTAAAAATTAAATAAAAAAATAATGGAAACACAAAAAACAGATTACAATTATAAAAATGTTGTCCAATTGGATGGCACCGAAGAAAGCACCAGAAGATTCATGGCCAATGTGTTTAGCTGGATGTTTGTAGCTTTGGTAATTTCCGCTGTTGCTGCTTATCTTTTCTCGCATGATCAGTCTTTGCTGCAAACACTTTATAACTCGGAAACAGGAAGGCGCACAACCTTCGGCACAATAATAATTTTTGCACCACTGGCTTTTGTACTGGTTATGTCTTTTGGGATAAACAAAATTGCCTATCCGCTTTTACTGGTTTTGTTTATTGCTTTTTCAGCCTTAATGGGCATCAGTTTAAGCTTTATCTTTCTGGTTTACACTTCGGCTTTGATTGGTAAAGTATTCCTGATTACAGCCTTGGTTTTTGGTGCAATGGCTATTGCCGGATATACCACGCACACAGATTTGACCAGATTCGGTTCGATCATGATGATGGGTTTGTTTGGGATCATCATCGCCTCTGTTGTTAATATGTTTATGCACAGTGCGCAAATGGAATACATCATCAGTTACATTGGTGTCGCTGTTTTTGTGGGATTGACCGCTTACCAGGTGCAACAATTAAAACGGATCGGACAAGGTTTGGAATATGGCGATGCATCGGCTTCAAAGCTGGCTATCATGGGTGCCTTAACACTGTACCTTACCTTTATCAACCTTTTCCTGATGTTGCTGCGTGTTTTTGGCGGCGGCAGAAGAAGTTAAGCATACTGTTTTTATCACCTAAAAAGCCCTGCCGCAAATAACGACAGGGCTTTTTTATTACATCGTAATGATTGCAAATTACCGCTTTATTACGCAACTTTGCGCTGCTTATGGAGAAAGACGGAGGGATTAGACCCTGCGATGTCTTGGCAACCTGTACTTACAAGGTGCTACATTCTACTCAAACCAAAACTTTTTTAGGTGGAGACAGATAAGCGAAAGAGGAATCCAAAACCGAATTTCGAGATAAGCTAATTCAGTTTCCAGTTGTGAGTTGCCGGTTGCCGGTTTAAACTGACAACCAAAAACTGGCAACAGACAACTCATGAATATCGAACAAGAACTACAAAAACGCATCCTGATAATCGACGGGGCGATGGGCACCATGATCCAACGTTACCATTTGGAGGAAGAAGATTTCCGGGGAGAACGTTTCCGCAATCACCATTCTGACTTAAAAGGAAACAACGATTTATTAAATATTACCCGCCCGGATATCATCAAAGCTATCCACGCCGAATATTTGGATGCGGGTGCGGATATTATAGAAACCAATACTTTCAGCACACAGCGTATTTCTTTGGCCGATTATCATTTGGAAGAACTGGCTTACGAACTGAGTTTTGAGGGTGCAAAAATAGCACGCGAAGTTGCAGACGAATACACCAAAAATAATCCTGAAAAACCGCGGTTTGTTGCCGGCGCAATCGGCCCGACTAACCGTACAGCTTCTTTGTCGCCGGATGTAAACGATCCTGGTTACCGTGCCGTAACTTTTGATGATTTGGCCGAAGCTTATGACGAACAGGTCCGCGGTTTGGTAGATGGCGGCGCAGATGTACTTTTGGTAGAAACCATTTTTGATACGCTGAATGCCAAAGCGGCACTATTTGCTATCAATCGGTATGCTTCTTTTACCGGTATAAAATTGCCCATCATGATCTCCGGAACTATCACCGATGCTTCCGGCCGTACACTTTCCGGGCAAACGGTTGAAGCTTTTTGGAATTCTATCCAACACGCCAACCTGCTTTCCGTAGGTTTAAATTGTGCATTAGGTGCCAAAGACATGCGCCCGCATTTGGAGGAGCTTTCGCAAAAAGCGGATGTTTATATTTCCGCTTATCCAAACGCCGGTTTGCCCAATGAGTTTGGTGCTTATGATGAAGTTCCGCATGAAACGGCGCATTTGGTAGAAGATTTTTTGCAAGCTGGCTTTGTCAATATTGTTGGTGGCTGCTGCGGAACTACACCGGAACATATCAAATGTATTGCAGAAAAAGCAGCAAAATATCCGCCAAGGCAAAAACCGGTGATTGAACCTTTTATGCGTTTAAGCGGATTGGAAGCCGTTACGATCACACCCGAAAGCATCTTTGTAAATGTTGGCGAGCGAACCAACATTACCGGTTCACCCAAATTTTCCAAACTGATTTTAGCAGAGAATTACGAAGAAGCTTTAACCGTCGCCCGCCAACAAGTGGAAGGTGGCGCACAGGTGATCGACATCAACATGGACGAAGGCATGATCGATTCGGAAGCGGTGATGGTGAAATTTTTAAACCTCGTTGCTTCCGAACCGGACATTTCCAAACTGCCGATTATGGTCGATTCATCTAAATGGACGGTTATTGAAGCTGGCTTAAAATGTTTGCAGGGAAAAGGGATCGTCAATTCTATCTCGCTAAAAGAAGGCGAAGAAAAATTTAAAGAATACGCACGAAAGATCATGAACTACGGCGCTGCTACAGTCGTCATGGCTTTTGATGAAAATGGTCAAGCGGATAGCTATGAACGTCGTATTGAAATTTGCCAGCGCAGTTATGATATTTTGGTGAACGAACTTGGTTTTCCTCCGCAGGATATTATTTTCGACCCAAATATTTTAACGGTCGCTACCGGTTTGGAAGAGCATAACAATTATGCGGTCGATTTTATCAACGCCACACGTTGGATCAAACAGAACCTGCCGATGGCGAAAGTAAGCGGCGGTGTAAGCAATATTTCGTTTTCCTTTCGGGGAAATAATGTTGTTCGTGAAGCAATGCATTCGGCTTTTTTGTATCATGCTATACAAGCCGGAATGGATATGGGCATTGTAAACGCCGGAATGTTGGAAGTTTACGAGCAAATCCCAAAAGATTTACTGGAATTGGTGGAAGATGTGTTGCTAAATCGTCGGCTTGATGCGACAGAACGATTGGTAGAATTTGCAGACAAAGTAAAAAGCAAGGGAAAAGAAGTAGTCCGCGATGAAGAATGGCGCAAAGCACCGGTGGAAGAACGGCTTTCGCACGCTTTGGTAAAAGGCATCATCGAATATCTGGATAATGATGTGGAAGAAGCGCGCCAGCAAGCCGATAAACCGTTGGAAGTAATTGAAGGTCCGCTAATGAACGGCATGAACATCGTTGGCGATTTGTTTGGTGCCGGGAAAATGTTTTTGCCGCAAGTTGTAAAATCTGCACGGGTGATGAAAAAAGCGGTTGCCTACCTCTTGCCATTTATCGAAGCAGAAAAAGCGCGGGTAATTTCTTCGGGAGAAGGTGTGGGCGATGAGCGCAGCAATGCCGGCAAAGTTTTGATGGCAACCGTAAAAGGCGATGTGCACGACATTGGCAAAAATATTGTCGGCGTAGTGTTAGCCTGCAATAATTTTGAGGTGATCGATTTGGGCGTCATGGTTCCCGCGCAGCGAATCCTGGAAGAAGCTAAAAAGCAAAAAGTAGATATTATTGGTTTAAGTGGGTTGATTACGCCTTCGCTGGATGAAATGGTACACTTTGCCAAAGAAATGGAGCGTGAAGGCTTAACTATTCCGCTGATTGTGGGCGGTGCAACTACTTCACGTATCCATGCGGCGGTGAAAATCGACCCAAATTATTCCGGCCCTGCCATTCACGTTCTGGATGCTTCACGTAGTGTAACCGTTTGCAGCAGTTTGATGAATAAAGAGAAACGCGGCGAATACATCAGTGGCATCAAAGAAGAATACGCCAAAGCACGCGAAGCGCATTTGAACAAACGCATGGACAAGAAATTTATGCCGATAAAAGAAGCATCGGCACAAAAGTTCCAAATTAGTGTGGATGGCGATGTTGCAGCAAAACCAACATTCCTCGGCACAAAAACGATCAAAGATTTTCCGTTGGAAGATTTGCTTTCGTACATCGACTGGACACCATTTTTCCATACCTGGGAATTGCGCGGCAGTTATCCAAAGATTTTTAATGACGCGTTTGTCGGTGCAGAAGCCAAAAAACTCTTTGACGATGCACAGGTACTTTTAAAGGAAATTGTATCGAAAAAATTATTGCAGGCAAATGCCGTAATCGGTTTCTGGCCAGCCAATGCAGTAGGCGATGATATTGAATTGTACACTGATGAAACCCGCACTAAAGTATTAGATACTATTTACACCTTGCGTCAGCAAGCAGAAAAACCCAAAGGCGAACCATATTATGCGCTTGCTGATTTTATCGCCCCAAAAACTTCAGGCATTGCCGACTATTGGGGTGGTTTTGCTCTCACTGCAGGTTTAGGCTGTGATGAGTTGGTTGCCAAGTTTGAAGCAGACCATGATGATTACAATAGCATCATGGCCAAAGCTTTAGCAGATCGTTTGGCAGAAGCTTTTGCCGAGAAAATGCACGAACTCGTCCGCCGCGAATATTGGGGCTACGCCAAAGAGGAACATTTGAGCAGCGAAGACATGATCAAGGAGAAATACCAAGGCATCCGTCCGGCACCAGGTTATCCAGCTTGCCCAGACCATACCGAAAAATGGACTTTATTTAAGCTGTTAAATGCAGAAGAAAATACCGGCATCTATTTAACCGAAAGTTTGGCGATGATGCCTGCTTCTTCGGTCAGCGGGTTCTACTTCGCCCATCCGCAATCCAAATATTTTGGCTTGGGAAAAATCACGAAGGACCAGGTGGAAGATTATTCCGAACGAAAAAAAATGCCGATAGAGGAAGCAGAGAAATGGTTAAGTCCAAACCTTTCTTATTAATATTGAGAACAAATGAAAATTACTGATCATATAAAACAGGCCAACGGCAAGACCCTTTTTTCTTTTGAACTTTTGCCACCGATAAAAGGACACGGCATTCAAGGGATTTTTGATGCCATTGACCCGTTGATGGAACTTAACCCGCCTTTTATCGACGTAACCACTTCGCGCGAAGACCATTTTTATAAAGAACGCGGCAACGGATTGTTGGAGAAAGTAACCTACCGTAAAAGGCCGGGCACGGTTGCGGTTTGTGCGGCTATCATGAACCGGTACAAAGTAGATGCCGTTCCACATTTGTTATGCGGTGGTTTTACCAAAGAAGAAACCGAATATGCCTTGATCGACCTACAATTCCTGGGCATTGATAACGTGCTGGTTTTACGTGGTGATGCCCGAAAAGGCGATGCTGGTTTTATCCCAACGCCCGGCGGACATGCTTATGCCACTGAATTGTTGGAGCAAGTAATCAACATGAACAACGGAAAATACTTGCACGATGAATATGAAGCGGTGAAAACCAATTTTTGTGTTGGCATTGCGGCTTATCCGGAGAAGCATTTTGAAGCACCAAACTTAAAATCTGACTTTCAATTTTTGAAAAAGAAAGCAGATGCCGGAGCAGGTTTTATGGTTACGCAAATGTTTTTCGACAACAACAAGTACCGGGAATTTGTAAAATGTTGCCAGGAAAATGATATTAATATCCCGATTATTCCCGGTTTAAAACCGCTCACTACTTCCAGGCAATTGATCAGTTTGCCCAAAATTTTTCATATTGATATTCCTGAGGATTTGAGCGATGCCGTACAAGCTTGCAAAAACGAAAAGGATGTAAAAGAAGTTGGGATTGAGTGGATGATCCAGCAATGCAAAGAATTGGTGGAAATGGGCGCGCCCGTCCTGCATTTTTATACCATGGGAAACGCGGAACCGACCAAACGGATTGCAAAAGCGGTGTTTTAAACGATACTGTTTTTATCGTACTAAAATTGGTGTCAGGAATTTAAAATGTTTAAGGCTTTTAATTCTTTCTCCAATTCTTCCGGCGAAGTAAAACGAATGGATTCAATCCCTAATTCTCGCGCAGCTTCTATGTTTCTCAAATTATCATCGATAAAAACAGCATCGGCAGGATTTACTTGATAGCGGTCAAACAAAATCTTAAAAAAAGCAGCTTCCGGTTTGCGGATGCCTTCATCGCCCGAAACGACAATGCCATCAAACCAGTTTAAAAACTCAAACTCGCGCAAAGCAATTGGAAAAAGCTCTGACGACCAGTTGGTTAAAGCATAAAACTTGTATTTTCCGGTAGCTTTTAGCTTTCTAAAAACCGCTACTGATCCTTCAATCGGCCCGTTCAGCATTTCTTCCCAACGGCTGTAATAGGCTTCGATTTCTGTTTTATGTTGAGGGAATTCTTCAATTAACGCTTTCGTCCCGGCTTCCAAACTTCGCCCTGCATCTTGTTCCTCGTTCCAAGTCAAAGTACAAATATTTTCTAAAAAATGGTTAGTTTCCTCTTCTGAATCAAAAATCTTATTGTACAAAAGTCTGGGTTCCCAATTGATTAAAACGTTGCCTAAATCGAAGATGATGGTGTTGATCATAAATGGCTAATCAATAAATGTTTTTTAAAAATTCGCTTGGAGAATAAATGGGCAATGAAGGAATGGCCTGCTTTTGAAATTGCTGATCTTGGGTAATAACGAAATCCAAATTGTGTTGTAAAGCTGTATAATATTGTAAAGCATCTTCAATGTCATTCATTGAAGAGCTTATCGCTAAAACAGCCGTTTTATGGTCGCAATCTATTGTTCTTATATCTTTTAACAATTCCAGCAATAACACTTTCGTAGTTGCTGTACCCAATGATCTTTTTACCCAATATGAAGTAATATGAATAATGGCGGGTGTAACAAATACTTTATAAGGGTGATAAAGTATTACATTTAACAGCCTTTTGGATACTTCAAAACCTTCTCGTTCAAGTAAAAAATCAATTAAAACGTTGGCATCTAATAATATTTTAGAAGCCATATTTTGCCGCGTTGTCTTCGTAATATGCCTTTTTCAAATCAGGGATTGATTCAAATTTTTCTTTAATATCAAGATTTTCTACCATATCAAATATTCTGGATTTCCTCTTCGGTTTTATTAGCTGCTTAAAATGATGCTCTACCAATTCTGAAATACTTATGTGCTTTTCTGCGGCATAAGATTTGATTTCTGAAAGCAAATCTTTTTCAATCGTAAGGTTAACTTTACTTTTCATATCCAAATATACGCACTATTATTTTTTGTACGCATAGTTTATATACTTCTTTTACCACTAAAATTTAGATCAAATCCTTTTCCTCCGCCAATAAATAGGCTTTAAAAGAAGCATAATCAACACCAAGCGAATCAGCCTTTCGAGGTTTTCCTTCCAGTTCCAATACTTGTTCCGGGATTTCTATTTCCACAGCAATTTCATCCGAAAAAACATCCGGGAATTTACAAGGATGAGCCGTAGCCAGGAAAACGCCGGTATTTTCCTGCTGCGGATGTTGTTTCTGCCAAACATCAAGCGCAGAAAAAGCAATGGCCGTATGCGGACAAACCACGTAATTATACAGCCGGTAAACTTCCTCAATTGCGGCTGCCGTTTGTGCATCGTCAAAACTGTAACCGCTTACCAATTTATTTATGGCCAATTGATCTTCCCGGAACAAATCCATAATCCGCGCCCAATTGCTTGGGTTGCCCACGTCCATTGCATTAGAAATGGTAGCAACAGAAGGTTTGGGTTGATAAATGCCGCCGTTTAAAAAAGTGGGAACGGTGTCGTTTGCGTTGGTTGCCGCAATGAATTGTTTAACCGGCAAACCCATTTTCCAGGCTAATAAACCTGCGCCAATATTGCCGAAGTTGCCGCTGGGGACAGAAAAAACAACATCAGTTTTACCTTCTTTTTGCAACTGAGCAATAGCATTAAAATAGTAAAAAGTTTGCGGGATCAAACGAGAAATATTGATGGAATTGGCAGAAGTCAAACGGAACTTTTCATTCAGTTCTGCATCTACAAAAGCCTGTTTTACCAACGCCTGGCAATCATCAAAAGTTCCGTCAATTTCTATGGCTCGGATATTTTGTCCGTTGGTAGTTAACTGCAATTCCTGTATCAAACTTACTTTCCCTTTCGGGTACAAAATAGTAACCAAGGTATTCGGCACGCCCAAAAAACCCAAGGCAACCGCGCCGCCGGTATCGCCGGAAGTGGCGACCAAAACGTTCAGTTCCTTCTCCCCTTCCCGCAGGAAATAAGCCATCACGCGGCTCATAAACCTTGCCCCAAAATCTTTAAACGCCAATGATGGGCCGTGGAAAAGTTCCAGCACGTATTTGTTCTCTTCCAACTTAATAACCGGTGCCGGGAAGTTGATCGCATCATCAATAATCGATTTTAAATCCTCCGAAGGAATAATACCTTGCAACAAATGATCCGCCACATGAAAAGCAATTTCCGGCAATTCATACCGGTGCAAATTTTCCAAAAAATCATCTGGTAAACGAAGTATGTCCACCGGCATGTACAAACCTCTGTCTTGCGGCAAACTGTTAAAAACAGCTTCCTGAAAAGAGACTTCGTGGGCTTTATTATTGGTACTGTAGAGTTTCATTTTTGAGGTGTGGGGTTTGAGGTTAAAAGCGAAAGGAACTGACAACGCACAACTGACAACTGAATCAATCCAAAATTACCGGCCCGATATCATTAATTGGCGAAACATAAGTTTTGCTGGAAATACCAAGAATATTTAAGTGCGACGCAATTTTTTGGGTGATAAAAACAGCATCGGCCTCGGTTTTGGAAAAGGCAAAAACCGAAGGCCCGGAGCCGGAAATACCAAAACTAACGGCACCGTTTTGCATCGCCATTTCGCGCATTTTGTAAAAATCAGGGATTAAAATAGAGCGGACAGGTTCTACCAGAATGTCTTTCATGCTGCGGCCTATCAGGTCAATGTCTTTCAAAAACAAACCGCTTACCAAACCGGCAATATTTCCCCATTGCGTTACCGCATCTTTTAAAAACACTTTCTGGCGGATCATTTGCCTTGCATCTCTTGTCGGCACGTCCACTTCCGGAAAAATTATCGCACAATACAAATTTTCCGGGTGCGGCAAACGGATAATATCCAAGGGTTCATAACTTCTGATCAGCACAAAACCGCCCAACAAAGCTGGCGCAACATTATCCGCATGGCCGTAACCGCAAGCCAACTCCTCACCTTTCATGGCAAAAGGAACCAGTTGCATTTGGGTTAAAGGTTGATCCAACAAATTATTTATAGCAAACAAACCCGCAACCGTACTGGCCGAACTGGAACCCAAACCGCTGCCAATCGGCATTTTTTTATGGAGTTCGATTTCGATGCCCAGATCCGGCTGGCTGATGTGGTCCAAATAATGTTTCACACTTGCGCTAACCGTATTTTTGGCGGCATCCAAAGGCAAGCGGCCATCATCGCCGGTAATTTTTTTGATGGTGATGCCTGGTTTCTCAACCTTTCGCATTACCACTTCGTCGCCCGGCGCGTTTACGGCGAATCCCAACACATCAAAACCGCAAACTACATTGGCAACGGTGGCTGGGGCAAATACTTTTATAGAATTTTTCATCATTCAAAAAATCTTTGTGCTTCTTTTATCTTAATTTTTAGTCGATAAAAGAAGCATCAATGCGCACCAACATTTACCAGATCAGCGAAAACACCGGCAGCCGTAACTTCGGCACCTGCGCCCGGGCCTTTTACCACCAAGGGACGTTCTTTGTAACGTTCTGTTGTGAAAGAAATCACGTTATCACTGCCCGAAAGCGAGTAAAAAGCATGGTTTGCATCCACCTGTTGCAAGGTAATGGAAACCTGCCCGTTTTCTAATTTTCCGATATAACGCAACACTTTGCCGTTGTTTTCGGCTGCTGTTTTTATGCCATTAAAAAAAGCATCTTCGGCTTTTAAAGCTTCATAAAATTCGGCAACCGTTCCGGCTTCGATTGCTGTTTTTGGCAGCATATTTTCCAATTGAACATCGCTTGCTTCCAAGGGATAACCAGCATCTCGTGCCAAAATCAGCATCTTGCGCATAAAATCCAGTCCGCTTAAGTCGTCGCGCGGATCGGGTTCGGTATAGCCTTTTTCCTGCGCTTCTTTCACCACATCATGGAAACTAACTTCGCCTTTAAAATTATTAAAAATGAAAGAAATCGTTCCCGACAAAATCGCTTCAATTTTTAAAACGCGGTCGCCCGAAACCATCAAATCTTTTAATGTTCTAATGATGGGCAAACCCGCGCCAACATTAGTTTCGTAATAAAAATCAACGCCGTGGCTTCTGGCTGCATCTTTAAACTTTTTATATTGCCCGTAACTGCCCGAATTGCCGATTTTGTTGCAGGTTACGATAGAAATGTTCGACTTAAAAATCCCCTCGTAAAATGCAATTGGTTTTGGGCTAGCGGTGTTGTCGATGAAAACAGCATTAGGCAAATTCATGGCCTTCATCCTTGCCACAAACTCTTCTAATTTTGCGGTTTCTTCGGAATTTTCCAGTTCGTTTTGCCAGTTTTCCAACGACAAACCATCTGCATTAAAAACCATTTTGCGTGTGTTGCCAATGCCAACCACTTTTACCTGGATTCCGTTGTTCTCCTGTAGAAATTCGGTGTGCGATTGCAACTGACGAAATAATGTTTTGCCAATATTGCCCGTTCCTAAATTGAAAACATGCAAGGTTTTATTTAGCTCTATAAAAAAAGCATCATGTACGGCATTCAATGCTTTGTTGAGATTGGGACGGGAAATCACTACAGAAATATTGTATTCTGATGAGCCTTGTGCAATTGCCCGAACGTTGATACCATTTCGCCCCAAAGCATGAAAAAGCTTGCCGGAAATGCCCGGCGTTTGTTTCATGTTTTCGCCCACAATAGCCAGGATGGATAGGCTTTGCTCGAAAACAGGGGCTTCCAATTTTTTGGCATGAAGTTCCAGTTCAAATTCCTGTTCGATCAGATGCTGGGCTTTTAAAGCATCCTCCGGCCGGATGGCGAAGGTAATGCTGTGTTCGGAAGAGGATTGCGTAATTAAAATTACATTGATCAGCTCTCGTGCCAAAAGCGAAAACAAGCGTCCGCTAAAACCAGCTTTGCCAACCATGCCGCTGCCTTCTAAATTAATAATACTAATATCATTAATGGAAGAAATTCCTTTGATGGTCAAGTTTGACGGACGGCAATCGTGCCGAATAATTGTTCCGGGAAAATCAGGCTGAAAAGTATTTTTGATAGCGATGGGAATCCGTTTTAAAAACGCCGGAATCATGGTTGGCGGATAGATCACTTTTGCCCCAAAGTAGGAAAGCTCCATCGCTTCGGTATAAGAAAGTTCGGGCAGTGGGAATGCTTTTTTAACCATCCGCGGGTCGGCAGTCATCATGCCGTTTACATCCGTCCAAATTTGGATTTCTTCAGCATTCAAAGCCGAACCAAAAATGGCTGCTGTATAATCGCTTCCGCCGCGGCCTAAAGTGGTGATCCTTCCGTTTTCGTTGCTGCCGATAAAACCGGTAACAAACAAAACCTGATGCTTCTTTTGCTGGCAAAAAATTTGGATCAATTGTTCAGTCAGGTTTGTGTTGAGGCGTGCCTGGCCGAAATTACTATCCGTTTTAATCAGTTCAGTTGCATCTACATAACACGTTTCCGGGAAATGCTGTCCGGCAATTTTGCTGATTAAAAAAGCCGAACAGCGTTCGCCATAGCTTAAAACCAGGTCGCGCGTTTGGGCAGTCAGTTCTTTTAAGCTTGAAATGCCTTGCAGCAAATCTTCCAATTCATTAAAAAATATTTTGAGTTTGGTAAAAACCGGGTTTTGGCGCTGCACGTCCAGCAAAATTTTGATAATAGCGAAATGCCGAGTTTCCAATTCGGATAAATAAAGCGCATAATCTTCTCCGACAGAAGCCTTTTCGGCCATTTTTGAAAGCAGGTTGGTTACGCCGCTCATTGCAGAAACAACTACAACCGGCGGGCCGGAAGCAGCATTTTCTTTTTGTACAATTTGCAGCAGCGTTTGGATACTTTCGGCAGAACCTACGGATGTGCCTCCGAACTTTAATACTTTCATTTTATATATGTAATAAAAAAGCCTTCCTCTTTGCAGGGGAAGGCTTTTGGTGGTTTTTTATCTTGTCGATCTACCCAAAACTATCCTTCCTCCGAAAATTTTCTGGTGGTAATAATAGTGTTAACCGTGTTTGTCATTTTCAACATAAAATTATCCTTTTTGAGGACGCTATAAAGTAAATGTTTTGTTGGCTGATTTGCAATAATTAATTTGATTATTTGTATTGATATATAAAAAGTATAGCTATTTTTGATAGATAAAAACAGTATCTATGAAAAGTATTTTGCTGAAATTAGACGACAAGCTTTTTGAAGAAACCGAAAAGCAGGTGAAGGAATTAAAAATCAGCCGGAACGGTTATATTAAAGAGGCGTTGGAGGAATACAATCTTTTGGTTGAAAGAAAGCGGGTTGAATTACAGCTTGCAAAAGAATCATTACTAGTTCGGGAAGAATCTATGCGAATAAACAAAGATTTTGAAACCACTTTAGGCGATGGAATTTATGATGAATATTAAACAGTTTGATATCTGGATTGCCAATTTAAACCCTGGAAAAGGAACAGTACCCGGAAAAATACGGCCGGTTGTAGTTATTCAGTCTAACGGATTAAACAAAGCAAAACATCCATCAACTATTATATGCCCTGTAACTTCCGATATGACCATCGAATCTAAAATTCTTCGCTTAAATATTTCCTGCAATTCCAGAAATGGTTTAGAAAAAGATTCTGCTGTTTTGGTTGATCAGATCCGGGCGGTTGATAACCTAAAACTTCTTGAACATTTAGGGAGTTTAGAAGAAATTTATCATGAAGATTTAAAAAGTGCACTGATAAAAGTGCTGGCTTTAAACTGATGCAAGGCCGTATAATAAAATCAACCGGAAGCTGGTACCAGGTGCAAACGGCAAACGGAAAACGGTTCAATTGCCGCATCAAAGGCAAATTTCGGATGCAGGGATTAACCACGACTAATCCGGTTGCAGTTGGCGATAACGTAGATTTTGAGATCGAACCCGAACAACAGACTGGTGTGATCAACAAACTGCATGACCGCAAAAACTACATCATCCGCAAATCCATCAACCTCAGCAAACAAGCTCAGATAATTGCCGCCAATCTTGATCTGGCTTTGCTAGTGGTTACGCTGGCTTCGCCACGCACTTCGCTGGGTTTTATCGACCGTTTTTTGGTTACTGCGGAAGCTTATGGCATTCCGGCCGGGCTTATCTTTAATAAACTGGATTTGTTTAGTGAGGAAGGATTGGAAATTTTAGCTGAATATAAAGCCATTTATGAGAAGATTGGTTACCCTTGCTACCAGGTTTCGGCCATCAAAAAAACAGGGATAAAAGAAGTAGAAGCTGTTTTGAAAGATAAGATCACGCTCTTTTCCGGCCATTCCGGCGTCGGAAAATCTACTTTGCTCAATGCAATTTTGCCAGGACTGGATGTGCGTACCGGAGAAATTTCTGACTGGAGCGATTCCGGAAAACACACCACTACTTTTGCCGAAATGTTTGAACTTTCTTTCGGCGGTTTCTTGATCGATACGCCCGGCATCCGCGAATTGGGCGTGATCGATATTGAAAAACAGGAACTGAGCCACTTTTTCCCGGAAATGCGCGAATTGCTGAACCAGTGCCGTTTCCACAATTGCCGCCACACCAACGAACCCGGCTGTGCCGTTTTAGCTGCGCTGGAAGCCGGCGAAATTGAACTTTCGCGCTACGAAAGTTATTTGAGCATTTATCATGGAAATGATACAAGGGCGTGAGAAAGTAATAAGTATCAAACATCTAGTATCAAGCTCTGAAAATTGACAGCAAACTTTTATCTGCCAAAAATTTATAACGGACAACTTAAATGCGAGCAGTGATCCAACGCGTCAGCCAAGCATCGGTAAAAACAAACGGCACGACAACCGGCGAAATTGAAACTGGTTTTGTGGTTTTGCTGGGGATTGAAGAGGCGGATACGGAAGAAGATGTAAGCTGGCTGGCGCAAAAAATAACCGGGATGCGAATTTTTGGTGATGAAAACGGTTTGATGAACAAAGCTTTGACGGAAGTAAACGGCAGCATTTTACTCATTTCCCAATTCACGCTTTTTGCACAAACGAAAAAGGGAAACCGACCATCATTCATCCGCGCAGCAAAACCAGAAAAAGCAATTCCGCTTTATGAAATGATGATTAAAACACTGGAAAAAATGCTGGGAAAAAGCATTTCAACCGGACATTTTGGTGCCGATATGAAGGTAAGTTTGATGAATGATGGCCCGGTTACGATCATCATGGACACGAAAGATAAAGACCGACACTGATTTTATGACGATAAAAGAAGCACAGCAATTGGTGGACGAATGGATCAAGACAACCGGCGTACGCTATTTTAACGAACTCACTAACACCGCTATTTTAATGGAAGAAGTGGGCGAAATTGCCCGCATTATGGCGCGAAAATACGGCGAACAATCTTTTAAAAAATCAGATGAAGAAGTGGTTTTAGCTGATGAAATGGCCGATGTTTTATTTGTATTGATTTGCCTGGCTAATCAAACCGGTATTGATTTGACTGAAGCATTAGAAAAAAACATGGCTAAAAAGAGTATCCGGGATGCAGACCGGCACCGGAATAATGAAAAGTTGAAATGATATTTATTATTTCGAATATTTCTTGTATTGTTCCAAACTCTCTAACAATCGTTTTGCATTAGCCGGGCTTTTTAATAAGTAAACAGTTTCTTCACTTGGTTTTTCAGGTTCCTTGTTTAAAGCTAAACAGGTAGCCAAATAGCCGTTTACTGCTTTGTGAAAAGCACTTTTTACTTCTTTATCAGATCTGCCTTCAAAAGTTATCACATCATCAATTCCCAAAACATTTCCGTGAAAAACTTTATCTTCTGCACTAAATTCGATGGTGGCCGAATAATTTTTGTACTTTAAAAAATTTGTCATCTTCAAAAGTTTTACTCTAAATAAAATACAAAATTACACCTTTTGCAGTTGTGGCTTTACTAAGTTTGATTGCAAGCATTTACTTTTTTATTATACCAATCCCTCCAAATTCTCAAGATGCCTGGAATACTTTTGTAGCATTTATATTTATAACTTTATTCTTAGTTGCAATAATCTTAGATGTTATTTTAAGAAAAATTTTAAGAAAAAAGTTTATTCAATTGTTAGTGGTTGAATTTTCGCTTATTCTAATTGCTATTGTATCAATAATTCTTACCTAAGTCAACTTCACCAGCTTCTCTCCTTCCAAAACCGGAATTGCCGTAGTTAAGTCAACTTGCAAACAAAATTTAATATCTTCTTCAATACCTAATTTTTTCAAACGTTCGCTGTGTGCTGTTTTTTGCAGGTATAAATTGAGGTCGTTTTTGCCCAATTCAAATAAATCGTTTGCAGCGATGCTTGGGTCGTCTAATATGTAATTGCTTGTTTTCAACTGATCTACAACGGCACCGGCAAATAAAGTGTCTTCCAAATTGAAGTTGTTTTTCCAACCGGCACAAACCAATAAAACATTTTCCTGCTGCAATTTTAGCCAATTGCACAAAGCCGAAAAGTTTAGAAATGAGCCGATTACAATTTTTTTAGCTTTGATAGAAAGATGTAAAGCGTGTGTGCCGTTGGTTGTGGTAAGCACAATGGTTTTCCCGGCAACTTTTTCTTTGGTGTAAGAGAAAGGCGAATTGCCGAAATCAAAACCGGAAACGACTTCGCCATTGCGCTCAGCGGCAAGCAAATAATCCAGCCCCTTTTTGCGATAAGCTGCACATTCTTCTACTTGGGCAACCGGGATTATTGCTTCGGCACCGTTTTCAATGCCGTAACAAATAGAAGACGTTGCCCGAAAAATATCAATGATCACCGCTATACTATTTTCAAGCGGATAAAGCGGTAGCAATGCAGGCGTGAGGCAGGTTTCGATCTTTAGTTTTTCGGTCATTAGAATTTATTCAGACACTAATTTTTAGGTGATAAAAGAAGCATTAACTTATTTGTAAAAAGGTGGCTTTACTATTTTGGCCTTGATTTTTTGGTCGCGGATTTTGATGTAAATTTCCGTCCCATCTTTGGCAAAAGCACTTTCAACATAACCCAAACCAACGGCTTTTTGCAGCGATGGCGATTGTGTGCCGGAAGTTACTTTGCCAATTGCATTTCCTTCGGCATCTGTAATTTCGTAATCGTGGCGGGGGATGCCGCGATCGATCATTTCAAAACCAACCAGTTTTTTGCTGATGCCTTGCTCTTTCTGCTGTTTCAAAGCTTCGGAATTGACAAAATCTTTGCTGAACTTGGTTACCCAGCCCAAACCGGCTTCCAGCGGAGAAGTAGTATCGTCGATATCGTTTCCGTACAAACAAAAACCCATTTCCAGGCGCAACGTATCCCGCGCAGCCAAACCAATCGGCTTGATGCCGAACGGCTCTCCGGCTTTAAAAATGGCGTTCCAAATGGTATCAGCATATTCATGATCAAAATAAATTTCAAAACCTCCGGCACCGGTATAACCTGTGGCAGAAATAATTACATTGTTTACACCGGCAAAAATGCTTCTTTTAAAGGTATAATATTCCATCGCAGCCAGATCAACATTGGTCAAGATTTGCAGGGCTTCGGCAGCTTTCGGCCCTTGCACGGCCAGCAGCGAAGTGCGGTCGGAAATGTTTTTCATCTCCACCCCAAAATCATTGTATTTAGAAATCCAGTCCCAATCTTTTTCAATATTTGACGCATTGACTACCAGCATATAGGTTTTTTCGTCCATGCGGTAAACCAGCAAATCATCCACAATTCCGCCCGTTTCATTGGGCAGGCAGGAATATTGCACTTTGCCGTTGTACAGTTTTGAGGCATCGTTTGAAGATACTTTTTGTATGAGATCCAAAGCTTTATCACCTTTCAAAATAAATTCGCCCATGTGACTTACATCAAAAACACCTACCGATTTGCGCACGGTTTCGTGTTCGGCATTGATTCCGGCATAGGTAACCGGCATATTGTACCCGGCAAAAGGAACCATTTTGGCACCGGTTTTAATATGCGTATCGGTGAGGGCGGTATTTTTCATGTTGATTTTAGGTTGATAAAAGAAGTATGTTAAATTTTAGGGCTAAGCGTTTTAATTGTATCCAAAAGCGGATCGCGCGTGCGGAAAGTGCGGCGGTGATAGGGCGTTAATCCTTTTTCAATAATAACTGAACGATGCCTGATGGTTGGATAACCTTTGTTTTTGTGCCAATGGTAATCCGGATATTCTTCGGCAAGCTGTTTCATATAATCATCGCGATAGGTTTTGGCCAGCACGGAAGCGGCGGCAATGCTGAAATATTTGCAATCGCCCCGAACAATGCAGGCATGATCCAGCGACGTGTACGGTTTGAAATAATTGCCGTCAATAATCAAAAATTCGGGTTGTAAAAGAAGCATATCCACCGCGCGGTGCATCGCCAATATAGATGCCTGCAAAATATTGATCCGGTCAATTTCCTGATTATCCACCGAAGCCACAGCAAAAGCCAGCGCAGATTGTTCGATTTCTATGCGCAGCTGGTTGCGTGTTTTTTCATTTAATTGTTTGGAATCATTTAGTTCAGGGTGATTGAAATCGGCTGGCAGGATTACAGCTGCGGCAAAAACCGGGCCGGCCAGGCAACCGCGGCCGGCTTCATCGCAGCCGGCTTCCAGCAAAGGGTATTGGTAGCGGGACAGCAGTATTTCTTTATTATTCATCAACCTAAATTTACTACCCTAAAAACAGCATGGGCTGCAAAGGTAAAAACCTGGATGCTGTTTTTATCAACAAAAAATCAGGGTTTATTGGCAACTGATGGTCAGGATGGTTACATCATCAATTGGTTTGCCTTTTACTAAGCGGTTTACGTGTTCGAGGATTTTACTGTTAAACTGGTCCGGCTTAAGTTTGCCGTAGGTTTTTACATATTCGCTCAGTTTTTCTTCGTTCCAGTTCGGGCTTTCCTGGTCGTATTCGATTAGGCCATCGGTATAATTAAAAATCATGAACGGTTTGTGCAGGTACATTTCGCCGGTATTGACAAATGGGAGTTTATCCAATACACCAATAATAGTGGTGCCATGTTTCAGCTCGGTTATCACGCCATTATCATAAACGATGGATGGATTGTGGCCGGCATTGATATAAGTAAGCATCCGGGTTTGCTCATTAAATTTACCCAAAAACATGGTGATGAATTTTTCACCTTTGGTAGTTTTGATGATCACATCGTTCAGCTTTTCAATAATCGTCGTTAGGTTATCTTCTACCGATGACCAGGCGCGCAAGCTGGCTTGCAAATTGGCCATTAGCAAAGCCGCGGAAACACCTTTGCCCGAAACATCTGCAATGCACCACAAAAATTCGTGTTTGTTCAGGCGGATGAAATCGTAATAATCGCCGCCGATATTTTGATGCGGCAGGTAGCGGGCGGCCACGTCAATGCCGGGTTCTTTGTAGATGGTAAGCGGGATGAGCATTTGCTGCACATCTCCGGCCAGCTCCATTTCGCGCTGAAAACGCTCGGCTTCGATGCGTTTTTTAAACAGCTTTTTGTTTTCCAATGCCACCACAATTACGTTGGTTACGGTTTGAATGAAGTTTAGGTCATTGCCCATCATCTGCGGTGTGGTTTTAAAATCACCGATCAGGGCAAAAGCCAACATTTTATTTTTTTGGAAAACCGGGATAAAATAGTCGTAGTTTTTCAGGACGCTGTTTTGATGCAGGTTTACTGAAACCGGGCCTTTAAATCTACCCAAACCTTTGCAAGCCTGAACCAATACGCGATGCTGTTCAAATTCTCCGCCGTAATAAGAAATACAGCTCAATTTGTTATCTACCTCAGTTATAAATCGAAATTTGCCCACATTGAGGTAATCTTTCATGATCACTTCCAGCATATCAATCAGCACTAAAGTAGTGGCATTTTTATTGATTGCCTGCGTAATCTCCAGCAGGGCATTCAGTTCTGCCTGCCTTTTTAGCAGCAGCCGGATCAGTTCTTCTTCGTCAGAATAGCTATAGTTCTGCATGAATTATAATTCTTCTCTTATCATTTCCTCAAATTAACCACGTGTACTTTGCGATCTAACATCAAACGCATCCCTCAGCCCAATAGTTACCACATTAAAAGCATAAACCATCAGCATGATAGCCAAACCGGGCAAAATAGCCAGATAAGCGGCATCCATCACAATGTAGCCATAATGTTCTTTAATCATGGCACCCCAGGTTGGCGTGGGCGGCTGCGCACCGTAACCCAAAAAACTTAAACCCGCCTCCAGCAAAATGGCCGAAGCAAAATTGGAGGCCGCCAGCACCAAAATCGGGCCGGTAATATTAGGCAAAATATGATGAACAATAATGCGGTAATTACCAAAACCCAATGCACGCGCGGCTTCTACAAATTCTACCTGTTTTAGGGCGATTACCTGGCCGCGCACCAAACGGCCAACTTCAACCCACATTGACAGCCCGACCGCTACAAATATTTGCCACAAACCTTTACCCAGTGCAAAAGAAATGGCAATCACCAGCAGCAAGGCTGGCAAAGCCCACAAAACATTCATCAGCCAGCTCAACAAATCGTCGGTTTTGCCACCGAAATATCCCGCAGCAGCACCAACCGATACGCCAACAATCAGGCTAATAATGACCGATACAAAACCAACGGCCAATGAAATCCGGGCACCGATAATCAGCCGGCTTAGCATATCGCGGCCATAAATATCTGTGCCCAGCCAAAAAGTTTTTTTAATGATCTGATGAGCTGTTATTTCTTTTTGAATCGCTAAAACTGATGCTTCTTTTATCGGGGTATTTTTGGTTTCTGCGGAGGCAATGCTTCTTTTATCGGCTATTTTTTGGATGTTGAAAGCAGTTTCTGCGGATACATCTTCATCGCCGATATATTCACGGACATAAATTTCATCTCCAGCAAAACGATAGGAAGTAATCGGGATATTGCGCCAAACTGACGGCTGCCCGAAAAGCATTTTTTGCAAAAAACCTACCGCATCCGGATGGCCTTCTTTTTTGATCCGAAGCAGGGTAAAAGACGTTCCGGGTTTTTTCAGGCTAAGCTGAACCAGCATATCGTTGGCCTGCGGCGTGCCATCAGGCGTAATTAAATAACCTAAAACAGCCAGCAGCGAGGCGAGCAAAATCAACAACAAACCTGCTACAGCAAGCTTATTATGCAAGAAAATTTTCCGGTTGGAAGCCGATGGAACAGGGTTTGTCAATGTTTAATCAAATAGGATATTTATGGCTTAAATATAGCGTGTTCTGTTTCAAACTATATTCGTTTTTTTGATAAAATATGTCAATGCACTTTTCGGCCTTTCCATTCATACGTACTTTTGTTGCCGATGATACCGATGTAAACCACATAAAAAACATGCAGCAGCGAACCGATCGGCAGAAGCAACAACAGTTTTTGCCGCTTAAAAAAAGCATTGATCAATAACAGGAAAATACCTTCCGCAAAAATCTTCGCAATTAATTGTAAAGCAGCTACTTCGAGATAAAACGGATTGAAAATCCCGGCCACAAGATTAATCAAAATCACGGCATTGAAAAGCCAGAAACCAACGGCCAAAGCTACAATCGCTTTGTCTTTATATTTGATGGATTTGGATGCCCAGCGGCGGCGTTGCTGCTTAAATTCTTCCCAAGTTGGCTTGGCATAAGTGTAAACGATAGCTTCCCGGTTTTTCAAAAAACCGATCCTGTCAGGATATTTGGCCGCAATTTTTTGCAGAAGTAGTTCGTCATCGCCCGAAGCCAGATCATCAATCCCTTTAAAGCCGCCTACTTCATTGAAAATGCTTTTTTTATAGGCCAAATTTGCGCCGTTGCAGGTAGACGCTTTTTTGTTGCCAATGGTGGCCGCACCCAAACCGATAAAAGCCGAAAATTCCAGCGTTTGCATCTGCTCAAATAAATTTTTCTCTTCAAAAAAAGCAACCGGCGAGGACAACATCAGTACATCGCTGGTTTCAAAACGGCCCACGATGGCTTGCAGCCAGTGCACGCCCATGCGGCAGTCGGCATCGGTAGCCACCATCAAATCGCCTGTAGAAAGTTTGATGGCTTCGCTGATGGCTTTCTTTTTGTAAGAGTTTAATTGCTGATCTTCTTTAAGTTGCAGCAATTTTACACCGCGATCAGCATAACCCAAAATAATTTCAGCCGTGCGGTCGGTCGAATGGTCATCAACAATAATCACTTCCATCAAGTGTTTCGGATATTGCTGCGCCAAAATATCTTTGATGGTTTGGCGAATGCCGGCTTCTTCATTTCGAGCCGCAACCAGCACGGTTACTTTGGTTTGACATACTGTTTTTATCAGCCCAAAACTTGGTTTGATGCTGAGCCATCCTTTGATCAAAAACACAAAAAGGAGGACGTATAAAACGGTGAACAGGATTGCTGCCGAGCTAAGTATTGTTGCCAAAGAAGTTGAGTTTAAGTACGAAAAAAGCCCCTAAAATAGCCGGAATTATCAAATTGATCAGCCAGATACACGAAACGCAGGCCATAATAGCCACCGATTGCGTGGTGATAAAACTGAACAGATAAGTGGCGATAAAATTACGCACGCCAACATCCAGCAGATCCAGCGAGGGAATGGCCGACTGGATAAAAAACAGGTTAAACACCATCAGTATCACCGGAACAAGCTTTAAATCAGGTAGTAAGATATGGATCAGGATATAATATTGGGAAGAAAAAACGATGAAACGGGCCAGGCTCAGCAGCATAATATAAACCAATTGCGGGAAACTGTACTTAGCCATAATCCCAAAAAAACGATGGTATTTTTGAAGGAATTTAATTTTATCCAGCAAAAAAACCAGCCAGCGGATACGGAAGTAGAACAACAAAAAAGCAGTGATAAAAACAGCACCAAGCAACGTGATCCCCAGGGAAAGCCAGCGATCTAAATGCTGATAAGTGTAAATAAAATACAGCAACGACAGCGTGCCAACCACGTTGGTAACCGTATTTTGCCCGAACGAACCAACGGCCATTGCAAAAATACCGTGGATGCGTTTTCTTGGTGGTAAATATAAAATGCGCCCACCGTATTCACCAATGCGGTTTGGGGTGATGACGGCCATCGTCAATCCGCAGAAAACGCTTTCGATAGCTTTCCACAAACTCATTTTTTCGAGTAGTTGCGTTAGGTATTTCCATTTTACGGCTTCTAAAAGCCAGTTGATCAGCATTAAAAACGTAACGAAACTTATGGCTGTATAAACTTCCGCCTGGCCGATTTTATGGATACGGTTTACAAATTGCGCCAGGTTTTTGTTGTGGTTGATGTGCCGGTAAACAAACCAAAGGGTGAGGACGACGATACCGATTTTTAATAAATAGCTTAACGTTTTACGGGCAATGCGGGCCAAAGGGATTTTTTTTGCAATGTTACGGATTTGGGCTATACTTGTTTTATGCAGGTGGAAAAATCGAAGGAGCGGATTATTTTGGGGATCGACCCGGGAACGAAAGTAATGGGTTACGGCCTGGTGAAAGAGAACGGGCAAAAACTGGAACTGCTGAGTTTGGGCGTGGTAAAAATGGACCATTTGGATGACCACATGCTGAAACTACAACGTATTTTTGAAAAAACGGTTGCTTTGATTGACAATTATCACCCGGATTGTTTGGCGATTGAAGCACCTTTCTATGGTAAAAATATCCAGGTGATGTTGAAACTGGGTAGGGCGCAAGGTGTGGCGATGTCGGCGGCATTGTCCAGAAATGTAGAAATTACAGAATATTCGCCACGGAAAATCAAGCAATCCATTACCGGAAATGGGAATTCCAGTAAAGAGCAAGTGGCGGCCATGCTGCAAAACCTATTGAAATTTAACGAAACGCCAGATTTTTTGGATGCTACCGATGGTTTAGCCGTTGCCGTTTGCCATTCTTTTCAAAAAATCGGGACAAAAAATGGTGATAAAAAAAGCTATACGGGTTGGGAATCTTTTGTGAAAGACAATACGAAACGAGTGGCTTCGCCAGCGGTGATTGCAAAAAAAGCACTGTAAAAGAAGCATTGGCAATTTAGCACAATGCTTCTTTTATCGGCATAAAATCTTAATCTTCCCGCAAAGCTTCTTTAATTTTCTCCGCAGTAATTTCCATTTCTTCCTTGCTGAAACTTAGTTTTGGTTTGGAAAAATTCATATCGCTCACCTCATTCATCGGAATTAAATGAATGTGTGCATGAGGAACTTCCAAGCCAATCACCGCAACCCCAACTTTGATGCACGGAATTACTCTTTTAATACCTTCGGCTACAATTTTAGTAAAGATCATTAAGCCGTTGTAAGTTTCGTCATCCAAAGCAAATAAATAATCTACTTCTTTTTTAAGAATCACCAAGGTGTGGCCCATCGCAAGCGGACTTACATCCAGAAAAGCCAGAAAATCAATACTTTCTGCAACTTTGTACGCTTCGATTTCTCCGGAAATTATTTTTGAAAATATGGTTGACATGTTTTTGGGTTAATGATTGGTTGAGGAACAATAAACTATTATCTATGAACTAAAATCATCTGCTAATCTCCATAATTTCAAACTCGATCTTGCCGGCCGGAACTGTAATTTCTGTTTTATCGCCTACTTTTTTGCCCAGCAAACCTTTGGCAATCGGCGAAGAAACCGAAATTTTTCCGGCCTTAAAATCAGCTTCCGTTTCAGATACTAATTGATACTGCATCACAGCACCGCTTTTCAAATTTTTTATTTTAACGATGGATAAAGCCAGCACTTTAGAGGTGTCCATCTTAGATTCGTCCAGCAAGCGGGCATTGGCCAAAACTTCGCCCAACTTTGCAATTTTCCCTTCGTGCAAACCCTGTGCTTCTTTTGCCGCATCATATTCTGCATTTTCCGACAGATCACCTTTGTCGCGCGCTTCGGCAATGGCTTTGGCAATGGATGCGCGGCCTTCTGTTTTTAAAAACTGCAGTTCTTCCTTCAATTTCTCTAAACCTTCTTTTGTGTAGTAAGCAACTTCTGCCATGATCAATATTTTTAAGTCCTGGTTGTTATAAACTAAAAACATCCTCCCGAAAAAGAAGGATGCACCGTTTTTAAAAAACAAACAAGACTACACCGGCTTGCCTGCATAGTCTTGTTTTTGTCAGAACGAAGATAAAAATTTTAAACCTTAAACTCCAAATTTTTCAGTTTTTCGGCCAGCACTTCGCTTATTTTTCGGTACGAATCAAAGGTCCAGCCGGCGATATGTGGCGTTAACAAAACTTTACCAGAAGCTTTTAATTCTTCAAACCAGCTTTGTTCTCCCAAAGCCGGAAACTTTTCAGTTTCCAAAACATCTAAACCTGCACCGAGGATTTTTCCGCTTCTGATTCCGTTTAAAATAGATTGCACTTTGGCGATTTCTCCGCGAGAAGTATTCAGCAGAAAAATCGGTTTGCGGAAATGGAACAGATATTCATCGTCCACCATTCCTTTGGTTTCCGACGTAAGCGGAATGTGAAAACTGACGACATTGCTTAACCGCACAATTTCTTCCATGCTTACTTCGCGTGCAAACTTATCGGAAAAACCGGTTTTGTATTTATCATAAGCAATCACTTCCACACCAAAACCGCTTAGTTTTTGGGCGAAGCTTTTGCCCATGTGCCCGTAACCTACAATGCCGACGGTTTTACCTTTCAGTTCGTAGCCGCGGTTGCCTTCGCGGTCCCAAATGCCATTTCTGATTTCCAGATCTGCTTTCCTAAAATTATTCATCAGCGAAAGCAGCAAACCAACGGCATGTTCGCCCACGGCATCGCTGTTTCCTTCGGGCGCGTTGATGCAGGCGATGCTTCTTTTATCGGCATAAATTTCGTCGATGTTATCCATTCCGGCACCGGCACGCGCAATAAATTGAAGCTTTGGTGCGGCATCGATTATTTCCTGATCGACCTGAAATTTAGTTCTGATAGCCAAACCTTGATAATCTGCAATTACGCTTAACGTTTTTTCTCGGGTAAAAGAAGCATCGATGGTGCAGGCATAACCTAATTTTTCCGCAGCTTGGGCGAAAGCTGGATGGAGATCATCGACGATTAATATTTTTTTATTGGGAGTTGTAATGGACACAGTAATTTCATTTTGAGAGCAAAGATACTGGATAAATTAGAATGGGTTTAGGCGGCTATTGTAATTTAGCATCTTGTAGAATACATCAAAAAAATATAGTTTATTCTTTATACTTCACTTTCAAATTGAAGTCTCTTGTTCCGCTTGAAGTAAAAATTCTAATTATAATTTCTTGTTCTTCATTATATATCCATTCCATTTCTTTTCTATGATCATCATCTATGTGTTTATACTTACGTTCAAGCATAATTCTAAATGTGGTGTATGAGTTTGGATACAGAATTTCTTCAATCAACTGACACATGTGAAGCATATTTCCATCAGGTAATTCAATTGTTTTTCCTGCTTTCCGTTGAATTAGTGCTACATAATTTTTGTCTGTAATTATCCCGACTTGATAGTCACCTGGATTGTATGTAATAAAATTATTATTATGTAAAGTGAATTGAGGTGATGGGTTTTCGTCTTTGTTAGTAATATATTCTACATTTTTAGAACTCAAACTTTTGTCTCCAAGAAAAATATCTATTTCTACTTTCTGATTACTTTCATCTAAGTTTTCGTTTTCTACGCACCACCTTACTCTTTGTGTTAAATCTTCTTTTAGTTTCCCAATTTTATTGTTGTATATAATATGAGGAAAATGCTTTAAATCAAATGGTATATCGTCAGAGTTTTTAGTCAACAATATTGTTGTCTTTCCTAATGCGTGCGCGTACCCAACCTCATAAAAAACGTTTGGATTTCTATTTGTCATATCAGCAATAACTATATCAGCCTTTGATATTTGATTGTAAATTCTATCCAAAATTGATTCATTGAATATTTGCTCATCAACTCTTTCGCAATATGCACCAGCATCAATGCAGCTTTGTTTTATTCCTAAAGCATAAATGTCCTCAAATTCACTGTCGAATGGCATCAGAACAAAGCAGAATTTTTTAGGCTTAGTTGCTATCATATATATTTTATTTACAAGTAATTTATATCACAATTCTATTTATTCTCCTCAATCATATTGGTCAACCTCACAAAATCAGCAACACTCAACCTTTCGGCGCGTAAATCCAGCATCGGTTCTTCTGTCATTTTTTCTTTGTTGAGGAGCGAAGAAAGCGCATTGCGCAACGTTTTCCGCCGCTGGTTAAAGCCGGCTTTTACAACCTGCCAAAACAGTTTTTCATCACAAGCTAGTTCCTTAATTTCATTTCTGCTGAGGCGCATCACACCCGAAAGCACTTTTGGTGGCGGGTTAAAAACGCCTGCTTTCACCGTAAATAAATATTCTACTTTGTAATAAGCCTGCAAAAAAACACTTAGAATTCCGTATTCTTTGCTTCCCGGTTTGGCGGCACAACGTTCGGCCACTTCTTTCTGGAACATGCCAACTACTTCCGGAACTTTATTGCGGTTATCCAGCACTTTAAATAAAATCTGCGAAGAAATATTGTACGGAAAATTTCCGATGATCGAAAAAGTACCGGTAAAAACAGCATCGAAATCCATCTGCAAAAAATCAGCATTGATTAATTTTTGGCCTAATTGCGGATATTTTTTCTGCAAAAACTGGTAAGATTCGGTATCAATATCAACCAAAAAAATGTCCAGTTCGGGTTTCTGCAACAAAAAATCAGATAAAATGCCCATGCCCGGCCCAACTTCCAGCACCTGTCCTTCCGAATTTAAACTGTTCACAATTTTGGCGGCAATGTTTTTATCGGTCAAAAAATGTTGCCCTAAATGTTTTTTGGCTTTTACTAATTGCATGTGCTCCTTTAATTGCTACAAAATACGTCATATTTGTGCTTTGTCCGGTTTTTAAAGCGGATAGGTTTTATTTGTATCGATTAACAAAACTCCAATGAGTGAAAAAATAAAAGTCGGGATCAGCATCGGCGACGTGAACGGCATCGGCATGGAAGTGATTATCAAAACGCTGGCCGAACCGCTGATGATGAATTACTGCACACCGATTGTTTACGGCAATACCAAAATTGCTTCTTATAACCGAAAAAATCTGGGTTTGAATGATTTTAGTTTTAACGTAATTGCAGAACCCGGCGAGGCAAACCCGAGAAAACCAAACCTAATCAATTGCTGGGAAGAAGATGTGAAAATCAACTTCGGCGAAGCCAACGAAACCGGCGGGAAATATGCTTTTATCTCTTTGGAAAGGGCAACCAATGATCTGATTGAAGGTAAAATTGATGCTTTGGTTACCGCACCGATCAACAAACACAACATCCAAAGCGAGCAATTTAACTTCCCCGGCCACACGGAATATTTGCAGAAACGCTGTGGCGCGGCAGATTCGCTGATGTTTTTGGTAAGCGATGAAATGCGTGTCGGCGTGGTTACCGGCCATATTCCGGTTTCGCAGATCAGTGAGAAAATTACGGTAGCCAACATTCTATCGAAACTGAATTTGATGAACCAGAGTTTGAAGCAGGATTTCTGGATCAGGAAACCACGCATTGCCGTTTTGGGTTTGAATCCGCACGCCGGCGACAATGGTTTGATCGGCATTGAAGAACAATTAACCATTATTCCGGCTGTAGAACATGCGAATGCAGAAGGAATTTTGGCTTCCGGCCCTTTTCCTGCCGATGGTTTTTTTGGCAACGGAACGTACAAAAACTTTGATGCCGTGCTGGCTATGTACCACGATCAAGGTTTGATTCCGTTTAAAAATACTGTTTTTGATCTGGGTGTGAATTTTACAGCTGGTTTAAATAAGGTCCGAACTTCGCCCGATCACGGAACCGGATATGGTATTGCCGGGAAAAATATGGCCTCGCCAACTTCTTTCCGCGAGGCGATGTTTACAGCAATTCATGTGGTTAAAAACCGAACGGAATTGGCAGAACTATCAGAAAATCCACTAAAGTTTAGCAAGTTTAGCCGCGATCGGGATTAGAAATTTTCACAATTCAAAAATGGTGAAAATAGATTTTTGAAATGTGAGAAAGGTGGAAAAAAGGAAGATAATTTTGCATTTCAAAAGATTGATTTATGGAATGAAAATATTCTAACCAATACTTCTTTTATCACCTAATTTTCATTTTGAAAAAACTATTTCTGATTGGGTAAATTTTCCTAAATTTGCGGGCTAATTACCGCTCATTGAAAACGCTTAAAGCATATTCGATTCCTTTTAAGGGGCTGAAACTTGGAAAACACCAGTTTGAGTTTGAAATTACAGATGCTTTTTTTAATGAATTTGAATATTCTCTTGTAAAAAAAGGACAATTAAATTGCAAGGTTGATCTGGACAAACAGGAAACAATGCTGTTGCTCAATTTTGAAATCAATGGAACGGTTGATCGTTCATGCGATCATTGCTTGTCGGAATTTCCGGAAACAGTTGCCATAGAAGAACGGCAAATTGTTAAGTTTGGTGAAGCAGAACCGGAGGAAGAAGACGATGAAATCATGTACCTGACACGAAATGATTTTGAGCTTGATTTGTCTGGTTTGATTTATGAATACATTAACCTGGCCATGCCATTAACAAGTGTTTGCAATGATATTGGCAACACACCTTATTGCGATCAGGAAACGCTGGATCAGCTGAAAAAGCTTTCGCAAAGCGAAGAAGATGAAAAGAATGTTGACCCGGACCCGCGTTGGAACGTGTTAAAGAATATAAAATAAATTTTAAATACTGTTGAATCATGCCACATCCAAAACGAAAAATATCTAAATCCAGAAGAGATAAACGCCGTACACACTATAAAGCTGAAGCCCCAACTTTAACCACCTGCAAAACTACTGGTGCAGTACATTTGCCACACAGAGCATACACGGTTGATGGTAATGTTTACTTCAATGGTAAATTACTGATTGAACGTACAGCAATAGCTTAGTTTGATTTTCTGAAATGAAGCTTGGCTTGGATATTATGGGTGGCGATTTTGCTCCTGAAGCAGCAGTTTTAGGTGCAATTGCCAGCTATGACTTTTTATTGCCTGGTGAAAAACTGGTTTTAATCGGCGATCAGGCTATTGCCCTGAAAATAATCAGGGGAAATAATTTCGACGAAAACCGTTTTGAATATGTTCATACTACCGAAATTATCAGTATGGGCGAACATCCAACCAAAGCAATTGCCCAAAAACCAAATTCGAGCATCGGTATTGGTTTTTCTATGCTGAAAGAGGGTAAGCTTGATTCTTTTGCTTCTGCTGGAAACACCGGTGCCATGTTGGTTGGTGCCATGTTTAGCGTCAAAGCTATTGCAGGGGTTATTCGGCCTGCTATTGCAGGTATTGTTCCGAAACTGAATGGTGGCCACGGCATCATCCTTGATGTTGGTGCCAATGCAGATTGTAAGCCCGATACTTTAGTGCAATTTGGTATTTTAGGAAGCCTGATGGCAGAATCATTATACCATATTAACAATCCGAAAGTGGGTTTAATCAATATTGGCGAAGAAAAAGAAAAAGGCAATTTGCTTTCCCAAGCCGCCTACCCGCTTATGGATGGTCATCAGCAATTTAATTTTGTGGGTAATATAGAAGGCCGTGGCTTGTTTACAGATCAGGCTGATGTTTTTGTTTGCGACGGCTTCACCGGAAATGTGATCTTAAAATTAGCAGAGAACTTTTACGATGTAACGTCAAAAAAAGGTATCCGGGATGAATTTTTTGATCGCTTTAACTACGAACAATACGGTGGAAGCCCGATTTTGGGTGTCAATGCACCTGTGATTATCGGCCACGGAATTTCTAATCCGGGAGCCATCAAAAGCATGATTATGCTTTCCAGAAATACAGTCGAATCCGGCCTGATTGACAAAATCAAACAAGCTTTCCTTTAATAGCAAGATGGATAAAATTTATGCCGCAATTACTGCTGTAAATGGTTATGTGCCTGATTATGTGCTAACTAACCAGGAATTAGAAACCATGGTGGATACCAATAACGAATGGATACTGAGCAGGACCGGCATTAGCGAGCGTCGCATTTTAAAAGGCGAAGGTTTGGGCGTTTCAGATTTAGCAGTTCCGGCAATTAAAGGATTACTTGAAAAACGCGGTATCAGCCCGGAAGAAATTGACTTGCTGATATTGTGCACCACCACACCGGATATGCCTTTTCCGGCTACTGCCAATATCATCAGTGCTAAAGTTGGCGCAAATAAAGCCTGGGGATTTGATTTGCAAGCAGCCTGCTCCGGGTTTTTATATGGATTGACTGTTGGCGCACAGTTTATTGAAAGCGGAATGCACCAAAAAGTGCTTGTGGTGGCTGGCGATAAAATGTCATCTATAGTTGATTATCAGGATCGTG
Source organism: uncultured Sphingobacteriaceae bacterium (assembly GCA_964236465.1). Taxonomy (GTDB): domain Bacteria; phylum Bacteroidota; class Bacteroidia; order Sphingobacteriales; family Sphingobacteriaceae; genus Mucilaginibacter_A. The sequence continues at coordinate 106,090 of CAXSBZ010000003.1, read as the reverse complement.
CAACTTGCATTATTTTTGGTGATGGTTGCGGTGCTGTTTTACTCGAACCAAATATGGAAGGCTATGGCTTGATCGATGCCAACTTGCATAGTGATGGCAACGGAATTATTCACTTGCATCAAAAAGCGGGCGGTTCTGTAAAACCAACCAGCCAAGAAACAATCGATGCACGTGAACATTACGTTTACCAAGAAGGAAAAGCAGTGTTTAAATTTGCCGTAACCAACATGGCGGAAGCAGCAGCCGAGATCATGAAGCGCAACAACCTTACTGCAGAAAATGTGGATTGGCTGGTTCCGCATCAGGCCAACAAACGCATTATTGATGCAACCGCCAACCGGATGGGCGTTGGGCAGGAAAAAGTAATGGTTAACATTGAACGCTACGGCAACACCACGAATGGCACCATTCCGCTATGTTTATGGGAATGGGAAAGTAAACTTAAAAAAGGTGATAACTTGGTTTTGGCTGCTTTTGGCGGAGGCTTTACCTGGGGTTCGGCTTATCTTAAATGGGCCTACTGATTTTATCTCGTTTTTTATTATTTAATGATAAATTAGCCTGCCAAATATAAATTATCCTAATCAATTACACGAAACAACAATATGGACATGGATATTAAGCAAATTCAGGATTTAATCCGATTCGTTTCCAAATCAGGGGTTAATGAGGTTTCTATTGAACAGCAGGACTTCAAAATTACCATCAAAACAAACCAGCCGCAAACTGCTTCGGTAACCACTACTTTGCCCGCAGCAACCGCAGAAACTACAGTTGTTCCGTCTATTACAGTTACCACACCAATTGTTACTACCGCTCCGGTAGATAATACCTCCAAATACATCACTGTAAAATCGCCGATGATTGGTACTTTTTATCGCTCGGCATCACCGGAAAAACCACTTTTTGTAAATGTGGGCGATGAAATTAAAGGCGGAGATGTGCTCTGCATTATCGAAGCAATGAAGTTGTTTAACGAAATTGAATCTGAAGTATCCGGCCGCATTGTTAAAGTGCTGGTAGATAATGCATCTCCGGTAGAATATGATCAGCCTTTGTTTTTAGTAGATCCGGCTTAAAACACCATACTGTTTTTATCGGCATAAATTTGCCTTAGCCATTCATTGTCAAAAGCTTATCTAAGTAATGTTCAAAAAAATATTGATTGCTAACCGTGGTGAAATTGCATTACGCATTATCCGCACCTGCAAAGAAATGGGGATAAAAACAGTAGCCGTTTATTCTACTGCGGATCGTGATAGCCTGCACGTTCGTTTTGCGGATGAAGCGGTTTGCATCGGCCCGCCACCCAGCAAAGATTCTTACCTCAACATCCCGAATATAATTTCCGCAGCCGAATTAACCAATGCCGATGCCATCCATCCTGGCTATGGTTTTTTGTCTGAAAATGCCAAGTTTTCTGCTATTTGTGCGGAATACGGGATCAAATTTATTGGTGCCACTGCGGATCAGATTGATGCTATGGGCGATAAAGCCTCCGCAAAAGATACCATGAAAAAAGCTGGTGTGCCTACTATTCCGGGTTCAGAAGGTTTGCTAACGGATGTAAAACAAGGCATCCAAGTGGCCAACAAGATTGGTTATCCCATCATTTTAAAAGCAACTGCCGGTGGCGGAGGCCGCGGAATGCGCATTGTTTGGAAAGATGCTGCTTTTGAAGCTGCCTGGGATTCTGCCCGTGCCGAAGCCGGTGCCGCTTTTGGAAATGATGGCATCTACTTAGAAAAATATGTTGAAGATCCGCGACATATTGAAATACAGGTAATCGGAGATCAATTTGGCAAAGTTTGTCATCTATCCGAGCGCGATTGCTCGATCCAGCGCCGTCATCAAAAATTAGTTGAAGAATCTCCTTCGCCGTTCATGACCGAAAAATTGCGCCGTAAAATGGGCGAAGCGGCCATAAAAGGTGCCAAAGCTGTACAATATGAAGGTGCCGGAACGGTAGAATTTTTGGTGGATAAAAACCGTGATTTTTATTTTATGGAGATGAACACCCGCATCCAGGTAGAACATCCGGTTACAGAAGAAGTGATCAACTTTGATCTGATAAAAGAGCAGATAAAAGTAGCAGCAGGCGTCCCAATCTCCGGAAAAAATTATGAACCAACGATGCACGCAATCGAATGTCGCATTAACGCAGAAGACCCGCTGAACAATTTCCGCCCTTCACCCGGAAAAATCACTAATTTTCATTCGCCGGGCGGCCATGGTGTTCGGGTAGATACGCATGTTTACTCCGGCTACGTTATCCCACCAAATTACGATTCGATGATTGCCAAGCTGATTTGTGTGGCGCAAACCCGCGAAGAAGCCTTGAATACCATGTCGCGTGCTTTAAGTGAATTTGTGATCGAAGGCATCAAAACTACGATCCCTTTTCACCTTAAACTTTTGCAAGACCCCAATTTCAGGGCAGGCAACTTTACCACAAAGTTTATGGAAACTTTTGAATACACCGAAGACTAAAAAACTGATTATAAATTTAAACGTAAATACCATTCTAAATCCCATCGGAATGGTATTTTTGTTTCTACTGCAATATGAGCGATCTTAAAGATAATAAACTGTTTAAAGCATTAAAAGGCAAAGGTACAACCCTGGAATCAGAAATGTCTTTTTTTGACCATTTGGATGCCTTGCGAATGCATCTAATTAGATCGGCCATCGCCATTATCGTAATTACCGGTTTTGTTTTTGCCTATTATGATTGGATCTTCGCTAATATAATTATGGGGCCGAGTAACCCTGATTTCTGGACTTATCGTACCATGTGTAGTGTAGGTAACGCTTTAGGCCGCAATTTCTGCTTCAGCGAGTTCCACATTAGCCTGATTAATACAGAAATGGCAGGTCAGTTTACACTACAGATAAACTCTTCGTTAATGATCGGTTTAACACTCGGCGTACCCTATTTATTATGGGAAGTTTGGCGTTTCATAAAGCCAGCTCTGCATGAAAAAGAGCGTAAGGCCGCAAGTGGCTTTGTAATTTACACCAGCTTATTGTTTTTTGTAGGCGTATTATTTGGTTATTATGTAATCACACCCATGTCTTTACACTTTTTAGCCACTTATACGGTAAGTTCACGCATACAAAATTTGTTCGATATCGATTCCTACATATCATCTGTAGCTACCTTAACCATTGCCTCCGGGTTAGTTTTTGAATTACCAATATTGATTTATGTATTGGCAAGCGTCGGAATTATGACTCCAAAGTTTATGCGCGAAACCCGCCGCTATGCCATCGTAATTATACTGATTATAGCGGCTGTGGTAACACCAACTCCGGATATGCTGACTATGACAATTGTAAGTATCCCACTATTTTTATTGTACGAAGCAAGTATTTTTGTAGCCGCGGCCGTTGAGCGTAAACGCAATAAAAAAAGTGCTGAGTTGATGGCTTAATTGCTGTTTCTTCGTCTGCATTTATTTACTTTTATCCTGAACAACAGTTTTTATATGCTAAAAATAGCAATCGGTGCAGATCATGCTGGGTTTGAATACAAGGGAGCGTTGCGGTTATTTTTGAGTAATTGCGAGTTAAAAGATTTTGGTACGTATTCTTCCGGTTCGGTTGATTATCCTGATTTTGCGCATTCCGTTGCTTTTGCTGTTGAAAATACAGCATTTGATTTAGGCATATTGATTTGTGGAAGCGGAAACGGCATTGCCATCACGGCCAACAAACACCAGGGCATCCGCGCAGCCATTTGCTGGAATATCGAACTGGCAAGCCTCGCCCGAAAACACAATAATGCTAACATACTTTGCCTGCCCGCCAGATTTATATCGATAAAAGAAGCACAGGAAATCACCACAACATTCCTAAATACCGATTTTGAAGGCGGCCGGCACGCCACTCGTGTCAGCAAAATCTCCTGCTAAATATTAATTTAAAATGAAAAAGACCTTACTATACCTGCTTCCTTTTGCTGTTTTAAGTTGTGCAAAAGCACAGAAACCTGATCCGATCCAACAAAAGTACGCTGCTTATATTACTGCCGAAGATGCCCGGAAACATTTAAGCATCCTGGCTTCGGATGCTTTTGAAGGACGCGAAACCGGCAAACCAGGCGCAGAAAAAGCAGCCAATTACATCGCCGGAGAGTTTAAAAAACTTGGTTTGCAAGCACCGGTAAACGGTTCTTATTTTTTCAATGTCCCTTTGGTTGAAACGAGTTTATACGCGGATAATTTCAAAGTAAACAATACAGAATTTGCTTCCGGAAAAGATTTTTATATCAGCGGAACTGCTTCCACCAAAAATATAGCGGTAAAAGAAGTAGTATTTATCGGCTACGGTATCGGCAGCGAAAACTATGATGACCTGAAAAACATGGATATTACCGGCAAAGTAGTGCTGTTTATCAACAAAGGTGAACCGATGAAAAACGGTGTTTCCGCAGTAACAAAAACTGCCACCGCTTCAGATTGGAGCACCAACCGGAACAAACGCTTACAATATTTACTCAGCAAAAAACCGGCACTGATCTTGGCCGTAAACCCGGATCTGGAAGCTTTGCTACAACGGATGGCACAAATGAACTACGATTTGAATGCTGGCCGCCTGATTATCAAAACAGGTAATGAACAAGCCGAACGCGCTGCAATCATCACTATCTCACCAAAAATTGCTGATGTTTTTTTGAAAAATAGCGGCAAAACTTTTGAAGCGTTAAAAACAGCTATCGACCAAAACGGAACACCGCAAACGCAAGCTGTTAAAGCTGATTTTTCGGTTGCAGTTAGCCAGCAAAATAAGGATGTAAAAGCAGTAGATGTGCTCGGATATTTACCCGGAACGGATTTAAAAGATGAATTGCTGGTGATTTCTGCCCATTACGATCACATAGGTTTGACCAAAAGCGGAACAGACAAGGTAAACAACGGCGCAGATGATGACGGCTCCGGAACAACTGGCGTACTGGAAATTGCCCGTGCTTTTACTGAAGCTAAAAAAGCCGGCCATGGCCCGCGCCGCAGCATTTTGTTTCTGGGCAATGTGGGCGAAGAAAAAGGTTTGCTTGGATCAGAATATTACACCGATCATCCGGTTTTCCCGTTAGAAAAAACCATTACCGATCTGAATATTGATATGATTGGCCGTGTGGGCGAAGAATACAAAGGTAAGCCGGACTCTGCGGATTATGTTTATGTGATTGGTTCAAGCAAGTTAAGTTCGACTTTGCATGAAGTTGGCGAGCAAGCTAATCAAACTTATACCAAGCTCAAATTGGATTATAAATATGATGATCCGAAAGACCCGAACCGCTTCTATTACCGTTCCGATCATTACAATTTTGCAAAACATGGAGTGCCGATTATCTTTTATTTCAATGGTGTGCATGAAGATTATCACCGGCCCGGAGATGAAGTGAGCAAAATCAATTTTCCGGCTTTGGCCAAACGTGCGCAATTAGTTTTTTATACCGGTTGGGATTTGGCTAACCGTGATAAACGGCCGGTTGTGGATGCCAAAAATGACATGACGGACAGCCAATAATGCTCATGCTGTTTTTATCACCTTAAAATCAGTATCATTACAACGAAGCGTGCAGTTTTTGCGTTAAAAGTTAAATCCTTAATTTTACAGCATGTCCAAAACTGCCGAAGATTTTATTGTGAATGCGGAAGCGAAAGCTTTTGACCTGAAGCATCGCGGCATCATCAACCACAATATCGGAAAGTACGATGCTGCCGTTGCCCGCGGCATTTCGCGTTTGGCCAATTTGGAAAATGCAAAACGAAAAGCGCATGTAATCAAGTGGAAAGTGATGGAAAACTTAGACAAGCTTTTGCCTGAGTTTGAAGCCAATTTCCAACGGCGCGGCGGCAAAGTGATTTGGGCAAATGATGCAGAAGAAGCGCAAAAAGAAATCCTGAACATCATCCAAAAAACAGGTGCAAAAACAGTAGTCAAAGCCAAGTCGATGGTAACGGAGGAAATTCATTTGAACGAATTCCTTACCAAAAATAATATTGAAAGCTTGGAAACCGATCTGGGCGAATATATTGTGCAGCTGCTTGGCCAAAAACCGTATCATATTGTTACGCCGGCCATGCACTTATCTAAAGAAGATATTGCGAAACTTTTTAACGAACGTTTTGGCACGCCGATAGATGCCACGCCGGAACAACTGACGATGAAAGCGCGCGAACTGCTGCGTGCCAAATATGTTCATGCTGATGTTGGTATCACCGGTGCCAACTTTTTAATTGCAGATTCAGGCAGTATCGCCATCACAGAAAATGAAGGAAACGCACGGCTTTGCACCACTTTCCCCAAAATTCATATTGCCATTGTTGGGATTGAAAAGATGATTCCTTCTATCGCTGATCTGGATTTGTTCTGGCCGCTGCTTTCTACACATGGAACCGGACAAAACTTAACGGTTTATAATTCAATTTTAAGCGGACCGCGGCAAGCTCCGGAGACCGACGGACCGGAAGAAATGTATGTGATTTTGCTGGATAACGGCCGGACAAATCTCCTCGCCCAAAAAGACCAGCGGCAAAGTTTGTACTGCATCCGTTGCGGTGCTTGCTTAAATGCTTGCCCGGTTTATAAAAACATCGGCGGCCACGCTTACGAAACTACGTACAGCGGTCCAATCGGTTCGATCATTACGCCGCACACCAAAGGCATGGAAGAGTTTAAGCATCTGAGTTATGCTTCGAGTTTGTGCGGAAAATGTTCTGAGGTTTGTCCGGTGAAAATTGACCTGCATAAAATGCTGCTGCTTAACCGGCGCGATTCGGTGAAGCAAAACCTCAACCCGATTAAAGAAAAATGGGGCTGGGCTTTGTGGAAAAAAGGAATGCTGAGCCGGAAACTGACTGATTATTTCGGCGGCAAAACCAAAAACTTTTTCTTAAAATTCCTTTTCAAAACCAGTTGGGGACATTTGCGGGAAATGCCGGAAGTAGCCCAAAAATCTTTTAGCCAGCAGTGGCAGGAGAAGAACGGAGAGAGTTAATGGTTTATAGCTGATAGTTTATTGCTGATGGATCATAGAAGCTTCTATCAACTATTAGCTATTATCTATTAACCATGATCTAAAAACTATGAACAACAAAAACCTATGCGCAAAATTACATTAAACATTGCTACCAGTTTGGATGGTTATATTGAAGGACCAAATGGTGAAATTGACTGGTGCTTGAATGATCAGGATTACGGCCTGACAGATTTTGCCGAAGATACCGATGCTTTGTTTATGGGCAGAAAAAGCTACGAACTGATTGCGCAATCCGGATTGGGGGTTTTTGAAGATCATGCTGTTTATGTGTTTTCGGATACGCTTATAAAAGAAGAACATTTTGGGGTAAAAGTGATCCGCCGGGCTGATTTTGTTTCGTTTGTAAAAGATTTTAGGGAACAGGAAGGCAAAAATATTTGGCTTTTTGGCGGTGCAGATCTGTTTGCTTCTTTTATGGCAGAAAAATTGGTGGATGAGTTTTTGATCTCCGTCCATCCGTTAATTCTGGGCAGCGGAAAACCTCTTTTTCAGCAAGGCAAAGAAAAGCTTGATTTGATGCTGCTCCATCAGCAAGTATATTCCAGCGGTTTGGTACAGCTGAGGTACATTATCCCGCCAAAGTTTGATTTGAGTATGCTAGACATGTAGGTTAATTATTTGCAACCAACTCCACTTCAGCAACCGGATTAAACAAATAAACCCGGTTTGTACTCACTTCCACACAGCGAAAACGTTTCCGCAAGCATTCTTCCCGACGGAAAATGCGTCCGTCTTTCCACTTAAATAAACCATTTGCCGGTATTTTCTCGACCAAAACAACCGATGCTTCTTTTACATCATATTTTTTGAGGGCGCGAAATAAGGTGAGATCAGAGCAACTGGAAGCAGCGGGATTATCGAGATAATTTTGGATCACGTGTTTAATATCCGTAGGAAAAATCTCCAAATCAAAAAATGGCTTCATCATTCGCTTAAAATTGCTTTTCCATTCTGCGCCATGCGGTTTGGCTTTATGCTGATGCTGGTTAAAAGTATAAAGATGAGCAAACTCATGCACCGTAGTTACCAAAAAAGCATAAGTATTGAGATCGTAGTTAACAGAAATCCGATGTCCTTTTCCGGCAAAAGGCGAACGGTAATCACCAAATTTGGTTCCGCGGTTTCGGGAAACTTTAAATTCGCACTGAAAATAATCTATCCATTTGGCAATTACCGGTGCTGCTGCTTCGGGCATATATTGCTTTAAAATCTTGGTTTTATCCACGCCGTAAAATCGTGAATTATTTTAATAAATGAAAAGTGATGAAACTTGCAGCATAAGCCAAAACGGTCATGTAAGCAAACTGGATGGCCGGCCATTTCCATTCTTTAGTTTCACGATAAACAACGGCAACTGTACTGGCGCATTGCATGGCAAAAGCGTAAAACATCATGAGCGACATGGCTGTGGCAAAGGTAAATACAGGCAGGCCGGTTTCAGGATTTTTGGCATGTTTCATCTTGTCCAACACAGAATCCAACTTGTCGGCGTTGCCATCCACACTATACATGGTGGCCATCGTCCCTACAAAAACTTCGCGTGCGGCAACAGAAGTAATCAAGGCGATACCGATTTTCCAATCAAAACCTAACGGACGGATGGCCGGCTCGATGGCATGGCCCAAAATACCGGCGTAAGAATTTTCTAGCTGATCGGTTGCTTTTAAATGCTTTAGTTGCGTTGCTGATTTTTGTGCTGTAAAAGAAGCATTACTGTATTTTTGGTCGATCTGCTCCATCCGTTTCCCCGGCCCATACGATGCCATCACCCATAAAATAATAGAAACAGCAATGATGACTTTTCCGGCCTGGATCACAAACGTTTTTGACCGCTCGTACATCGTCAAGCCAACGTTTTTCCAGCGCGGCATCCGGTAAACGGGTAGCTCCATAATGAAATAACCACGCTCCCGGCTTTTTAAAATCAGCTTAAAAACCCAGGCCACAATTACTGCCGAAACAACGCTGAACAGATACATTGCCATCATGGCCAAACCTTGCAGATTAAAAAGCCACCAAACATTTCTATTCGGAACCACCAGCGCTATCAGCAGCGTATAAACCGGCAAACGCGCCGAACAGGTAATCAGCGGCGTAACCATAATGGTGATCATGCGGTCTTTCCAGTTTTCAATAGTGCGTGTACTCATAATGGATGGCACGGCACAGGCAAAACCGCCAATTAGCGGCACGACGGATTTGCCATTTAAACCCACTTTTCGCATAATCCGGTCCATCATAAAGGTTACGCGCGACATATAACCGGTATCTTCCAAAATCGAAATGAAAGCAAATAAAATAGCAATTTGCGGGATAAAAACCAGCACGCCGCTTAAACCGGCAACTACGCCATCCAGCAATAAACTGGTAAGCGGGCCGGCTGGTAAAATTTGATGAAGTGTGGTAGAAAGCCAGGTAAACAAATTCTCAATCAGCATCATCGGGTAAGCCGACCACGTAAAAATCGCCTGAAAAATGAACATCAAAATGGCGAAGAAGATAACGAAACCAAAAATTTTATGGGTGAGAAAGCGGTCTATCTTGTTGCTGTAACTTTCCTCGGCAGCAAAATGTTCCTGACGCGTAACTACATCAAAAAGTACATCGTTGATAAAATTATAACGGGCAATGGTTTCTGTAGCTTGCGATTTTTGGGAATGAAAGCTGTGCTCCTGCTCCAAACTTTCTATCCGCTCATTTTGTCGGGGCGATAAAAACTGCATATATTCATGCTGATGCGCTAACTGCAAAGCATAATAGTCGTTATCAACTGAAATTTCTTCCCGAATACTGTGGATTAAAGCTGGGGCCAATTGCGCAATATCAATCGTATCTTCCTGCAAAGCTACGGGGTTTGCAAAACCGATTGCTTCTTTTAGCACCTCAATTCCTTCGGCTTTGCGGGCAGAAATCGGCACAACGGGAACACCTAATTTTTTTGAAAGTAGATCAACATTAATTTCCAAGCCTGATTTTTTGGCCATATCCATCATGTTTAAAGCCACGATAACCGGCACTTTCAAATCAGCCACCTGCGTGTAAAGCAGCAAATTACGTTTTAAGTTGGAAGCATCCAGGATGATGATGACCAGATCAGGGTTATACGCATTGGCACGATCAGCCAAAACCGAAAAAACAATGGATTCGTCTTTACTTTTGGGATATAGGCTGTAAGTTCCGGGAAGATCAATAATTTCGGCACGGCGGCCATCTGCCAAAGTGCAGAAACCTGTTTTTTTATCAACGGTAACTCCTGGAAAATTACCGACTTTTTGATTTAAACCAGTCAGCACATTAAAAAGTGTGGATTTACCGGTGTTGGGGTTTCCTACTAATGCAACTTTTAAATCCGTTTTCAACGCAAATTATTGTAGAATAATAGTAGAGGCTTCGCGTTTGCGCAAGCTCAACTGATAGCCAGAAACGTTTATGGCAATCGGATCACCAAGCGGCGCAATGCGCTGGATGCTAATTTCTTCTCCCGGCAAACAACCCATTTCCATCAATTTTACAGACATTTCCAAATCTGTAAATTCTTTGATAATTCCCTTTTTTCCTACTGTCAATTGTGAAAGTCTCATGAGTCTGTTTTACACCACAAAAATATCGTTTATTTAAATTAAATCCAAATAAGATTTAACTAATATTGAAAATACTGATGCTTCTTTTATCGGCATAAAATCGAGTTGTATTACCTCAGCAAAAACTTAAAAAAGAAGCATGAGTTTTAACCATACTTCTTTTGTCAGCATAAAATCGGGAAGAGATTAACGTTGAAAAGAACTGTACCGAAAGTGCGGACAGTTGCATTTTTTGTGGAACAAACCACAGGAAGAAAACAGCAAGGAAGCGATTAAAACCGCCGTGAGCTTTTTATTTATATTGCGTTTGGATTGCATTTGTAGTAATTAAAACACTGAATATTGCCATTGATGAACCTAAAACATCACAAAAAAGATCAGCCCATTCGGCACTTCTGTACGTAAAAACCTTCCACTGAAGCAACTCGATTGCACCGCCGAACCAAAACATCAGCACACAAACTGTTATAAATGTAACTGCTGAAAGCTGATGGCGTGCTTGTTTACGGATCAAACCATACAAAGTAAGTATGGTAAGCACAAAAAACAATCCGGTATGCGTCAGCTTGTCAAAACCCTTAAAAAACAAATGGGATTCTCCGGCTTTTCCTAAAGAAGCACAACAAATAACTAAAATAAACAAAGCCCAGATTAAGGCAGGGACCTGATATTTTAATAGTTTAACCATTAGGCACCGACCAAAGCTTTATAATTTTCTGCGGATAACAAGTCATCCAGTTCCGAGGCATCTTTTACAGAAATTTTCACCATCCAGCCTTCGCCAAACGGATCTGAATTAACCAACTCCGGATTAACATCCAATGCTTTGTTTACTTCTAAAACTTCGCCACTTACAGGCATAAACAGATCGGAAACGGTTTTTACAGCTTCAACCGTACCAAATATCGCTTCTTTTGCCACCTGTTCACCAACGGTGTTGATGTCGATATAAACAATGTCACCCAGCTCATGCTGTGCAAAATCGGTAATGCCAATCGTTGCGGTTTCACCATCAACCAAAACCCATTCATGATCTTTGGTATATTTTAATTCGGATGGAAAATTCATGTTCGTGTTTTTTTCTCAAAAATAAATAAAAACATGTTTAGAAACTGCACAATGATTAAATGCAGGGATATTATTTAAAAATGTTTTTGACCTGTTGTTGGTGCTTCTTTTACAGCATAAAAAATGAAACAGGCACAACAACCATAAAAACTATATTCTCTTATACTGTACATTTCTTGGCAAGGGTTTAAATACAATTTAAACAAACAGATTATTGCAGCCTAACTAAATATCAACTTTATTGTTGCAATGTTAACGGTAATTTTTTCAGCAGGCCGCAATGTCGTTTTTTAAGTTCTATTACATGTAATAGACTTTTATATCCAAAATTAAGTTCAAAAATGGAAACATCTGACAAAGCCGAAATTTCCAGTAAGGAGCAAACTGACTTGCCTACGGCAAAAAAACAGGAAAGGCTGATGATTTTCCTTGCTATGATTGCTGGATTTATAGATTCATACGGTTTCCTTCATTTCAAAACTTTTTTATCGTTCATGAGTGGCAATACCACACAAACAGGATTTTCATTAGGACAGGTCAAATTAGCAAATGCATTGATTTCTTTTGTAGCTATCCTGTTTTTCATTACTGGTGTTTTTACAGGTTCTGTATTGTCAAAATTTAGCTGGTATAAATTCCGTTGGACACCTTTTATTGTTGTAGCATCGATATTGACGCTTTACGGAGGCACAACATTTTTTTTCACGATAAACAGTTATTACAGCGTAGGTATCCTTAGCTTTTCTATGGGCTACATGAACACTATCCTATCTCATATTGGCAAACAATCTGTAAACCCGGATTTCATTACCGGCTCTTTAAATAACATGGCCGAACATCTTGCATCAATTGTAAAAGGCATGCCTCTACCAGATTCGCAAGGCGTTTGGGACAGCCACCAACGACGTGCCATAGTATTATTGGTTGTTTGGTTTTCCTTTTTAGCCGGTGCCTGGTTCTGTATAATAACCGGTTTATGGTTTGGAAAATGGGTCTTGGCGTTTCCTGTCGCTTTATTGCTGGTTTCCCCGTTGTTAAGTTTAGGGAAAAAGCCTTTAGATTTTTCGCAAACAGAAGCGTTGCTTTAATGTAAATACAAGTTTTTATGGGCTAAAAGAAGCATTCCTAATTTATAAGACAAGAACTTAAATTGCTATCTATATTTGGCCGCACCAATTCTACTTTAAACAATTACATAATAATTAAAACTTTAAGTTTTCGAATATTGTTCTAAGGGTATTGTTTAACATATAATAACTACTACAATGAAAAAAATTACTTTAGCAGCAATTGCGATTTTTGGCCTGATATTTTCAGCAAAAGCACAGATTCAAAAAGGCAATGTTTTAATCGGCACTGATTTGGCCAATTTGCAGTTAGGCTTGAGCCAGCCAACTTATTTTAGCGGTACTATTTCTCCAAAAGCTGCGTGGTTTGTTCAGGATAATATTGCTTTGGGCGGGGCCGTGAACTTTGGCATTACGACAACAAAAGGAGGAGGTTCTAATACCACTTATGGTATTGGCGCGTTAGGCCGGTATTATGGAGGCGGCGATACTCCTTTGCTTAGACATGGCCGTATTTTTGGTGAGGCAACTGTTGGTATTAACGGTGTAAATTTAAGTGCGGGCGGTGGCTCAACCAATGGTTTAGGACTTGGTATAGGACCGGGCTTTGCATATTTCGTTACTCCTACTATCGGTTTAGAAACCTTGCTTAAATATAACGCTGTTGTGGGTTTTGGCAGCAGTGCTTTTCAAAACAATGTTAACCTGCAATTTGGTTTCCAAATTTACTTGCCAGGCAGAGCTACAGCAGCTAAAGTTATCAGAGATGTAAAGTAACGTTCTTAATTTAATTTATTATAAAAAGCATGTTTAGATAAAAACTAAACATGCTTTTTTTATGCCCTAAATTTAGTGTTTACTGAAAAAGCAGCTTCAAATTTATCCCAAAATTAGTGAAAGCTGTGTTAAAAGATTGTGAAGTATAAGGTTTGGTAATGTTGGAATCGTAAAACAACTGCATGTTGAACCGCTGATTGATCACATAATTGATTGACGGGCGAATGGTGATATTTTTTGCACCGGATGAAATATCCGCCTCCTGCACATCCGGCCGATAAATCACAGTTTTATTATCGGTTAAAGCAAAATCAACCTTAAACGTCATATCATTTTTTAATTGCAGATTACTGAACAAGCCAAAAGGAAACCGGAAGTTGGTAGTGTGATATCCAAAGCCAAACACAATATTGCTTTCGTTTTGCTGGGTAAGCTGGCTATTGAGCAAACTTAAGCTGAGAGCGCGGCTTTTGCGGTACTCAAAATGCGTGGTAATGCTGTTTTTAAAACGTGCATCCAAACCGAGCAAAGGCACAAATTGTTCAAAAATAGTAATTTGCGAATATTGGTACAAAGGCAGAAAATCGTTGTTGGCATCACGCACATTCACGGCTCCGTTGGCTTCCGAATAGCGCAACAAAGTGTTGAAACCGTTTACACTATAAGCAGAGCGATAACCATGGCTCAGATCAAAAGAATCAAAATACTCTGATAAAAAAGGTATCCTGCTTAAACCATTGTAACGGATATCCCAGTTCGGTATCGGGATTTTTGGGAAACCGGTACCAATGCTGCCGGCATCTTTCCCCGAATAAGCAGCCAGAAATGCCGGAACCAGCACGTCCTGATCGCTGGCACTATAACCATCTACAAAACCATTGGTAACGGCTTTGGTAGAATTAGGGTTTTGCCGGCCCAACCGTTGGGAAATGACAGCCCGGTTATTTAAAAACTTTTGGAAAACTGACGAAGTATTGTTGATGCCCGAAGATTTGGAAAAAGCCGTGGGCAGCGTAAAGTAAGAAATGCTGTAATCACCGGAAGTGATCGGACTTAAATTTTCAATATCATTGGTTAAGGCTGAGTATTTAAAATTGGTTTGATAATTGAGGTTTCGCGTACGGTAAGCGATCAGTTCTATCCGCAAATCCGGTATGGGTTCCAGCACACCGCGTAGGTGCATGTCTTCATTCAGCGTTTTGGTAAACAATTGGTTTTGCAACGAATCCGTACTGATCCAGCCATTGGAAATTGCCCTACTGCGGATATCCGCCTGGCTGCCCAGTAAAAACCCGATTCCCGGTGCGTTGTAATTTAAATCTTCGCCAAAAAACTTGGTTTTAGGCAGATAACCAGGTAAAAATGTGCCTTCGGTGCGGGTATAAGTTCCGCTTACATTTTTTATACTGGTTAAAACATGAAGCAGTAAATTACCCAATCCGCCTTGGCTTGCTTCGTTGGCTTTCCGCAGTACCGAAAATTTATTGTATAAACCGGTAAAATTAAGCACCGGATTCAGTTGGATAGTACGTGAGTTCTGGATAGTATTGCCCACATTTAGGTTTGGATTTTGTAATGAAAACAAGGCCTGCGAATTCCAGTTGAACTGCGTGCTGTACCGAACAGACATGTTTGTCCAGTCGAAACCCGGGATTTTATTAATTGGCGTGGTGTAATTGAAGTTGATGGTGTGCGTATAGTTGATGGTTCGGCCCAGCTTTTTCAGGTTGTTCCAAAGTGTATCCTGTTTCAAACCGTTGATCCGGCCGGCCGGTTCATCAATCACACCGAGGTTGGTTGCATCAAAATCCATCTGCAAAGATTTCGTCAAATTCCAGCCGATACCATAAACCCGGGTAATCAAAAAGTTTTTGCTGAAAGTTGTGGGGATGGCAATAAAGTTTTCCGGGTCATTGTTTCGCAGGGTATTTTCAGAATAAAAACGGTTTAGGTTGATGCTGAAATTCAATCTCGAAGGCAAAAGGCTAAAGTTGATATCCTGAAACAATTTCAGCATGTTGCTTTTAATTACTTTTTGAAACGGACTGTAAAACTTAGGCTGGTTGTTGTAGATATAATTTAGCCCAACAACATAGTTTTTTTGGAAAGCATTTTCGGTGATGAAATCGTGGTGATCGTATTCGGTATAAATATAAGTTGCACTCAGGTTCTCCACGTCCCACAAATGGTTTTTAGCTTTTGGGTCGGTTTTAACTTTGCGGACATTAGTTAGGTTGATACTCTTTCTAACGGTATAATCTTCGGCTACATTGGTGATCGAATCTTTTTTAGCTTTAGATACCTGCGCCAGTTCTTGTTTCAATTCGATATCCGGATTAGCCGGATCGTATTTCGGCATGATCAACTGGTTGGAATAATTAACATAAACCGGGATTTTCACACCGGATTTTGTCGGAAAAAACTTGCCCAGTTCCACATTTGCCGACATATCCACCGATTGCCTGTCGCTCAAACTACGGTCGCTGATCCTCGAATCCAGCGTACCGAAACCAATAGTGCTTTTACTGCCCGAAATACTGACGTCTGCCAGATCGGCCAGTTTTGCATTGAACCGACCGACAGCTGCAAATCCGCCCTGCTCGTTAAAACCGGTAAGCCGCAGCTCATTAAACCAAACAATGGCAGATTTATCCAGCCCGTCATCTTTTCCGGGAGGCGAGTTTCCTTTGTACGGATTGCGCACGCCCAGCATAATTGTCCGCAAACGGCTCAGATCCGGCTGGCCTTTTATAGTTACACGGTTGCTCCCGTCTGTAAAAGTATAAGGCACATTCAATGGCCAGGGTGCGCCGTTGAGCAAGGCACTGTTCCGTGCTGTTTTTGCATGGGTTAAAATGGACAGCTGCAAAGCCATACGGTTGGCTGTCGGCCAGATTCCGTCCGCGTCACGCGTGCCGGGTGAGGTAACTTGCAAGGGGATTTCATACTCGTAATAGTTATCAATGTAATCCACACCCAAACGGATAAAAGCACTTACATCGCCGCTTTGCAGCTGCGTCCCCTCGGCATGCACAAACATTTCCAGCTCTTTGTACTGGCGCAAATCATTGTTAAAAGTTTTAAAAGTAGCTTTAGAATAACCGTCGCGCAGGTTGGTAACCGTAGTTTGCAAGGCCTGCTCGTTTAATTGTGTAGTCGTGGTGTAATTGTTAAAATCCCGCTGGCGGGTGATGCCCGGCGGCACTACATAAGGTATCGGTGTGCGGTTTCCATTTTCTTCAATATTTACTGTAGAAACGTTGATGGTAGAATTATCCAACGATGGGTTGATGATGGCCGGATCGGCAATAATATTGGCCGTACTATTTTCTGTGTTGAAAGCGCGCCACTCACCCCTAATCAATTGCAGCCGGGCAAAACGAAGCACAGAAGTATCTGCAAAATTAGTCATGAACATCCGGATAAAACGAATGGCTTTAAAATCCTGAATGTTGCCCACTTTAGATTGATAACTTTTGATCGGCACCCGAAACTGATACCAAGTTGCCGACTGTGCATTGCCATTGGCCAGTTTTACCTGAGAGGTTACTTTATCGGTGATGAAATTTTGCCCAACTACCATATTCTGCGGCCGGATAGAAACTTTGTACTGAAAATATTCATCCGCCTGGCTCATGTTGTTGTCGCGGTTCACATCTTCTCCATCGGGCAAAGATGTGGAAGCCGAATTATCCAAACCCAGCTGTGCTTTGGATTGCTCGGTGGTTTTGGAGTTGCCTTCAGTACCATTATACTGGCTGTACCGTTTTAAAATCCCGGAACTTCCTTCATCATAAGCCGGGCCGCGGAAATACAGATAATCATCGGAAGAAGGATCATTAATAATTTGATTTGCAGCTGTAGTATTCAAAGTTGACCGAATTTGCCTGATAAAAGGAGCATACTTCTGACGCTCATCCACGTTGGCCAAACCATCCAAACCCACATCCTGCAAAGCTCTTGCTGTTTGATCGTTATCAAAAGATTGCACCACCGGCTGCAATTTAGGCACTCTGCCCCAAACGGTCGAATCAGTTTTAGAAACATCGCCATCCGCAGGCAAACCATTTTCCAGGCTCTTGCGCCCGTCTTTCAAAATATCTTCAGAGATACTACCCAGGTTAAAATATAAATCGCCACCGGTTGAAGCCGGTTTATAAATGAAAGGGTCCAATATCCAGAACTCAATATACTGCACGTTCAATGATTCAAAATCATTGCTGTCCATCCGCCGGAAAATTCCACCCCAACGATTTTGCGGATTTTGCAACGAGCCGTCCTGATTAATACCAGTGGTTGCAAAATTGTACGGACCGCGTACTTTTGGATAAAAAGCCAGGTCTAAAGTTGGCAAACTTAAAGGCTGACCAGTGATGCTTTGTTTATAGGGGAAAACTTCCTGCTCTAAAACTTCGCGCACATAATGGTTGGACAACTCGTTTCTCGAATCAGCCAAAGCCGGAGCAAGCGAACTGCTCCGATTATAAAAAATCGGGTCGATGTTGTAAAATGCCAGCCTTGCCCGGTTGTAACCATACGATAGATTATTGTCCAATTGCGATTCCGGAAACAATTGCGGCGTGCCCGAAAGCTGCCAGTTGACGGCACTTTTGATGTCGATCAAAGAACTCGTATTTTCAAAATCATCCAGGTAAGCCGTGCCTTGGTTTGTTCCGGCAAAATTAAGTGCAGCCGGATGGCCGGGCAGCAACTGGGCAAATTCTCCACTGAAATTTACGGATGAAGGTACTTTGGTGGAAATGAACGGCAATTTATCAACCAAACGTGTCAACAACCTGGATGAAGAACTATACGTTCCGTCAAAACCATAAATGGTGTTGGAAATGGATTCATCACCGATACTTACTTTTTGGGTGATTGGCTGCTCGGTCAGGTGCATTACCGTTGCACCTAAATTAAGCTTGTTGTTGTATTTATAATCAAACCGCGAACCGTACAATGATTTTTGCTGAATGCCGTACAATTCGTTGCTCTCTAATTTGATGTTGATCGGTTGGCCGGAAGTCAATAAAGCTTGATTGATGATCCTGATCCGGCCGATATTATAATCCACCGTATAATCAGAACCTTCTGTCAATCGCAGCGTTCCGGCTGTCACCACTACAGAACCTTGCGGAATATTAATCGCATTTAACTGAAATTCCGAACCGGCCTGAGAAGAATAAGTTCCGCGGATAACGTAGCGGTTTAGCTGTGGAAAAAACTGCTGGGCAATGGTTTTGGTAGAATCATATAAGGGTTGGTAAACATAACGGTTGATCAAATCCTGCTCCGTGCCGGGAATAAACTGCCTGGCCAGATCGGCACCAAAAGGCTCTATTACCGGAAAAGTGATGCGGCCGTTTTGGGAATCAATCGTAATCCCTTCCAAAAAATCAAAATAACCATCCGGCTGTTTGGCACCTTGCGGATTCAGGTTATCCAGTCCGGTTAGCTGTAGCCACAATTTGCCGGTGGTATTTCGGCCTTCGCCCATGATTGGTTTTTCGATAGTAGATTTATCATCTAAATGCGTAATTGTTAACCTAAAATCATTCGGACTGATTTGGTAAGCACCCAAAGTATAGATGTTTTTCATCATTAATTTCCAGGTTGGCAAACTGGTTTTCAGCAGCTCATTTTTCAGCAATTTGGTGTAAAGCACTTTTGGCGTTGCAGCATCCACCGGAATATCGGTAGAAAGCTCCCCCACTTGGTATTCAGTGCCATTGTAAGTGTAACGGTAAGCTACAGAAAGCACTTCATCATTATTCAGCGGATAGTTCAAAGAAATATAACCCAGCTGCGGATGCAACACAAATTCTGTTGCTGTTAGTTTTCGGGCGTAAGTGAGTTTGCTATAATTATCTGTACTGCCAGTGGATTGAAAATAATTGGCAATGTCGTTGGAGTTAGTCAAACGGGCATTAGCTGGCAGGTTTTGCAGTAAATTGTTGGATTGCTGCGTAAAACCCGGCCCGGAAAAACCAGCTGGCAAAGCAGAAAAACCAGCTCCGCCACGGATTAAAGAAGTATTGTAAGGATTATATTCCCCTAAATCCAGGAAAGCCAAAACATCTCTCGAATCCTTGGTGGTATTGCTTCGGTTGGTTACCCAAACTTCAATTTTGGTGATGGTAACGTTGGAGCTGATGATCGGGATATTAGCCAATGCCTTATTATAATTGTTCCGGAAATACTGCGATAAAAAGTAGTGCCGGTTCGCTTCATAATCTGATGGTGAAAGATTAAAATTGCCTTGCTGAGAACCATTGGAAATCGTGATTTGCCTGCTTTGCGACCTTTGCTGAGAAAAAATACTCGTCACGTTCAGCTTGCCAAACTGCAGCTTTGTTTTCACCCCAAACAAAGCCTGGCTCCCGCTGATGAGCGAAGTTGGCAGCGGCATGCTTACGGTTCCGGCTTCAATCTTTTGAATAATTTCGTCAGGTTTGCCGGTATAATCGAGTTTCAGCTGGTTTTCAAACTGAAACTGTGCTTCGGTATTGTAGTTGGTAGAAATTTTTAGTTTATCACCAATTGATCCAGTTACGTTCATCTGGATCCGCTGATCAAAATTAAAACTGCCCTGGTTGCGCTGGCGCGTGTTAAAAAGCGGGTTTTCGTTTTTGTTGATCTGCCCGGCAAAAATCACTTCTGCTGATCCCTGCGGATGGATATCAATTACTTCACTGCCAAAAATCTTCTGGAAAGTCTGGCTCCTGACCTTGATCTGCGGGATAAAACCCTGTTGCTGGGAATCCTGGGCATATTTATCTGAAAGCTGTTTCCAGTTTTCTTTGATCTCAGTGCTCTGCTTCAAACGCAAATATTCGCTATAAGTAAGATAGCGTTGCGGCCGATAGAGCAGGTTACCAACCCGTTCTGATAAAATATAGCGATTGGTAGCCGGATCATATTCTACTGTCCGCACTAAGTTTGGTGGGTCAGGCAGCAAGGCACCATTCCGAAGCTGGCCGGACCGGGTTTGCTTAGTGCCGTCCGGCGATTGAATTTTAAGCGTATCACCTTTGTTGGAACTGCCGGTGGTTTGCGCAAAAACGCTTGTATTACAGCTAAAAGCCATAATACAACCCAATCCGCACAGCATCTTTCTAATAAAGGGTTTCACCTGTTAAGTAAAAATATGATCGTAATTATAAATTTTTCAAAGCTATTTTGATAAGTTTCTCTACTGTTAAATTTTCGTCGTCCTTTTTCACAATTTGATCGATTACTTTTTCTGCTGCAATTTTTGCAAAACCAAGCATCACCAATGCAGATAAAGCTTCTTCTTTAACAGTGTGGTTTACCGGAACAGTGATCAAAGAATCTGGCCCTTCTTTCCTCAGTTTATCCTGCAACTCCAAAACTATCCTTTGAGCTGATTTCGGTCCGATTCCCTTAATCCGCTGAATCAAAGGCACATCACCCTTAATAATAGCCTGCTGTATTTCTGTAGGAGTGATAGAAGAAAGCATCATCCGGCCGGTATTGGCACCAATCCCCGATACGGATATCAGGTGCAAAAACAACCTTCTTTCACCTTCCTCTGCAAAACCAAACAGCGTATGTGCGTCTTCTTTTACGTGGAGCCAAACAAAGAGTTTACAAGTATTTTCGTTTACCGAAAGTTGAGAGAAGGTGTGCAGTGAAATATTGATGTGGAAACCTACGCCGCCGGCATCTATAACCACATAAGCCGGACATTTAAAAGCCAGTTTGCCACTGATATAATCGTACATCTGTAATCGATATTATAAATTTATGTTGAGTTTGAAGCCATGCTTCTTTTATCACCTAAAATTGGTAAACGCACAAATGCAACCTAAATTTTATAGTGATAAAAGAAGCATGGCATATTTTGTAAATCAGGCTGAAGCTGTGCTGAAAAAACGGATGCTTCTTTTATGCCGGTATTTTTGTTGCCGCTGATTTTGCCTGTGCATCCACCACGGCAATGGTTACCACATTCACAATTTCCCGCACCGAACTGCCCAATTGCAGCACGTGCACCGGTTTGTTCATGCCCAAAAGTATCGGCCCAACAGCTTCTGCGCCACCAATTTCCTGTAATAATTTGTAAGCAATATTTCCGGATTCGAGGTTTGGAAAAATCAGCGTATTGGCCGGTTCGCCATTCAAATTAGAAAACTCGTAATTGTCTTTCAGCAACGTTGGGTTCATGGCAAAATTCGCCTGCATCTCGCCGTCAACTACCATTTCCGGATATTGCTCATGCAGCAGCCTAACCGTTTCGCGCGTTTTCTCCGGTACAATCCCATCATTCGACCCAAAATTGGAATAAGAAAGCACCGCTACACGAGGTTTTATATTGAATTGCCTCACTGCATCTTCAATCAAAACCGTAATATCCACTAATTGCTGCGCCGTCGGATTAACGTTCACGGTTGTATCGCCAAAAAATACTGGACCACTTTTGGTGATCATCATGTACATACCAGCCACTAAATTAACGCCAGCTTTTGTGCCGATCACTTGCAAAGCCGGTTTTACGGTTGCAGCATAGTTTCGCGTCAAACCCGAGATCAGCGCATCGGCATCACCAAACTGCACCATTGCCGCGCCATAATAATTTCGGTTGCGCATCATTTTTTGTGCATCAAAAGAAGTAATGCCCCGGCGCTGGCGTTTCCGAAGCAAAAAATCAGCATATTTTGCAGAATTTTCTGTGCCTATTAATGGATCGATAATTTCCACACCATCCATTTGTAGGTTGTTGGCCTGCATAATTTCCTTAATCTTTTCCTTATTACCCAGCAAAATTGGTGTGGCAATTCCTTCATCCTTCACAATCTGGGCCGATTTCAGGATTTTATAAGTATCAGCTTCGGCAAAAACCACACGCTTTGGTTCTGATTTTGCCTTGCTGGAAAGTGCCCGCATCAGTTTATCTTCTTTGCCCAAACGGCTGATCAGTTCTTCGTGATAAGCCTCCCAATCGGTAATGTGCTTTCCAGCAATGCCGGATTCCATGGCCGCTTTGGCTACCGCTGTAGAAACGGTGGTGATTAACCTCGAATCTACCGGTTTCGGAATGATATAATCTTTGCCAAACTTAAAATTGCGGGCATTATAAGCCATGTTCACTTCCTCCGGAACCGGCATTTTAGCCAGTTCTGCAATCGCTTTTACAGCCGCCAGTTTCATCGCTTCGTTGATGCCGGTTGCGCGGACATCCAGCGCACCACGAAAAATATAAGGGAAACCCAAAACGTTGTTTACCTGGTTCGGATAATCAGAACGGCCGGTTGCCATAATCAGATCGGCACGAGTTTGTGTAGCCAGATCGTAAGAAATTTCCGGTTCTGGGTTAGCCATCGCAAACACGATCGGGTTTGGTGCCATTGTCAAAAGCATTTCCGGCGTTACCACGTTTCCTGCGGACAATCCTACAAAAACATCTGCATCTTTCATGGCATCGGCCAAAGTCTTTACATCGGTACGATCGGTAAAAAATTCTCTGCGGATGTCGTCCAGATCAGTGCGACCATGGTGCAGCAGGCCGTCTTTATCAAACATGATCAGGTTTTCCTTTTTCACCCCAATGGCGAAATACAATTTCGAGCAGGAAACAGCCGCTGCGCCTGCTCCGTTTACCACTACTTTTATAGTATCCAAAGTTTTATGCTGGATCTCGACCGCATTCGTCAGTGCCGCCCCGGAAATGATGGCCGTCCCGTGCTGGTCATCGTGCATCACCGGGATTTTCATTTCCGCTTTCAGCCGGCGTTCGATCTCAAAACAAAGTGGTGCCGCAATATCTTCCAGGTTGATGCCGCCGAAAGTTGGTTCTAAAGCTTTTACAATCTGCACAAACTGATCTACATTTTTGGTATCCAGTTCCAGGTCGAAAACATCAATATCAGCAAAAATCTTAAACAAAAGTCCTTTTCCTTCCATCACCGGTTTTCCGGCAGCCGGGCCAATATCACCCAAACCCAAAACTGCCGTTCCGTTGCTGATTACGGCCACCAAATTGCCTTTGGCCGTGTATTTATACACATCTTCCGGGTTTTTGGCAATGCGCAAACAAGGTTCGGCCACGCCTGGTGAGTAAGCTAAAGAAAGGTCGCGCTGCGATTGCGTGGGTTTGGTTGGCAACACCTCAATCTTGCCCGGCCGCCCGCAAGAATGGTAATCAAGCGCATCCTGTTTGCGGTTATTGGCCTTGTTGGTTTCACTCATCAGATTTTTTTATCAGTTTACAGCATTAAAAAAGTCCCGGTAAAAGAAGTACCGGGACTATATTAAAGCTGCAATAGTATTAATATTTAGCCACGATTGATTTTAAGTATCATGCCGGTGTGCAAGCGGTTGCTTCTCAAAGTATTTAAATTTTTGATGTTTTCTACCGTTGCACCTTCATATTTATCTGCAATCAGGTTCAGCGTGTCGCCTTTTCGCACTTTGTAAGTATAATAACTTTTAAGTGATTTTTTTTCGGGAGAAGCATTTTCTGCCGATGCTGTTTTTATCCATAGTTTTTGGCCGGGCACAACTACATTAGAATACAAATGGTTCCAAACTTTCAAATCCTGCACTTCTACCCCATAATGATCTGCAATCTGTGATAAATCTTCACCTTTTCTAACACGATGATGGGTTTCAGCAGTAGCTTCCGGTTCTTTTGCAGCAGCAAAACTCGGCACAACTTCATTTTCTACATCATTTAAAGCGGCATAAACTTTGGCAAAATCAGCATAAACCGTTTTCGGAATAATTAATCGTTTTGGCTTATCTATCGAACCATTCACAATCCGTTTTTTAAATGACGGGTTAAGGATTGCCATCTCCGCAGGATCAACTTCCAATGCAGCAGAAAGATTTTTTAAAGACACAAATTTATTCACCATCACCGTATCGTTTTTGGTAGAGAAATTGCATTCTTCGGGTACAATCTGATGCTTTTTGAAATAAGTCATCACGTAAGCAATCGCAATATAAGCAGGCACATAACCGCGAGTTTCGGCAGGTAAATAGTTTCGGATAGACCAAAAATCATTTCCGCCTGACCTTTGCATTGCTCGAATCACGTTTCCTTTTCCGCAATTGTAGGAAGCAATGGCCAGCAGCCAATCACCAAAATCATTATAAGCATCTTTTAAATATCGCGCTGTGGCGTAGCTGGCCTGCACCGGATCTTTGCGTTCATCCACATAATTATCCATTTTTAAACCGTAAAGCCGCGCGGTTGCAAACATAAATTGCCATGGACCGGTTGCACCAACCCTGGAAACCGCGTTTGGATCTAATGCAGATTCTACCACAGATAAATATTTAATCTCTTCAGGAATGCCTGCTTCTCTGAAAGCTTTTTCGTAAATCGGGAAATAGTATTTGGCCAGGCCGATGATCTTAGACATAGCATCTTTGCGCCTCGGAGCTGTATAAATATCAATGTAACTTTGGACGTATTCATTATAAGTCAGCGGGATCTGTTTTTGGATCGAATCCAGCCGGTACTTGTAAACCATATTTTGGTACGAATTCAGCAAAAACTCGTCAACAATAGGCACCGGAACCAAAGTATCAGTCCTCAAAACATACGGAATGTTCTTTACTGTTTTTATAGGAGAAAAATTGATGACTTGTTTTGCTTTGAGATTTAAAGCATTTGTATCTGTTTTGGCAGATTGCGCATTCGCAAAATGTATCGATAAAACAAGTATTATCAGTGTAAAATATTTCTTCATTCTTGAAAATTATCCCTGCTTCAAATTTGGTTAAGCAAGATTTAAAAAATATTCTGAAAAACTTAACAACTCTGCTTCGGCAAATGCCGGGGCAAGTAATTGCAATCCTAACGGCAAACCTTTTTCATTGTTGCCCGCCGGCAAAGAAATTGCCGGTACGCCAGCCAGTGCGGCCTGCACCGTAAATATATCTTCCAGGTACATTACAATCGGGTCTTTCACAATTTCGCCAATGTTAAAAGCTGCAGTTGGCGTGGTTGGCATCAAAATAAAATCATGATTTTTTAAGATTTCATCCGTTTTATCTTTGATTAAACGCCTAACTTTCTGCGCTTTGGCATAATAAGCATCGTAATAACCGGAACTCAGCACAAAAGTGCCCAGTAAAATCCGTCGGCGTACTTCTTCCCCAAAACCTTCTGTCCGGCTTTTGACATAAGTGCTTTCGGTATCGGTTGTATTTGGGCTTCGATAACCAAAATGAACGCCATCAAAACGGGAAAGATTGGAAGATGCTTCGGCCATCGTGAGCACGTAATAAGTTGGCACCACGTAGTCCAGGTAAGCAAAAGAAACCGGTTCTACCAAATGTCCATCAGCCTGCAGCTGCCGGATTTTGGTTTGCATCAGGGTTTTTATTTCTTCGTCCACGCCTTCACTTTCCAGGATTTCCTGAATGTAGGCAATGCTTCTTTTACCGGTGTTTTTTTGGGGTGAAGTATATTTCGGAACAGGATTTAAAGCGGCAGTGCTGTCGTAATCATCACTTCCGGCCATAATTTCCATCAGCAAAGCAGCGTCTTTTACCGAACGCGTGATCGGCCCAACCTGATCAAAAGAAGAAGCATAAGCAATAATACCGTGGCGGGAAACGCGGCCATAAGTTGGTTTTAAGCCGATGACGCCGCAAAACGAAGCAGGCTGACGCACAGAACCGCCGGTATCAGTGCCCAAAGCGGCCAAACAAAAATCTGCCTGAACTGCTACAGCCGAACCGCCTGAAGAACCGCCCGGTACTTTTTTTATGTCCTTAAAATTACTGACCGGCCCGAAATAGGAATTCTCATTGGAGCCGCCCATTGCGAATTCGTCGCAATTTGTCCGGCCAATAATAACGACATCTTCAGCCAGTAAACGCTCGATTACAGTTGCAGAAAAGACAGATATAAAACCGTCCAAAATTTTGGAAGATGCTGTAACCTGATGGCCTTTATAACAAATGTTATCTTTGATGGCGATTACCATCCCAGCCAGACGGCCGGCATTTCCTGATCTTAATTTTTGGTCGATAAAAGAAGCATTTGCCAAAGCCTCTTCCCCAAAAACCTCATTAAAAGCATTGAGGTTTTGGTGCTGATTTATTCTGTCCAGATAATATCGAACCAAAGAAACAACTGAAACTGTATAGTTCTTTAACTCCTGCTGAACTTCTTTTAAAGAAGAATAAAATTTCATAAGGTGCCAATATAAAAAAAACTTACTGTAATAGATCACCTGATCTTAACAGTAAGTTAATTTATAGTTACTGCCTCAAAAGCAATAACCCTTATTTTTTAAAAAATAAAAAAACTACAAATTAGTTTTTTCGTCGCGATGATCTACAACAGTAGTTGTCGGAACGTTATTTGTTGTTGTAGTTGTACGGTTCGGCGTTGTGGTGTCAGGCTCGTTAGACGCATCTTTGAACTCTTTTACGCCTTTGCCTAAACCCTTCATCAGTTCAGGGATTTTTTTTCCGCCAAATAATAATAAAACTACTGCCAGTATTAAAATGATTTCTGGTGCACCTAATCCACCCATAATATTATGATTTAATGTTTATTTAAAATTCAGTTATTTAATTTCTGTTGAATGCGTATGATTCTCAGTAGTATTAGTCATATGCGGCGGCATAATTTCTGGCTGATCCAGCGGACCTACTTCCGGTGCAACAGTTGAGGTGGTAGAAACTGTTGGCTCATGATTGATCTTCACTTCATCAAAACTGTTGATTTGATTATGAATTTCTCTTTTCACACCATCCGAAGCATCTTTAAACTCACGGATACCTTTTCCTAAACCACGTGCCAATTCAGGCAATTTATTACCTCCAAAAAGAAGTAAGGCCACGCCCAAAATTAAAATTAACTCTGGTGTGCCAATATTTAAAAACAAATAAATAGGATGTAACATAAAATTTAGTTTTAATGAACAAATATAAACAATAATTAACAAAACAAATCCAAGCTTAATTCTCCGCAATCCAATTTTGCGGGTTTTGTGGTGTAAAACCTTTCCACAACTCAAAATGCACTTGCGAGTCCCCACTTTCAGGATCAACACCTGCTGAACCGATTGTTTGTTTGATACTCACTTTTTGCCCTTTTGATACGCTTGCTGTACGCAAATTCATATAAGCCGTAAAATATTCTCCATGGCGAATTACAATTAAATAAGAACCATCCACGTTTTCTACTTTACTCACTTCACCGGAAAAAACAGACCTAACTGCTGCGCCCTGACTTGTTTTGATATCAACACCAGAATTATCTGTTTTGATTCCCTGAATATATGTCAAACCAAACTTTCCAATAATCGCGCCATTTGATACCGGCCAAGGCAACCTGCCGCGGTTTCCCAAAAAATCGTTTGATAATTTAGCTGCTTCCGGCGTGGCAGATAAAACATCGGTGCCTTTTGAAGCAGGTTTTGCAACCACAGTCGGTTTGTTTTCTGCTTTCGCTTTTGCTGCAGTTGCTGCGGCTATCCGCGCGGCTTCTGCTTCTTTCCGCCTTGCTTCTTCAATTTCACGACGAATGGCCGCACCAATTGATTTTCTAATTTGGCTCAGCAACCTGTTTTGCTGCGCCATTTCCTTCTTGGTCCGCTTTTCTTCTTTGCTTAAAGTATTTACAACCTGCGCCTGGTTATCTTTTTCTTTGCCTAATTTTTCTTTTTCTTTTTGCTGATCCTGTAAAATATTTTTCTTTTCCTTTTTATCATTGTCCAGAGCTACAATCTTCACATGAAGATCTTTTTGTGTGCCTTCGATATATCCTGCCTGCCGTTGCCGGTAATCACCAAATTGCTGCATGTATTTCAGCCTTTTATAAGCCTGGTTAAAATCATTGGCTGCAAAAACGAACATCAATTTATTGTAAGCACTTTGGTTCCTAAAAGCAAAAAGTACCATCGCTGCGTATTCTTTTTTAAGCTGATCCAGCTGCGATTGCAAACTACGTACGTTATTACTATTGTCAGAGATTTGATGATCCAGCAGCCTGATCTCCGAATTGGCTGTTTTAATTTTTTCTTCCCGCAAATCAATCTGTGCTTTCAGCAGGCTCAACTGCTTCAGCGAAGTTCTTTTGTCCCTGGAAATTTTACTGTATTCATCATTCAGCTTGTCCAGTTCTTCGGTAATTTTATCCCGTTTGCGTTTCAATTCAGAACTGCTCTGCGCAAAAGAATGCAGCGCAAATCCTACAAACAACAGAAACAGAAATGCTCTTTTTACCATCATTTTTTTAGGCTGATACTTTAATTAATTTGGGTATAACCTTTTGGTTCATTAAATGGTGTATCCAGCGGCTGGTCAAATTCTGTTTTGATGTAATGCAGTTCAGCTTTGATACTGTTTTGGCCGGAAACAGAACTGATGCCAATCGCCGAAGGCAAAATACGGTCATCAGTCTGAATAAAACTACTGTTATTTACATCCAGTTTTTGCGCCGCTTTTTGGTTGGATAGTTTCAAATTAACTACTTTCAGGTTCGGGCCGAAAGTAGTTTGATAAGAAAGATCATTCAATATTCCCGAAAAAACCACATTTGTTCCGCTTGAAACCATCGTTGCGTCCGGCGAAATAAATTCCTGTACAGCATTTCCAATTACCAAAGATTCCACCGTTTTATAGCTGATCTGCCGGCCGGTATATTGGTAAACATAGCTAAAAGGTTTTTTTAAATAAATACTTTGCAACTTATTGATAATCTTGATACTATCCGGCGTAATTACAGCCCGTGCCACTTCAATCCCGGCAATTGCCGTAATCGAAACCCAAATCTGTTTATTTTTTTGAATGCGGACATTCAGCGTTACATCATAACCTTTGCCATCAATTTCCAGATGCGTACGTGCTTTGCCGGAAAATGTGTTGAAATTAATTTGCTGACTTTGAATCGATTTGAGTTTCTCTGCTTTACTGTCATCGGTTTTTGCAGAAGAAGAATCGACCGCAACAGCAACCGGCTGCGTAACCGGGATCAGTTTCTTTTTCGCCTTGCAACCAAATATCAAAAGCGCAATCCCAACCAACAATAATTTATTCTGAATATTTCTTTTCATTAATTTTTTTATCTAAAACAGCCGAATTGCTGCCCAGTTGTTTGGCCATTTTCCAATACTTCACAGCGTTTTCCGTATCATTCAAAAAATACAAAAC
Source organism: uncultured Sphingobacteriaceae bacterium (assembly GCA_964236465.1). Lineage (GTDB taxonomy): Bacteria > Bacteroidota > Bacteroidia > Sphingobacteriales > Sphingobacteriaceae > Mucilaginibacter_A. The sequence goes on along the minus strand of CAXSBZ010000003.1, from coordinate 76,409 downwards.
ATCGCCGTAATGCTCATTCAGCCCAGCACTGTTTTTATTGTGTTTGATTGCCTTTTCCATCCAGCTTTTAGCCTCGGGATATTTTTTTTGTTTGAATAAAACCCAGCCAAAAGTATCCTCAAAAGAAGCATTGTCCGTCTGCAGCTCATTACTGCGGCGCGACATTTGGGCTGCTTTATCCAGTTTTTCTCCTCTTAACGATAAATAATAAGCATAATTATTCAGCGTGTACGCATTATCCGGGTTGCTGGTTAGTGATTGGTCGTAAGCCGCATCCGATTGCAAATCATTTTTAAGCTGATGATAACCATCGCCCATCGCTGCATAAACCTGGCTCAGCAATCCTTTATCCGCAGAACCCAGCGAAGCCGCATTTTTAAAATAAGGCAATGCTTCTTTTACCATACTTTTTTGCGAATAAGCCACGCCAACCAAGTAATTGGCCACAGCCTGGTTCGGGAAAAGCGACAAAGCTTCCTGGCCATCTTTAATAACCTGATCCAACTGGTTTTCGCCCAATTCCAGCCGCATAATTTGCTCCCAAACGGCATAAATCTGATCATTTAAAGCTAAAGATTTCCGATAAACCGGAACCGCCTGCTGATAAGCCGCATTTTGCACCAGCATATCGCCGTACAAAGTGAAAGCGCGGGCATCGTCCGGATGCGTAACAGAAATAATCCGGCTCAGTTCCAGCGCACTTGCTTTGGCTTCGGGATCCGGGAATTTGGGGAAATAACCGGAAACGATCCGCAGCTTTTCATCAATTTTTAAAGACGGAAAAGCAAATGCTGTTTTTAGCTGGTTAAAACAAGCCGCATAATTTTTTTGATCACGATAAACATCAGCCAAAGCTAGATGAATCAGCGCATTATCAGGGTTTGCTTTCCCGGCACTTTCCAAAATTTTTAGTGCTTTATCGTTTTGATTGTTGGAATTATACAGCTCGCTCAGTTGCAGATACGAACGGATTTCCTGTGGGTTTTCCCGGATCAGCTGCTCCAAATCTTTCACTGCCAAATCCAGTTTGCCTTGTTTCAGGTAGATTTTTTGCCTGCTAAAAACAGTTTCCTCGTTCTTGCCAAACAGATTTTCCAGCTGATCATAAACGGTCAAAGCTTCATCATACTTTTTATCGAGCACCAAAGCACGCGCCTGATCTGTGTAATAATCGGGCCTTTCCGGGTTGATGCGGATCAGTTCTTTAAACACATTTTCCAGCTTCGGGATGTCGTTTATCTTTTCATAATTCGCCGCCAAAGCAGACCAATACCACTCATTATCAGGGTTTACTGTAACTGCTTTTTCCAGCAAAGCCCGTGCATCGGCATCTTTTTTTTCGCTCGTGCGAATCCGTGCCAGCTCATACATGCCTGCATCATTTGCCGGATCAATTTCCAAAACCTGCGCAAAAAGTGTGGCTGCGGCGGGCGCATTTTCCATCGTTTTTTCGTGTAAAGCCTGATAGAAAAGCTGGTTCATCACTACGCTGTCGCGCCTCGTCAATGGTTTGCCAACCACCATCACGATACTGTTTTTATCGGTGTTTTTTTGGCGTTGTGCAAATGCAGCTACTGGCATCAGTAACGCAATCAACCCAAAAACGAAATAGCTTTTTTTCATGATTTTTTTATATACCGGTATGGCCGTAGCCGCCGGTTCCACGCAAAGTTTCAACCAAAACCTGTACCTGTTCCCAATCAACTTTTTCGTGTTTGGCAATCACCATCTGCGCAATCCGGTCGCCGGGATTGATGTTGAAATCTACATCAGAAAAATTGATTAGCAGCACTTTTATCTCGCCACGATAATCGGCATCTACCGTTCCCGGAGAATTGACAATACTGATGCCATGCTTAAACGCCAACCCGCTTCTCGGCCGGACCTGCGCTTCAAAACCAACCGGCAATTCAATATAAATTCCCGTTGGGATCAATAAACGCTGCATCGGCTTCAACACTAAAGCTTCTTCCAAATCTGCCTTCAAATCCATTCCGGCTGCATGTGCAGTTTCGTAAGCAGGCAAACTATTTTTTGATTTATTGATGATCTGGACGGTCATTTTTTAAGGAGTAAAAGAAGCTTGCGTTCATTGTACAAAGTTGCGGCTACAAATAAAATTAAAAACAAGTTGCCGATGAGCAAATTCCGGTGAAAAACTGTGAACGATAAATATACAATTACTGCCGATGCAATTAAATAAGCTACGTTTTTTTTAAGCTGATACGGGATCGGATAATTTTTTTGGCCAAGGATATAAGACAAAACCATCATTGTGGCATAAGCAATGAGCGATATCCAGGCGGAAGCGATGTAGCTATATTTCGGGATAAAAATTAGGTTTAAAACAATGGTTAAAATCGCCCCGATACCTGAAATATACAAGCCGAAGCGCGTTTGATCAGAAAGCTTGTACCAGATGGAAAGGTTCATGTAGATGCCCAGGCTCACGTAGCCAAACAACAATATCGGAACGACTTGCAAACCAGACCAATACAACGTTTGCTGTACAGCATCTCTTCCTTTGATAAAGCCTTTCAAAATTTCAATATTGGCAGACAAAGCGATGCACATCAGACAAACGGCGATGATGAAATAAGTCATGATCCTGGCATAAGTTTCGCCGGAGTTTTTATTTTTGGCATGACTGAAAAAGAAAGGCTCTGCACCTAAACGAAATGCCTGAACTGCAATACTCAGAAAAATGGCCAGTTTGCAACAGGCACCGTAAATCCCAACATCTTGCTGCCGGGCAACAGGCAATAGGTTTTGCAGGAATATCTTATCAATATTTTCATTTATGATGAATGAAATATTTGCCACTAAAACCGGAAAGCTGTACAGCAGCATATTTTTGATGAGCGCACCATCGTAACGAAATTTCAACTGCAAAATTTCAGGCAGTAAAAACAGTAGTGTGATTACACTGGCTATTAAATTGGAAATAAAAATATATCCGATCCAGGCATGGCGGTACCATTGCACCAGCGAATTTGCAGCAAAACCATGTGCTTTGATCAGTATTGGAATAACGAATAAAAAAAACAGGTTTGCCCCAACAAAAATGAAAATATTGATGAGCTTGATGAAGCCAAATCGTGCCGGTTTACCATCGGCCCGAATCTTAGCAAAAGGGATAACAGCCAACGCATCAACTACAATAATATAAATAAAATAGCGGATAAAAAGTGCCTGCTCGGTCAGGTTTGTTTCTTTACCGCCAATCCAGCCAGCTATAATATTACTTAATGGAAGGCTAATCAGCAAAAATAAAGCTGCAATAAAAGCAATTGTTAAAAAAGTATTACTGTACACTTTTTCCTTATCTGCATCAGCTTTATTAAGGTAACGGAAAAAAGTGGTTTCCATACCAAAAGCCAGCACCGGATTAATTAGCGAAGCCAAACTGTACATATAAATAAATATACTGTACTGCTTTGCCGCATAAACGTAAACAAATAAGGGCGTTAGGATAAAATTAAGTAACCGCGAGACAATGGTACTTAACCCATAAACAGCTGTTTGGCCAGCAAATTTTTTTATCGTCGACAAATTCTGAAGATTGGTTAAAGCTGAGTAATCCTCAACAGGTTATCACAGCAAATTCTTTTTTACGACTTCAAAATTACGATAGTTTTTCATTTCCGCTTCCGTACTTTCTACGTGTTCTACCCGAGCGCGATCCGGCCCTTCGCGGCACCAATCCAACAGTTCTGTCAGGGCAAAATCGTCTCCTTCAGCTTCCAAATATACCGAACCGTCGTTTTCATTTCGGATAAAACCTTTGATGCCCAACTGATCGGCAACAGCTTTGGTGCTGTCTCGATAAAAAACACCTTGCACTTTGCCAGTTACTTTGATATTGAAATGCTTTTTGACCATGCTTCTTTTATCACCTAAGAATTGTTAACTAAAAAATAAAAATAGCTTAGTCAGATCAGCTTGCGAACTTTCGTTTCCGGTGTAATTTTGAGTTTGTCCAGGCCGGAAATTAAGTTTAACCCCGGCATTTTGCCCGTTTCAATTGAGCCTTTTCCTTCCTCAATTCCCAAAAATTTTGCCCCGTTGATGGTTGCCCATTCTACCAGCTCTTTCAGTTCCAGCTCTGGGAAATGCTGCTGCAAAACCCGCATTTCATTCAGCATACAAAGCTTGTTGTTAGATGCCAAACTATCTGTTCCCAACGTGATATTGAAACCGTGATGGGTGAAAATATTAACTTTTGGCAAAGCTTTTTCGATGTACAAATTGGCTTCTGGGCAAAAGCACCAGTTGATTTTCCGGTCGAAACGGCGTGTAAAATAGATGTCTTTCATACTGGTGAATGTGTTGTGCACCATCAGCACATTTTGCCGGTTGCTCAAAAGCGGAATGATAGACTGCAAAGAATTGCGTGCCTGCGGTTTAAAAAATTCAATATCCAGCCCCAAATCATTGTAAAATCCTAAAAAGCTGCCTTGTTTGTAGCGGTACAGCTTGTTTTCTTCGTCGGATTCCTGGTTATGGATCGTCAGGATCGAATTATTTTGCTCTGCTTCTTTTCGGATCAGCTTAAACAATTCTTTTGAAACCGAGTAAGCAGCGTGCGGCGTAATCGTGGCAGCAAGCGGCGCAAACTGATCGCGCACGGAAATTGCCTGGCTAAAAACAGCATCGGCATTCTTCGGATCAAAACCAAAAACCTCTACAAAATTGTGGTAGTACAGTTTGCTTTTGGTTTTGATAGCAGCCGTGATGGCACTGTTGGAAATATCGGCAACCGCTACAATCCCATTCTGCTCCATTTCAGCATCGGCCTGGGCAGCAGCATCCAAAACTTCGCTGTCATCGGCTTTGCGCATTTGCTGCACGTTTTTAATAAAGGCGATCAAACCTTCGCCGGCCGGGATTTTTCCTTTTAAATGAGAAAGCTCCAGATGACAATGCGTGTTGACAAAGCCCGGACAGATCACGCCGCTTAATCTTTCAGAATCTAATCCTGCAAAAGTTTTTTGTTCTGCTTTTGATAAAATAACATCAGGGTTTAAAACTTTCAAAATTTTCCCGTCATCATCCATAATCACACTTCCGTTTTTGATCGGATCAGCTTGGGCAGTTAGAACGTAATCGGCTGTATATTTTTTCATTTAATCTTTTTCGGCATGATAACCAACTGGATGAGTGCTGCTTGCGTTCTTATTTTTGTGTAAAAAAACTAAAAAACAAGCGGTACTTCTTTTATAGTCGTATTTTTGTAAAGTGATAGCTACAGATGAAAAAATCGATATTCGGAGTTTAACGCTTGAAAGGATTGAAAAATATTTTGCTGAAATAGGCGAAAAAAGTTTTCGTGCCAAACAAGTTTACTCCTGGTTGTGGGAAAAGTCAGCTTTTGATTTTGATCAAATGAGCAACCTTTCCAAAGAACTTCGTATCAAACTCAACACGCTTTTTACTATAAATGCAGTAAAAATACATACTTCACAGTTTAGTAACGATAAAACGATCAAAAATTCTTTTAAATTATATGATAATAATTTAATTGAAGGTGTATTGATCCCAGCTCCTGAACGGATGACGGCTTGTGTTTCTTCGCAAGTAGGCTGCAGTTTGACGTGTAAATTTTGTGCTACAGGCTACATGGAGCGCAAAAGAAACCTCAATCCTGATGAAATTTATGATCAGGTGGTACTTTTAGATCAGCAATCCAAGCTTAATTATAATCATCCGCTTACCAATATTGTGTACATGGGCATGGGCGAACCGCTGCTAAATTATGCCAATGTGATGAAATCCATCGAGCGGATTACGGCCGAAGACGGCTTAAATATGGCTGCCAGAAGGATTACGGTTTCTACGGCTGGCATCGCCAAAATGATTAAAAAACTGGGCGATGACCAGGTAAAATTCAACCTGGCACTTTCGCTGCACGCCGCAAATGATGCCAAGCGGAACGAAATTATGCCGATCAACGAGCAAAACTCCTTGAAAGCTTTGGCCGAAGCTTTGAAATATTATTATTCTAAAACTAAAAACCCGGTTACTTACGAGTATATTCTGTTTGATAACTTTAATGATGAACTGGAAGATGCCGCCGAATTGGCTGCGTTTTGCAAACATTTACCTTGCAAAGTAAACATCATTGAATACAACCCGATTTCTTTTGCTGATTTCGTAAACACTCAGGAAGCCAAAACGGATGCGTTTGCCGCGTATTTGAAACGGCAGGGAATCAATGTCAATATCCGCAGAAGCAGAGGAAAAGATATTGATGCTGCCTGCGGACAATTGGCTGTGAAACAACAATAAAGCCAATTTTAAACCGATAAAAACAGCATCAGCATGAATTTAAAACAAACTTATTTTGCTGATTTTGTAGCCTTGATTTTCCCGGAACTTTGCCAGGCCTGCACCAAAAGTTTGTATGGCAACGAAGAAATTATTTGTACCGATTGCCTGTATCACCTGCCTTTTACTGATTTTCATCTCCATGCTGATAATGCCGTTGCCCAAAGTTTCTGGGGGCGCGTGCCGATCGAAGCGGCTTCGGCTTTGCTTTATTTTGTAAAAGGCAATCGCGTGCAAAACCTGTTGCATCAGCTGAAATACAAAAATCGGCCGGAAGTTGGCGTTTATTTAGGCAAACTGGCGGCAAAAAAGTTACTCGAAAATCCGATTTTTGCTGCTGCAGATATGATTATGCCGGTTCCGCTGCATCAGCAAAAACAATTGAAACGCGGTTATAATCAGAGTTTATGCATCGCTGAAGGGCTTTCGCAAAAAATGCTGATTCCGGTAGAAAACCAAAACCTGATCAAAACCATCAGCACTGAAAGCCAGACCAAAAAATCACGGATTTCCCGCTATGAAAATATGAAGGAAGTTTTTTGGGTGAAAAATCCGGAGAAATTGGCCGGAAAACATATTTTGATGGTGGATGACATCATCACAACCGGTGCCACTTTGGAGGCTTGTTGTAACGTTTTGCTACAGATTCCGGGCCTAAAGATTAGTATTGCAACAATTGCTCTGGCTGGCTGATACTGTTTTTATCGACTTAAATTTGGGTTGATAAAAACAGCAGTAACCCAAACCGGATTACTGCCGTTTTTAAAATTATTTATACAACGGAAATTTCTTAGTCAGTTGGTGCACCTGATCGCGTACTTTCTCAATGTGTGCTTCATCGTTGATATTAGTTAGCACAGAATTCATCAGTTCCACAATTTTTTTCATCTGTTTTTCTTTCATTCCTCTTGTGGTAACGGCAGCTGTGCCTACGCGGATACCGGAGGTTACAAACGGCGATTTATCATCAAAAGGAACCATGTTTTTATTAGCCGTGATGCCGGCACGGTCTAAGGCACTTTCTGCTGCTTTGCCGGTTACATTTTTATTGCGTAAATCAATGAGCATCATGTGGTTATCCGTTCCGCCGGAGATGATATTATAATCCAAACCCATCAAAGCTTCGGCCATGGCGGCTGCATTTTGCTTTACCTGAACAATGTATTTCATGAATTTATCGCTCAAAGCTTCACCAAAAGCGATGGCTTTGGCCGCAATAATATGCTCCAGCGGCCCGCCTTGCGTTCCCGGAAAAACGGCCATATCCAACACAGATGACATCATGCGGGTTTCGCCTTTTGGTGTTTTCAGGCCGAACGGGTTTTCAAAATCTTTTCCCAGCAAAATCAAACCGCCGCGCGGGCCTCGCAAAGTTTTGTGCGTAGTAGTAGTTACAATATGGCAATGCGGAAGCGGATCCGTCAGCAAACCACGGGCAATTAAACCTGACGGATGCGAAATATCAGCCAAAACCAGCGCACCAATTTCATCAGCCACACTACGGATAAAAGCATAATCCCAATCGCGCGAATAGGCCGAAGCACCGCAGATAATCAGCTTTGGTTTTTCGCGCAGGGCAACTTCTTTTAGCAGATCATAATCGATCAAACCGGTCTCTTTTTTCACCCCGTAAAAAAATGGTTTGTATAATTTTCCGGAAAAATTTACCGGCGAACCGTGCGTTAAATGTCCGCCATGAGAAAGATCAAAACCCAAGATTTTATCACCGGCCTGCAAACAAGCCAGCAAAACAGCGGCGTTGGCCTGCGCGCCGGAATGCGGCTGCACGTTGGCCCACTCAGCGTTGAAAAGTTGTTTGGCACGTTCTATCGCAATCGTTTCAATCTCGTCAACTACCTCACAACCACCATAATAGCGTTTTCCGGGTAAGCCTTCTGCGTATTTATTGGTTGCTGCGGAACCGGCCGCTTGCATCACCTGCTTGCTCACAAAGTTTTCGGAAGCGATTAGTTCGATACCTTTTTCCTGGCGTTCCTGCTCATCGTCTAATAATTTGAATATTAATTTATCTCTTTTCATGATCTGATTTATGGACGGCCGAATTTAGCCATATTTTTATCCGCAGCCGGAATTTTTTGCAAGAAGTGCGTTGTAATGCATGCTTCTTTTATCGACCTAAAATTGGAAAAATAATTTCTGAGGAGATGATTTCAAGATTAATTATCAAAAGAAAAAATTATATCCTCAAACATAAACCAGGCCTGCGCGTAGAATTTGGTAACGATTATTTGACCAAATAATCTAATTTTGTATAGATAAAAACAGTATAGCGGCTACATGGAAGTACAGGCGGGCAACCTTTTACAGCAAATTTATTCACCTTCTGATTTAAAGAAATTTAATGAAGACCAACTTCCGGAAATTTCCCAGGAACTGAGGCAGTATATTATTGATATTGTTTCGGTTAATGGCGGCCATTTCGGGGCAAGTTTGGGCGTGGTGGAGCTGACGGTTGCGCTGCATTATGTGCTAAATACGCCTTACGATCAGCTGGTTTGGGATGTGGGCCATCAGGCTTACGGACACAAAATACTGACTGGCCGCCGAGGCGTTTTTCATACCAATCGTTTGTACAAAGGCATCAGCGGTTTCCCAAAACGGGCCGAAAGTGCTTATGATACTTTTGGCGTTGGCCACTCTTCCACTTCCATTTCGGCGGCTTTGGGCATGGCTGTAGCTTCGCACCGAAAAGGCGAACTTGACCGTCAGCATGTGGCCGTGATTGGCGACGGCGCACTAACCGGTGGGATGGCTTTTGAAGCGTTGAACCATGCAGGAATCGAAAACTCGAATCTGTTGGTGATTTTAAATGATAACTGCATGTCTATCGACCCAAATGTAGGCGCCCTGAAAGAATATTTGACCACTATTTCTACCTCCAAATCTTATAACCGTTTTCGGGATGAAGCCGCGCATATTTTGGCCAAAATTTCTGCACTTGGGCCGGATGCTTTTCAAATCGCCAAAAAACTGGAGAAAAGCATCAAAGGAACAATCCTTAAAAACAGTAACCTTTTTGAATCTTTGCAGTTTCGGTATTTTGGCCCGGTGGATGGCCACAATGTGAAACAATTAGTTAAAGTTTTGAAGCAGCTGCGCGATATTCCGGGGCCAAAATTGTTGCATTGCATTACTGTAAAAGGTAAGGGCTATGCTTTGGCGGAAAAAGACCAAACCATTTGGCACGCTCCGGGATTGTTTGATAAAATTACCGGAGAGATTAAGAAACCTATTTACGATAAACCAAAACCACCAAAATATCAGGACGTTTTTGGCCATACAATTATCGAATTAGCGGAAAATAACCCTAAAATAATGGGCATTACGCCTGCGATGCCTTCCGGTTCTTCTCTAAATCTAATGATGAAAGCGATGCCGGAACGCGCATTTGACGTAGGCATTGCCGAGCAGCATGCGGTTACTTTTTCGGCTGGTTTGGCAACGCAAGGCATGATTCCGTTTTGTAATATCTACTCCAGCTTTATGCAAAGAGCTTATGATCAGGTAATTCATGATGTGGCGATACAGAAACTGAATGTTGTTTTTTGTCTGGACAGGGCAGGTTTGGCCGGAGCAGACGGGCCAACGCATCATGGTGCTTATGATTTGGCTTTTATGCGCTGCATCCCAAACATGATTGTTTCGGCACCGATGAACGAAGAAGAGTTGCGCAACCTGATGTTTACCGCGCAGCAAGAAGATATGGGCCCGTTCTCGATCCGTTATCCGCGTGGCAATGGCGAAATGGTGAACTGGCAAAAGCCAATGAAAGCGTTGCCGGTGGGCAAAGGCCGCATGATTTGCGATGGCGAGGAAGTGGCAATTTTGACCATCGGGACTATCGGAAATGAGGCGGTAAAAGCAGTAGAGATTTTAAATCAGGAAGGCATTTATCCGGCACATTATGATTTACGTTTTGTAAAACCATTGGATGCAGAATTATTACATGAAGTTTTCCAAAAGTTTGATAAAGTAATCACAGTTGAAGATGGCTGCCTGCAAGGCGGCATGGGCAGTGCGGTGATTGAGTTTATGGCCGATCATGGTTACGCGGCAAAAGTAGTCCGATTGGGAATTCCTGATCGTTTTATAGAACACGGCGAGCAGCCGGAACTTTGGGCAGAATGTGGTTATGATGCGGCGTCCATCTCCACCCAAATCAAAAAAATAGCGGTAAAAAGAGTAACACGAACGATTGCTTCCTGATGCTTCTTTTAGGGCAGTAAATGTGAAAAGGCAGAATTTTTTAAATTCTAACCTTTTATATTTTGAATATATCTTCAACCTCAAAAATCATAATACAAATTGCGGAAGCTGCTGCGTAAGCCAAAAATGATCAGGGCTGTATTGTTGGTACTTAGCGCGTTTTTTTCATGGCGAAGTGTCCCGCCAACTTCCAACCGCAAATTATACTTTGGATTTAACATGTAGGAAACCCGGCCTTCTCCATAATATAAGTTTGTGGTGAGTCCTTGCCCGGTATAATTTCCTAAAATTTTTGTAGGCTGATTATACAGTTTAAAAATGTCTTTTCCGAAATTATCTGTGGTAGTCGGGTCTAAACCATAATGTCCAAATTCAGCTTGTCCGTAAAAGTTGAACCTGCCAATTGCATAATTTAAAATCCCCACCACTTCGCGAAAATTTGCCCCAAGAGGATCTGCTAAGGGTTCAGCATTTTGTGCATAGTTGATAATGGCATTGGTTTCGGTATAAGTATAAGGTTTGGCATTGTTAATTTCCAGCAAATAATTTAAACGTTTTACCGCTAATAAATCTGCTCCGCGAAGGCCCAATTGCCAGGCATATTTATTTCTATAACTTCCGTTGCTTGAAAAAAAGTTTTTTGATTCAAATTCATCCAAAGCAAACTGCCCATAAATGGCTGATTTATCTACAAACTTGTACTTTCCGGTGAAACCAATCAAAGCATTATCACCGGAACCAATATTGGCTTCTACCGGACGCAGGAAAACAAAGGGATTTACGTAATTGAAATCAAAACCACGCTTGTTTCCGGCATCGTCTTTATCCGCCCAAATTACAGAATCGAAAAAGCCTAAAGAAAATTTATTGTTGACGTTCCAATCCAGATAGTGGAAAACACCCCATTTTTTGCGGTTGCCATCTTCATAAGAAAGCTTTGGTGCCAACGGGTCCTGCATATTTGCCCACATAGACATGTAGCGGACGTTGCCCAAAGTGCCGGTTAGTTTGAAAAAGGGATAATTGGAAGCGTAATCAGACAGCAGAACGGAACGATAACCATCACCAATAAAATTTTTATCCTGCCCTAAAGTGAAGTTGAGATATTTGTTTGGCGTGTAGGATAAAAGTGCAGTAACATAAGACCAGTCTTTAGTATTTTTACCAAAGCTCCTGTCATAAGCTTGGCCGGGTACGATATCAATTTTGTTGATATAATTACTTACATAATTTGGGAAAACGCCCTGATTTTCGTAACCACTGGTGTAGAAATAAAACTTGCTGCCGATGGTGCCTCCAATTTGGTAGCCGCGCGTGTTGAGCCAGGTTGTTTTATGATTACTAATATCCCGCCCTACAGTAAAATCCGGCAAAAAATCTATAAAAGCTGTAAATTCTTTTTCTTTGATATCTACCAAATGCTCCTGAAACAACTTGCGGTGCACCCAGCTTCTTTTACCGATAGAATCTACGCCGGCATTCATCAGCGATTGATATTGCTGGCTGATGAGCGTATCATCAACCAGAAATGGCTTCATGGAACTGTGGAACCTGGATTGATTGGAATATACGCTCGAATCCAGCTTCTGGTAAAACTGATAAGCATACGGCAGATAAACAGATTGTGCCTGGACAGCAGTTTTAAGCAAAAATAAAACAAGTATGAAAAGTATCTTTTTGGTCATGTGATTAGCGTAGTTGGATTTTGGAGCATCTATTGCAAATGCTTCTTTTATCCCTATAAAAACAGTATTGCTTCTGCATTCGGTTTATACGTTGCAAATATTAAAATTATAACAGGAAAGAAAATTATTTTTCGGCTGGATTAAGTGCAGCAATCTGTTCTTCCAGTTCCTGATACCAATCCGCACCGTATTTCCGGATCAGCGGGTCTTTTAAAAACTGGTAAATGCTCACTTTTAACTCGTTCCCAAAAGAACAAGCCGGGCTGCAAATGCTCCATCGATCATAAAAAAGCACTTCAAATTCCGGATATTTTGTTACCCGGATCGGATACAAATGGCAAGAAATAGGTTTTTTCCAAGTAGTGGCACCTGCTTCATAAGCTTTTTCGATGGCACATTTGGTGATTCCGTTTTCCCAGGTTACATAAGCACATTCTTTATTTCCATCCACACAAGGCGTGGTATAATCACCTTCAAAATCCACCACAGAAGTGCCTACTTGTTCTATGGTTTCGATGCCTTTGGCCGTCATGTAAGGTTTTACGGCCGGATAAATTTCTGCCAGCACATTCAGCTCATCCAGGTTTAGCGGCGCACCGGAATCGCCTTCTACGCAGCATGCACCTTTACACCGGTTCAAATTACACACAAAATTCTCCTTGATCACGTCCTCATGAACCAATGTATTTTTTACTTCAATCATTCTTTTGGGGCTTGTTGGTTGACAGGATATTTAAGTCCTTTTGCGTTGATTATTTCTAAAGTTACCGTACCAACCAAAATCTCTACCTGTGCTTTTACAGGTATGCGGTTGCCATCATTGGTGATCCACAAATAGAGTTTACTGTCTTTTCTAAAAATGCGGCCCGGTACAATAGAAGGGCAAAACTTTAAACAGTTGAATGTACCCAAATCGCAGGTAATATCTTCTTTGCCAACGTAAGTAATCCCTAAAGTTTCTACTTTTTTTTCCGAAAAATACTGGAGTTTCAGTTCATCTCCGGGTTTTATTTTTGACAGGTCGAGGTTTCGGGCAAAGTAATAAGCTGAAGGCAAGTCAAAAACTTGTCCTTTAAACGGAAAAACACCCGTTTGGGCGGTGATCTTTTTGTCCTCATAATCAAAAACTACTTTGTCGCTGCGGCGATATTTGCCCTCCCGGCGGTTTTCGGTATAATAATAAGGAAGCGTGGTAGTATGGTCGATAAAAGATTCGTAACGGTTGCGGACCTTGAAAAAAATATCAAAACTTCCGGCTGTTTTTCCATCAATTACAATGTGATAAGTTGGCTTTCCGTCAAACTTAACGGCACTTTCTTCTATTTTCAAATTGGCTTCCGCAGCCGTGAAAATTCCATATTTCAGGCGATAACTTAACTGTTCGCCGTCTTTAAAAGCTAAAGTATTTTTTTTAACTAAATCCTGAGCAAATACAAATTGATGGAATAAAACGATAAAAGCAATTGATATTCGTAGGATTTTTACCATAATTAGCCAACCAAAACTTGAGTTCTAAATTATTTCTTTGCGTTTATAAACGGGAACTGTAGAACAAGGTTCTCCGTAAAGAATACTTTTTACAACAGACGTTAAACGGAAAGTCAGGCTTACGTAAGCAGATTCCGGCACGGCAATATCGCCGCAGCCTTTGATAACCACACGCTGGTCTCGAAATTTTTCCAAATTCATTTGGCTGATGGCTTCCTCAAACAAAACCGTTTCCAGCATATCCAAATCGCCAAAAACCACTTTTCGGGCAAAAGGAGCCAGCTTATTGGCCAGTAACATATAAGCCCAGGTAGGCACAATGGCATCCGCAGAACAGGTAACCGCTACAAATTTATCCTGATATTGCTGCCAGTCGTGCAGTTTGATAAACTCCCTGAAATCCTTTTCCCGCAGCATCAAACCCATAAAAAGGTTGTCTTTGATATCGTACAAAACCCGTTCTCCAGCCGGATACAAACTGGCAGGATCAAACGTAACCAAACCGCTTTGGGCAACTTTATTAACTATATTTTCCTGAATATCCATAGCGTAAAAATAAAAAATCCGAAAACCATTTAACTGATTTCCGGATGTAAAATTATTGCCAAGTCTGATTAAAAGAACTTTGCCCGGTAATCTTTTACATTGGCTTTATCTTTCAGCACATTAAACACATCTGCATCTACCCGCTGCACCATAGCCTGTGTAATTTGCTGGCGGTCTTTCAAACCATTGGCCATTGCCGGCGGATTGTTAAAACTATCTACCGTAAAAACATAAACGCCGTTTTGGCCTTCAACCGGTTTGGAAATTTTGTGTAACGGAGAACCGAATATTGCCCCAATCACTTTGTTTTCCTGCGCGATGCCCGGAATAATCGGATTGGCAAAAACCACATTTTGCACAGGTGTAACTTTGCTGCCAACAGCCGCCGCAACTCTGTTTAAGTCTGATGCTTCTTTTATCGCATTAAATTTGTCTTCCAGTTTTTTTGCTTTTACCTGATTGCGGACGGCCGGTTCAATCTGTTTTTTAACCGCATCAAGTACCAATGTCCCTTTTGGTTTGATGGTTCCTAATTGCGCCACCACATACTGGTTGCCCAACTCAAAAACCTGGTTGGAAATATCACCTGTTTTTGCACCGTAAGCCCATTTTACTACATCGCGCGCACTTTCCAAACCATTTACGGTAGAAGAATTGGCATTGATATCATCCGCAGTTACTGATTTTAGTTTTTCAGCTTTTACTTCCTGCGCAAAAGAATTGCCAGTTGTTTTACTTAAAAAAGCCTGCGCTTGCGCATAAGCAGCAGATTGCGTTTTGCTGCTTGGGGTCAATAGCTTATCCACAACAGCTACTTTTACTACTTTGGATGAACCTTTCTGATCTTCAATCTCAATTAAATGAACACCAAATTGAGAAGTTACAATTTTCAAATCGCCTTTTTTGCCGGTAAAAACAGCATCTTCAAAAACCGGCACCATGGCACCACGGGCAAAAGTGCCCAGTTCGCCGCCTTTGGCTGCAGAACCATCAGTTGAATTGGTTTTGGCCAGATCAGCAAATGATTTTCCGCCCTGGATCAATTTCCGCAAAGAATCTGCTTTAGCCAAAGCTTTATCCACACCGCCGGCAGCAGTTGGGTTGATCAAGATATGACGTGCTTTTACAGAATCCGGCCCAACTTCAGTGTTGATCAGTTTCGCTATTTTGTAAGAACCGTTGGATAAATAAGGGCCATAAACAAAGCCTGGTGCCGCATTGAACATCACCGAATCCAAGGCCGGCTCAATTTGTCCTTTTTTCTGATAAACCAAAGGTGCAGGCGTAGCCGCATTAACCGCTACAAAAAGAGAATCATTTTTAGAAGTTTTTAAGCCTTCCAATAATTTATTGATCTGGTCTTTCACCACGGCAGTATCCGCTTTGGACGGTGCGGCATTAAAAACCACATAATTGAAAGAGCGGCTTTCTTCCGGGTTTTTGAACTCGTTTTGATGGGCGTTGTAATAAGTGCTGTAATCGTCGTCCGTCAGCTTAATCTGGCTATCCGGGATCGAGCTGTAATCCAAATTGACGTATTTGAAATTGGCAATTTTGTTGCGTGCCTCATAATCTTCTTTCGCTTCTAAAGAATTGACATACAAACCATTTTTGATCAGCGCAAGATATTTTTCTGATTTTTTGCCTTCAATAATCTGGTTGACAAAATTTGCCCATTGTGCTTTAGTTGCCGGATCAGCTTTGGAAGAAGTGATGTTTGCTAAAAAAGCATTCAACTGCTGCTTGTCAAACTGGCCGGTTTCGCGGTTAGTGAACGCCTGTACAATTTGCGGACTTGGATTGCTGCCCTGTACCAAAGACACACTTTCATTATCGCCCACAGTGATGCCCAATTTACCAATTTGTTTTAGCAGGATAATCTGGCTGATTTGCTGGTTCCAGGTATTTTGCTGCACATAACTTAGCATCTGCGGGTTCAAACTTGCCTGGCCGGATTGCTGTTTAAAATTCTGCATGTTCTGATCCAGCTTGGCCGCAAAATCTTCATAATTGATTTTCTCACCGTTCACTTCACCAATGGTGGTGCGGTCGCCGTTCATAAAAGAACTTCCGTAATGCACTACCTCGCCAATAATAAATGCAAAAAGTGCTAAACCAATCACAATCACCATAATCAACCCCAAGCGGTTCCGCAAAAAACTCATTATACCCATAAAAAACTTACTATTTAAATGCTTAAAAAAGAGGGAGCAAGATACAACTTTTGCTAAAAAACCGATACATCAAATTGCGCTGATTGTTTGGTGACTTTTTAAGGCGTTGCGCCCTGATTAATATTAAATTTTCCGGTGGATTGCAAAAACTCCGGATTACTCAGATCTTCATTGCAGCGAAAAGTGCTGCCGCTGATTGTATTTCCATCAGTTCTGGTTAAGGTAGAAAACTGGTTAGAATAAAAGCGTTTTGCATTTTGGTCCCAAATCAATTCTTCGGATTTAAAGGTATCGCCTTTATCATTCACCACCACTACATTTCGGTGCAATTCAATCACTTTGTTCAGGTTTTTGGTAATGGCATAATCGGCAGTAACCGTGCTAATGATTTTTTGCTTGAGGTCATAAAAATCAATATGCACACCTTTTGGCATTTCGTAATACGGCTTTACTGTTTTTGTTGCAGTATAATTGAGCATGATTGGTGCCGTCATCCTGGCTTTTACTTTGGCTGAATCACTGTAGATCACATCCACGCCAACCGTAGTTTCAACAGGTTTATTTACTTCTTTGCTGGAAATTTGCTGAATCTTTTTCAGATCGTTTTCACAGGACCAAAAAAACACCGCTAAAAGAAGCATCAGCCATTTAGTTGCAGCTCTGTTCAAAATCAGTGGTTGCCGCATCGTGCTTTTAATCAAACTTAAACTTGTTGAACCAGCGGTCGTTCAGCAAAAAACTAAACCGGAAATTAACAAAGTTTTCTTTAACCAGATTGTTTACTAAAGTGCCGCGCTGGCCAAATTCAGTAGTAAAATTTACCTTGTAAAAAGCGGTACGGCTTTGCGAGCGGATGGGCAAACCTAAGCCTAATGAAAACACATTTTCATTAATATCAGTGCCCGAAGTGCGCACATAAGTTTTGTTGTATTGATAACCCAAGCGGTAATCCATCACCGCCAGATAACTGTTTAAAGCATTGATATTTGGCACAATCTGGCCGCCGATGCGGTAAGATTCGGTATTGTTCAAACCTTGATTCACGCCATCAATTGTCATTTGCGACCAGTTGCCTCGGCTATAATCAGCACCAATTAAATAATGGTTTTCTTTCTGATAAGAAATCCCAAAATTCTGGATCAGCGGCAAACTGATTTTGCTGTTGCTGCCCTGGCGGATATAAGTGGTATCCGAAGCAATGGATTCGGCACCGGTGCTTGCATCAACCAGATATTGGGTAGATACATATTTGCTTGAAGAAGTGATGGTTGATTTTAACGTTCCGGAATAACCCAAAACAAGCTTTGATGTGGTGGAAAGATCAAACTGATACTGCAAACCGTAATCATAACTTAAACCTTTTATGCTCTGGCTTTGCTCCACGCGTGTATTAAAAGAAGAATAATAATAGTTAGGCACTTCTACCGAACGTGTTTGGCGCAAGTTCCCAAAAATATAACTTACATTAAAACCCAGGTTCAGGTGTTTATATAAATTGAAGCCATAACCAATATATGCTTTTGACAAACCGCCGTCTCCGCCATAAACACTATTTACCGTGTTGGTATCGATTTTGGTAACCTGTTTAAAGTTGTATCCCAGATCACTGTAAGGCAGCAAACCGAAACTAAAAGCCGATGTTCCGCGGGTAATCGGGATGGCAAACGCCAGATGGTTCAGCCTGAAATCGGCACCGGTTTGTTTGGCAGAGCTGTTGCTCAGCGTGTTGATGGTGGCATAAGCACCCACGTCAATCGTAGTTAAGCCAATGGCCGAATACGATGCCGGATTAAGCATATTGATGTTGTTGTAAACGCTATTAGGCCCACTAATGGTGCGCACGCCGGTTGCAATGCCGCCCATGCCCATATTTTGCGGCAAACTTTGCTGCTGCAAAAGCCCCAAGCCAAACCTGGAATACGGCGAGCTGCTGGTAGATTGTGCCGAAGCAGAAAACGCAGAAAATATTATTAAAAGTAAGATTAAGCTTTTTGTACGGTTGATCATTATTGTTGCTGATGTATAACTGCGTTTAATCCTTTGAGAACTAAGTAGGGTTCCGGCTTCACGTAAGTGGCAAAGATGCTGCTTTTTAAATGAGTATCAAAAAAATTCAGGTCGCCGCCGGTGAGCAGGATATTAGTTTCAGGCTGGATTTCCATTTGCTGCCGAATAAAACCTTCCGCTTCAAACCGTAAGCCGTTTTGCACGCCGGAAAGGATTGCCTCCTGTGTGTTGGTTCCGATGTTTTGATTAAAATCCGGTTCAAAATCAACCAAAGGCAATTTTTTGGTGTAATATTTTAAAGCTTTAAACCTCATTTTCAAACCGGGAGAAATACTGCCGCCGTGATAATTTCCGTCTTGATCTACTGAATCATAAGTCACACAAGTTCCGGCATCAATTACCAAGATACTGTTTTTAGGGTATAAAAAATATGCCCCAACTACGGCTGCCAATCTATCCAAACCCAATTTTTCGGGCTGTTCGTAATGGTTTTTGATTGATTTTGCCATTTGATAATGAAACCGAAACGTTTTCAACTGCTTTTCCAGCTTTGTTTCCCACAAAAAAATTTTGTTTTGTACGGATGAAATAATGGCTGTTTCCGGCTTAAATTTATTCAAAACCCTGTTGAGTAACGCTTCAGAAATTTGCCGGTAACGCTGCGTCCACAAGATATTTTCCTCCTTAAAAACAGCAATTTTGAAAAAACTATTGCCAATATCGAACACCAGATTGGTCATCAGGCGTTGGCAACTGATAAGATGGATTCAAAAATTGCCAGCCCGTCCTGATTTGCCAGCAAACTATCAGCAGCACGTTCCGGGTGCGGCATCAAGCCAAAAACATTTCTTGCTTTATTACAAACGCCTGCAATGTTTTCTGTGGAACCATTTGCATTGGCTTCGTCGGAGTAGTTTCCGGCGGCATCACAATAACGGAACAGTATCTGGTCATTTTCCTTCAAGTCTTCGATACTGTTTTTATCGGCATAAAAATTGCCTTCGCCGTGCGCAATCGGGATTTTTAAAGCTTTATGGAGATCGATCTGCGAAGTGAGTAATGAATTGGTAGTCTGTGCTTTGAGATAAGTATTACGGCAAATAAACTTTCGGTTTTTATTGTGCAGCAATGCTCCGGGAACCAGCCCGGCTTCAGTCAGGATTTGAAAGCCGTTGCAAATACCCAGCACGTAACCACCATTTCCGGCAAAGCGAATCACTTCCTGCATAATCGGCGAAAAACGGGCAATCGCACCGGACCGCAGGTAATCACCAAAGGAAAAACCGCCCGGCAAAACGATAAAATCTGCACCTTCCAGATTATGGTTTTTATGCCACAGACGAACTACCTGCTGCCCCATTATTTTTTCCAGCACGTAGATGATATCTTCATCGCAATTGGAACCAGGGAAAATAACCACTCCGAATTTCATCTTACAAAACTAACAGAACACTTTAAAAATCAGTTTATAAAAAAGTTAAAAATTGTTAAACTGAAAGTACAGGATGCCGGCCAGCAGGATTAAATACAAACTTTCGTAAACCCATTTTTTGCCGGCGTACAGAAAATAATAGGCGGTAAAAACAGCAACCGGCACAGCTAAAAGCAGGAAATGATTGAAGTTGAAATCGGTTTTGATGCAGCAGGCCAGCACGATAATCAGCAAAATAAAAAGCAGCGTTTGAAAGGTTTTGCGCACCACCACCATGCTTTTGAGGAAATTGCTTTGCAGGCGAAAAAGGCCCAGAATAAAGATCAACACCAGCGGAACCAGCACTAAAAAACGGTACGGCAGTTTGAAGTTGACCTGTGGAAAATCGGCATCAAAAGAAAGCCAAAACGCTTGAAATGCCGCGTTGTGATTGCTGCAATAATAGTAAACCGACAGGAAAAAAAAGATGGTGAGCACGCCCATCGCAGCCGAAATCCACTCGTGCCAGTTGAAGGGACGGAAGATGAGCAGGCCAATCCAAATGGCCAAAAACAATGCGATAAACGGGAAATAAATTAAAGTGCCGATGCCCACGATCAAACCCAGATCATAAGCGGTAGCGGTGGCATCTTCGGTTTTGTACAGATCCAGCACTTTTTGCAGCATCCAGATCAATAAAAAATTGCAGGCCAGCGGTGCGCTCAACGTTAAAAATGAGGTAAATAAAGCGGTAACGGTGATGTACATTAAGGCTGGCAAAAAAGACGGCTTGCCCAGCAAATTGTTTTCGTTGATGATGTAATTGAACCACAGAGCTTGCAACAGCACGAGGATGGATGCCCAAAAAAGATTGTTGGGAGCGGTTAGTTTTTCGTTTGGAATTGAAGTTAGCAATCTTGAAAAAAGACCGGTAAAAGAAGCATCGGCATGGGCAGGAAAATGGATCAGACCGCCAACCCGCGTCAGAAAAAGCAGCACAATCAGCCACAAAATATTTAGGGGATTTGAAGATCGGAAAACCTGGATCATGAAACGTGCTTTGCCACAATATTAACAGAAAAACAGAATACGCCGAAACTTAACGCGGTTTGCCGTATTTGGAGACCAGATCAGCCACAATTTGCGCCGTTTGATCCGGGAAATTTACAGGCGGCAGTTGATCGGCTGCAATCCAATTTCGGACAGCAGGAATAAAATTCTCATCGATTTTGGATTGTACGGAAACGCCTAACCTTGCTGCGGCCAAAGCGTTGCATTGCTGCTCGTACTGGCCTTTCATCGGCACCATCATCACTTTTTTGTGCATAAACAAAGCTTCGGCCGGGCCTTCAAACCCGCCGCCGGTGAGCAAACCAGCAGAAGTTGCCAGACTTTTGTTAAATGCTTCATTATGAATAGGTTCTATCCAAATATTGCCCTGCTGATAGCTGGCTTTGGTGTGTTTTGAAAAGATTTGCCAGGATACTTCTTTTACCTGCCTAAAATACCGGATCAAAAATTCATCAGCATAAGCCGGCAAATAAACGGTGTAATGCCCCAGGTTTTGGGTTTCCAAATTTCGGATTTCGCTGCGGATAACCGGCGTATGGATAAAATCAGCATAACGCTCAAAATGAAAGCCAACGTGCTGCGTGGCGGGCGCATAATATTTGAACAACCACTCGGCATAATTCCATTGTTTTGGGCGAGGCGTGTTTGGAGAAATGAACGCACATTGATGGCTTAAAGAAACCGATTCCAGCTTTTGTAGCTTGCAGGCCCAAGCCGAAATGGGTTCAAAATCATTGATGATCAGATCGTATTGCTTCAACGGCAGCGAACGGACATCGCGCAGCAATTGCCGCAGGTTCATGGTTTTAAACGTTTTCCAATAATCTACGCCGCCCTTTTTTCCAAAAACAAAACTGAAGCCATGTAACTGATAGTTAGTTGGTTGCGACAAAGAAACATCGGCTTGCGTACCGCTGATTAATAAATCCAGCTGACCATATTGTTGCAGCAGAGGCACAATTTCGCGCGCGCGGCTAATGTGGCCGTTGCCGGTTCCCTGGATGGCGTAGAGGATTTTCATGTGGTAAAAACAGCGCGCAAATTAAGGAAAACGAATTAATAACATTTACCAGTGTTTTAATCGTTTTTAGAAATAATTTGCCGGTAAAAACAGCTTATTCGTCGTCCTCATCCTCGTTAACGCTCAGTTCAAACGGACTGAAATAAAAGGCAAGCAGCAGCAAAAACAAAGCAAACCACGCAAGCAAATGAAGGCAATCAAAGTTCATAGCTGTTTAATTTTTGCAATTTCAGACTTGGATGTGAACCGAAAGTTACATCTGTGTTAAGATTATTAATTGCTAACATTATTTTAAAATCTGATTTTGTTAGTAAATAATATTTAAAACTATTTTTTTTAGCAAGAATAAAGCACTATTTTTAAGAAAAAATGAAAATGGAAAACAATCAGAATTTTAACCCACAATTTGATCCGTTTAGACAAACTATCCGTGATGTTAATGCTTTATGGCCTGATCCTATTGGCTCAAACAAAGAAAATGTTAATCGTTTTGCTTATTATTATTTGATTATAGAAGCATTAGTTAAAGCAGAAGATTTTTTGAAAAAAGATGTTGCGTTTGAATCTAACTTCCACTCTGTTTTAAATGCAATCAAAACAGGTACTCTTGACAGCTTTTTGAAACAAATTGGTGCTGATACTCATCCGTTTTAAAATACTATATTACAGAATTGATACTGTTTTTATGCCTATAAAAACAGTATCAATTCATTCAAATGATGGATTTGCTGCGGAACATTTTCCGGCTTTTCAACTTTGTTTGGGTTGAAGTAAATGGCATCGATACCAAAATTCAAGGCGCCGTAAACATCAGCTTCCAAGCTGTCGCCGATCATTAAACTTTCTGATTTTGTTGCACCAGCGGTTTGCAAAGCATATTCAAATACTTGAGGATCAGGCTTGTTGATGCCAACCACTTCCGAAATAAAAACGTGTTTGAAATATTGACCAAGATTGCAAAGCCTGATTTTCATCTCCGTAGATTCCTTAAAACCATTGGAAATCACGTACAACAAATATTTCTCGCTTAGATACTTTAAAACTTCGTGCGCTTCCGGAAAAAGGTTGGTTTTGGTTGGGCCGAGCTGCACGTAATCTTCTTCAAAACCTGCCGGAATTATGGCTTCATCCAAGCCCAATTCTAAAAAAGTATGTTTAAAACGGGCTTCGCGCAATACCTCTTTACTTATTTTTCCCAAATGGTATTCGGCCCAAAGCCGGTGGTTGTTGCGGGTATAAGTTTCGATAAAAACATCGGGCGCAGCCAAACCTAAATCTTTTAAATTATGCTGAATGAAAAGTTCGTGCAGAGCTTCTTCCGCGTTTTTATCAAAATCCCAAATGGTGTGGTCGAGGTCGAAGAAAATATGTTGGTAAGGCATTTCAATTGTTGGTTTCGTGTTTTCAGTTGTAAGTTTTTGTCATTTCGACGATAGGAGAAATCTTATTTGAAGCAGCAGGCTTTAATTTTTTAAAGAAGATCTCTCCCTCCGGTCGAGATGACAGCGCGGTTTGGATGACAGCGAAGGAACGATGCTGTTTTTATCACCATAAAAACAGCATCAAACTTTCTCCCCAAAACTCAAATCCCCGGCATCGCCCAAACCGGGAATTATGTAAGAATAACTGTTCATTTCCTGATCAACAGAACCAACCCAAATATGCGCTTCGGGCAAGTTTTCCTGTACATATTTTAAACCTTTTGCACTGGCAATTACGGCCGCAATATGCAATTCTTTCAGCTGGTACTTTTCCTGTAAACGTTTGCAAACTTGAACCATACTTTGACCGCTGGCCAGCATCGTATCGCACATAATCACTACTTGTCCGTCTAAATTCGGACTGGAAATATGTTCTATCTGAATGGTGAAATCATGGTTCGCATCCGTTTTGCGGTAAGCGGTAATAAACGCCGAAGCCGAGCGGTCAAAAAAATTTAAAAAGCCCTGGTGAAAAGGCAAACCGGCACGTAAAATGGTAGCCAGAACCGGTTGTATCGAAGGTAAGTTTACTTTTGCAAGGCCCAGCGGGGTTTTCACTTCTGCTTCCTGATAATCCAATTTTTTGCTGATCTCATAAGCCAAGATTTCGCCCAAACGGGTTTGGTTGTTGCGGAAACGCTGCGGGTTTTGTTGCGTGTGCACATTTCGCATTTCAGCAATAAAGCGGTTGGCTATGGAATTAGTTTGATCAAGCTGGAAAATCATGGAGCGAAAATAATGCTTTTTTTAGGTGGTAAAAGAAGCATCACGTTGTCATTTTGACCCAAAGGGAGAAATCTTCTTTAAAGATTATAAGTTTACTGCTTTGAAGAAGATTCCTCCTGTTGTCGGAATGACAAAAACGACGAAAACCTGACAACAAACAGATACTTTCAAACTATGTTCTTTAGCATTTCAAACACAAAATCCGTACTTTTATCTTCTCATGGATTTTAAATTAACCTCTCAATATCAACCGTCCGGCGACCAGCCGGAAGCGATCCGCCAGATGGTGGAAGGCGTGGAAAGCGGCGAAAATTACCAAACTTTGCTTGGCGTAACCGGTTCCGGCAAAACGTTTAGCATTGCCAACGTGATCCAACAAACACAAAAACCAACGCTGGTTTTAAGCCATAATAAAACGCTGGCGGCGCAGCTTTACGGCGAGTTCAAGCAGTTTTTCCCGGAGAATGCGGTCAATTATTTTGTTTCTTATTACGATTATTACCAACCGGAAGCGTTCATTCCATCTTCCAACACTTACATCGAAAAGGATCTGCAGATCAATGAAGAAATTGAAAAATTGCGTTTGCGCACCACTTCCGCGTTGATGTCCGGCCGCCGCGATGTGATTGTGGTTTCGTCCATTTCCTGCATTTATGGTATGGGCAACCCGGAAGATTTTTCCAATTCCGTTTTCCGTTTTGCGGTTGGAACGCGGATTACGCGGAATGCTTTTTTGCACCGTTTGGTCGAAATTTTATATTCGAGAACGACAGCAGATTTTAAACGCGGGACTTTCAGGGTAAAAGGCGATGTGGTTGAGATTTATCCGGCTTACTTAGATTACGCTTACCGCATCAATTTTTATGGCGATGACATTGAAGAGCTGAGCACATTTGATGTTTCCAACGGAAAAACACTGGAGAAAATGGACAATATGGTTGTGTTTCCGGCCAATTTATATGTTGCCCCTCGTGATCGTTTTCAAAAATCAGTTTGGGCAATTCAGGAAGAGTTGGAAATGCGCAAAAAACAGTTTATCGGTGAAGGCCGTTTTTTGGAAGCCAAACGTTTGGAAGAACGTGTGAATTATGATTTAGAAATGATCCGTGAACTGGGTTATTGCTCCGGAATTGAAAACTATTCGCGCTTTTTTGATGGAAGACAACCGGGAATGCGTCCCTTCTGTTTGCTCGATTATTTTCCGAAAGATTATTTAATGGTGATTGATGAAAGCCATGTTACCGTTCCGCAAATCCGGGCGATGTACGGTGGCGACCGCTCTCGAAAAATTTCTTTAGTAGAATATGGTTTCCGTTTGCCTGCGGCGATGGACAATCGGCCACTGAATTTTCAGGAATTTGAAAGACTGGCACCGCAAACCATTTATGTAAGTGCCACGCCAGGGGATTTTGAATTGGAGAAATCTAAAGGTGTGGTGATTGAACAGGTGATCCGGCCAACAGGTTTGCTGGATCCGGTGATTGAGATCCGGCCGGTTATCAATCAGGTGGATGATTTGCTGGAAGAAGTTGACCAGACCATTAAAAAAGGCGACCGGATTTTGGTAACGACTTTGACCAAACGCATGGCCGAAGAACTGGCCAAATACATGGATCGCTTGAACATCAAATGCCGTTACATCCACTCCGAAGTAAAAACGTTGGACCGGGTAGAAATTTTGCGTGGTTTGCGTTTGGGCGAGTTTGATGTTTTGATCGGTATCAACCTTTTGCGTGAAGGTTTGGATTTGCCGGAAGTTTCGCTGGTGGCAATTCTGGATGCGGACA
The DNA here is from genome assembly GCA_964236465.1 of uncultured Sphingobacteriaceae bacterium. Classification (GTDB taxonomy): domain Bacteria; phylum Bacteroidota; class Bacteroidia; order Sphingobacteriales; family Sphingobacteriaceae; genus Mucilaginibacter_A. The sequence continues at coordinate 50,458 of CAXSBZ010000003.1, read as the reverse complement.
AAGAAGGTTTTTTACGTTCTGAACGTTCGCTTATCCAAACGATTGGCCGTGCGGCGCGAAACGATCGCGGCCGGGTAATTATGTATGCCGATAAAATTACGGATTCAATGCAGGTTACGATGGACGAAACCAACCGTCGCCGCGATAAGCAAATTCAATACAACCTGGAGCATGGCATCACCCCAAAAACCATTGGCAAATCTCGGGAAGCAATTATCGAGCAAACATCCGTAATGGATTTTAAAGGCGGCGTACAGCAAGCTTATGTAGAACAGGATGTTGCAGATAGCATTGCGGCCGATCCGATTGTACAGTACATGAGCAAAGCCGAACTGAAAAAATCCATTGACAATACCAAAAAAGAGATGCTAAAAGCAGCAAAAGACATGGACTTTTTGGGTGCAGCCAAATTGCGTGATGAAATGTTTGCGCTGGAAAAAATGATGACAGAGAAATTTTAGGTTGATAAAAGAAGTATCGTGCTTCTTTTATTACCAAATTCTTTGTACTTCATACTGATCAAACCATTCATCGGAACTTACAATTGGTATTTGTTCAATGTTAGCCTGGGCAATTAACAACCTGTCAAAAGGGTCACGATGATGAAGTGGCAGTTGCTGGGTTTGGTAAATATGAAGTAAGGAAATATCAAGTAGACTACATCGATAAGTAATTAGAAAGTTTTCTATAAAATCATCGATAGGTTTACCTAAAGCAAGCTTGCCTGTTTTAATTTTTATCGCCAACTCTCAAACCGACACCTTACTTACTAACAAAACAGGTTCTACAAGTATTGTTTTTAAAGTTTTGGGAGATAACGGCGAATTCTTTTTTTCTATCCAGATCAAAACTTGTGTATCCAGCAGAAGCGGCATTACAAATATTCTTTAAACTCTTCCGGCGTTTCGTTAAAATCATCTGCCATCCAGATTTTGCCTTCTAATCTGCCAACGCTTTTTCGACGTTGTTCTATTATTGCAACCATATCAACAGGTTGCAATTCTTGTTTTTCCAGTAAAGAATTAACAATTGCCTCCACTTCTTTTTGCTTGTCCAAAGGCAGGCTCTTTATCTTTTCAAAAATATCCATAGCAATAAAATATTTGATTTCAAATATAAACATTAGGATTTGCAAAAAACAACCAGCCTTGTTAAGCCTTATAGATATAGGAGATTTAAATAATTTCCGTTAAACTTTTATATTTGTACAACCACTTTTTAAAATCATGCTGCTAATCCGTTTTCTCATCATCTTAATTTCCATCCTGTACATGCTGCGTATGCTGGGTCGCTTGTTGTTGCCGGCATTGTTTCGCGGGATGGTGAACAAAGCACAGGCGCAAAGCAATTCTGCCCAAAACCAATCTTCCCAACGCCGCCCAAAAGAAGGCACAGTGAAAGTGGATTATATTCCGCCCAACGTTTACAAAAGTGCTGTGCCGGCTTCCGAAGGTGAATTTGTGAAATACGAAGAAGTTAAATAAGCATGATCCCGGAAGAAATTTACAAAAGACGCCATTTTGGTACGCCGCAATCCGTTTCGTTGATTGTAACGAATTATATCGTAACTATTATCGCTATCGAAGCTTTTGCAATGTGTTTGAAAATTAACTGGTTCTTTTGGGTCGCGATCGGTTTGCTGGCAGTTTATAACATTTTTCAAATCCGCAAAAATCTGGAAGTTTTCGACCGTAAAAATCTGATCGTTTATGGCATCAGTCTAATGCTTCTTTTAGCCGTTTTTTTTTTACTTCGGATAAAAGCACAGCCTTGTTAAAATTTTCCAATCAGCTTTCTTAACTTTTGTAGATTCTTATTTCAGCTTAAATAAAGAGCCTGTTTAATTTTGTTCAATTTATTTCTGATGCTTCTTTTATCACCCTAAAATTGGTCAGTTTTTAGTTTTATTTAGATTGATGCAAACACTAATTTTTATAGGGTAAAAGAAGCATTGATATTTTTTTGTATCAATCTAAACAGGCTCAAATATTCTTTGATTAAAGCTGATTAAATTTATAACTAAATTTTGTAAAATTTCAGGTAGGTTTGGAACTCATACAATTTTGAGTTTACATGAATAACTGGTTCAAGCAAAACGGCGTTCACTTTGCCGTAGCAGGTATATTTATCCTGATCTGTTTCCTCTATTTTACGCCCGCATTTCAAGGTAAAGTGCTCATTCAAAGCGATGTAACGCAGGCACAAGGAATGCAAAAAGAAATCATGGAAGTGCGTGCCAAAACCGGCAAAGCACCTTTATGGACCAACCAGGTTTTCGGCGGGATGCCCGCTTACCAAATCTGGGCTTTCTATCCAAACAATATTACCACTTATGTAATTTCTGCCTTAAAAACAGTATTTCCCAATCCGATCGATACCGTTTTGCTGTCGCTATTCGGTGCCTATTTATTGTTTTGTGTGCTCAAACTCAATCCATGGCTGGCAGCAGCCGGTGCCATTGCGTTCACTTTTTCGTCGTATAATTTTATTTTGCTGCACGCCGGGCATTCTAACCAAGCTTATGCTATTACGTTTTTTGCACCGATCCTGGCCGGAATAATACTGACTTTGCGCGGCCGCTATTGGCTCGGTGCTATTTTAACCACCTTTTTTTTGGCGATGGAAATCCGCTCCAACCACATCCAAATGGCGTATTATTTAATGTTTTCGCTGATGATTTTGGTTGGGATTGAATTGTATCATGCCATCAAAAATAAAACGACCACTACTTTTTTCAAATCAATTGCTTATCTCGCCGGTGCAACGCTGGTTGCCGTGATGATCAACGCTTCCATTTTGTGGACAACTTATGAATACGGACAGGAATCCATCCGTGGAAAATCAAACCTGACCTCAAAAACGGCTGGCGGTGCAGGGACTGGTTTGGATAAAGAATATGCTTACGGCTGGAGCCAAGGTGTGGGCGAATGTATCACGTTTTTAATCCCAAATGTTTATGGCGGTGGTTCAAATACGGTTTTAGGAACAGATGCCAAATCAGTAGCATTACTCACAGAAAAAGGCGTACCTGTTGACCAAGCCCAAGGCTTTATAAGTCAACATTCTTATTGGGGACCAAAACCTTTTACCGAAGGCCCGTGGTATTTTGGAGCAGGCGTTTGCTTTTTGTTTGTTTTTGGGTTGATGATTGTTCGTGGCCGCGTTAAATGGTGGCTGCTGGCAACCGTAATTTTGAGTATGCTGCTTTCTTTTGGGAAAAATTTTACGCTGGTTTCTGATCTTTTCTTTAACTATTTCCCGCTGTACAATAAGTTTCGTGCGGTAGAATCGATTTTGGTTTTAGCGCAATTAGCCTTTCCAATCCTCGCTTTTTTGGCCATAAAAGAAGCATTGCTTGCCAAAGACAAAGCGTTCATCCTGAAAAAACTTTTCCTGGCTTTGTACATCACCGGCGGCATTGCGCTATTGGTTGCCTTGCTACCAACTTTATTTTTCAGCTTTAAAAGTACCACTGCGGATGAAAGCTTGATCGCACAATTAACTCAAGCTTTTCAAGGTGATAGCGCGTTTGCAAATTCCATTGTCAACAATGCTTTGGTGCAGGACCGTGCTTCTTTGGCGCGTGCCGATGCTATCCGTTCTTTGGTTTTTGTGCTGATTACTTTTGGGGTTTTATGGGCGTTTATCAAACAAAAAATCAATTTACAAATCGTTTCACTATTGATTTTAGCGGTTACTTTGGTTGATCTTTGGTCGGTTGATAAACGTTATTTGAAAGACGACAGCTTCCAACCAAAAGAAGATGCCATGCAGGTGCGCACGCCGAGAGAGGTTGACCAGTTTATTTTGCGCGATCCTGACCCGGATTTCCGCGTGCTGGATTTAACTATTGATCCTTTTCAAAATGCTTCCACCTCCTACTTTCATAAAACTTTGGGCGGCTATCACGCGGCTAAACTAAAACGTTTTCAGGAATTAATTGAAAATCAGTTTTCTAAGAGTTTAAATCAGGATGCTTTGGATATGCTGAATACCAAATACGTGATCACTGCCGATCCGAAAACACAAGCAGTTGGCATGAAGGCGAATGCAACTGCCTGCGGCCATGCCTGGTTTGTGCAGCAGGTTCGTTTTGCAGATAATGCCGACCAGGAAATGCAGGCCATCAGCAGTTTCGACCCAAAAAATGAAGCGATTGTGGATAAAAAATATCAATCAGCAATTGATGTCAAGCAAAATGCCATTGACACAAAAGCAACTATTGCTTTAACAAGTTATGCACCGGAACATTTGGTTTATCAAACTGGTTCAACCACAAATCAAGTCGCCGTTTTTTCAGAAATTTATTACAGTGAAGGCTGGAAAATGTTGATCGATGGTATAGAAAAACCTTATTTCCGAGCAGATTATTTGCTACGTGCGGCACAAATCCCGGTTGGAAACCATAAAGTTGAGTTTATTTTCCACCCAAATTCTTATTATACAGGTGAAGGTATTTCTTTGGCTGGCTCTATTTTACTGGTTTTAGCTTTTGGCGGTTATGTTTTTGCAGAAAACAGGAAGAAAAAAGAAGTGGTAAAAACAGTATTTTAATGCTTAATTAAATTAGCGTTTATGGAACGGAATATTTTAATTGAAAAAGCTGTAGAAAACATTGCTAAATTATCAGATCAACAAGTTCAGGAAGTGACAGATTTTGCTGAATTTCTGCTAAGTAAAGCACAAGATCAAGCCCTGGTAGAAGACATTCAGCGAATAACAGTTGAGACAAATACTTTTAATTTTTTAAAAGAAGAACCAGAATTATATTCGATAAATGATCTTAAAAAAGTTTATAAGTGAAAGGAGATATTGTACTTATTTCCTTTCCTTTTACAGATTTAACAGGAGTTAAAGCCAGACCAGCTGTAATTTTAATGGAAACTGAACAAGATGTTACAGTTGCGTTTGTTGCCTCGCAATTGAAATGGCAGACCCAATTTGATATTTTGTTAAAACCATCATCTAAAAATGGTTTAAAAGTAAACTCATTGATTAGGTTAACCAAACTTGCTACAATTGACAAACAATTGGTTTTAGGTGAACTTGGAAAATTAACTTTAGTACAAATTACATTGCTAAATTCACAATTAATAACGCTGTTAAAATTAAATCCTTAATCATTCGTTCGCCTGTTTTTCAACCAATACCAGCCTAAATTAAAAGCAATAATTACATGGTTAAAAACCGTTGGCAGCAAACCATAATGTTTTCGCATAATGGCAAAACGTTCTGTCAAGCTTTGTAAATGCTGTTTTTTAGACATTCCGCCAACCAGATATTTAGCCACATATTGATGCACATTTACAACTTTTCGTGCTTTTTTGGCTGCAAATAAAATCCAGTCGATGTCAGCACTCAGCTGATAGTTGAGATCATATTTCTCAACCAGTTTTCTGCGGATAAATATGGCCTGATGGCTCACGCTCATCCCATATTTAAAATCCCGCCAGGTAAAATTTTCAGGAGCTTTGTGCCGCCGCTGGCCTAAACTTTGCAAATTCTGGCCGATCATTTCCGTTTCGCCATAATAAATATCCGCATCAGGAGCAGAAGCGAATACTGTTTTTACCGTATCTTTTTCGTAAAACTCATCTCCCGAATTCATAAAAATCACGTAATCTCCGGTTGCTTTTGCCAAACCTTTGTTCATCGCATCATAAATTCCATTGTCTTTTTCACTGATTAAAACAGCCAATTGCGAACGGTATTTTTCGATAATTTCAAGCGTTCCATCTGTTGATTTTCCATCAATTACCAGATATTCAATCCGATCATAAGTTTGGTTCAATACCGAAAGCATCGTCCGCTCAATATCTTTTTCATTGTTAAAAACCACGGTGATCACACTTAAAAGCGGTTTATTCATGTGCAATCAGGCTTTTGTACAATTCCAGATGTTTTTGTGCAATTACTTTTTCTGAGAACTTTTCCAGCACTGTTTCGCGTGCATTTTGGCGCAATGCTTCTTTTACCGGGTAATTTTTGATCCATTCCATGCCCGCACAAAAACTTGCTGCTGAGCGGTATTCAGCCAAAAACCCATTGTGTAAATGCGTAACCATATCCGGGATTCCACCAGTTTTGAAAGCCACAACCGGCGTGCCGCAAGCCAAGCTTTCCATCACGGTGTAAGGCAAATTATCCTCCAGCGAAGGAATTAAAAAAGCATCGGCAGCGGCAAAGCAGGCAGCCAGTTTTTTATCGTCTGCAATCGTTCCCAAAAAAGTAGTTTCAAACGGAAAAACCGGGACGTCTTCCGTATTACGGTTTCCAAAAATCACCAGTTCAATTTCGTTTGTGTCAATGCTGTTTTTAGCAGCTAAAAGTTCCAAGCTTTCCAAAAGATAAGCCGCGCCTTTGTGCGAATCCTTTTTGGAAGGCATAAATCCGGTCAGGAAGATAAATTTATCCAATGGCAAATTCAGTTTTTTCCGTGCTTGCTCCTGGTTTTGAGGTTGAAAAACATTGGTTTCCAGCGTGTTCGGAATGATTTGGATTTGCTTTCCAATCATCAAACTACTTCTCAAAACCGAACTTTTCATCCAGCTGCTTGGCGCAATAATTTGAAAGTTTAAAACTTGGTAAGCTTCACTTTTTTGCTGCCAAATCTTGTGCGAAATATCATGCGGACCGGCATCAACCAAAACCGGGCAATTGCCGCATTCCGCCTCAAAATGATCACAAGTATAACGCACATGGCAGCCGCCGGTAAACGCATTGCTGTCGTGGAAAGTCCACACGATTGGTTTGTTCAGTTTTGCCAGTTCTGCCAAATGTTTTGGGTTGAGAAAACTGTGGTTAACCCAATGCAGGTGGATCACATCCGCAGCCAGAACATCCGGATGATGAACAACAGATTGCCCAAACCAAGTAAACGAAAACGGGATTTTTGTGGGTTTCAAATAACGTTTGGCCAGCAAACGTTCGGCTATGATGGTAAAAGCTGCGTAAGTCCGCTTTAATGTGTTGTCTGTAAAAGTTTTTACCGCCGGGTTTTGCCCGAATTTATAAAAAACGATTACTTTAGAATCTACTCCGGTTTCAGCATTCAGAGCCAGGTTTAAACGCAAACAAGCGCGGCCGGCACCGCCATTTCCATCGTAAGTATTTAAATGAACCACGTTCAGCATCGCCCAAAAATACACTAAAATTTGTGCCGTAAAAGAAGCATTGCGTACTAATGAAAATCTGTAGGCTTTATTGCTAATTTGCCGTTTTTCTTTAACGTTATATGCTGTAAAAGGTAAAATGTATGTTTGTCAATAAAATCTAAAAATTAGTATTTAAATGTCCACCATTTAACATTTAAGGATACAAAAGCAAGTCAATCGATATAAGAAATCCTGACAACAGTTCAATATCGTCATTACTATCTTGTTAAAAAGATGTTAAAGCTATAAAACTTTGCTGTGCACTTATTATCTTGCCCTTTACTGAGTTAGCACTTATGAACAAGTTTTTTTTATTTTTAGCCATAGTATTTATGGCTCAATTTACGTTTGCCCAAAGCGGCACTTTAAACATTAAACCAGATACATTAAATTTTGGCTTTGAGACGGTTTCCGATGGACAAAGGTTGCCAGATAGATGGCATATTATGTCTCCTAACGCTAAGCAATATGAGGTTCGGATAGATAACAACACTAAACATACAGGTAATAGTTCTATTTTCATTTCCTCTGCAGATACGGCTTCCAGTCCCCAGTATGCCGGTGTTGGTTATACTGTCCCGGCTAAATACGAGGGTAAGGAAATCACGGTAAAGGCATGGATGAAGAGCGAAGACATGAAAGGTTCTATAGCTTTAATGTTAGCAATTTATGATGCTGATGGTAACACTTTACAATTTGAAAACCTGCAAAACAAAAAGATTAAGGGGACCAAAGACTGGAAACAGTATAGTGTAACCTTGCCACTGGCAGCCCAAGCACAAACTTTACATATCGGGCCAATCCTTATTGGTAAAGGGAAATTATGGACCGATGATGTCGAACTGTTTGTTGATGGCACACCTATTCAGAATGCCAAGCTAAAGCCCAACTTCAACCCTAACCCACCACGTAGCCCCCGTTATGGCAGCATTGCAAGTGCCGGAGGCCATGTCAAACTAAAAGATGCCACTCTTTACTATGAAACTTATGGTTCAGGTGAGCCACTGCTGTTACTTCATGGCAACACCCAATCCATATACGCCTTTTCTAAACAGATTCCGGAACTTTCCAAAAAATACAAAATCATTGCGGTCGATACCCGAGGTCAGGGTAAAAGCACGGATGAAAGTGCCGGGCCGCTTACTTATGATAAATTTGCCGACGATATGAGGCAGCTGCTTGATTCGCTTCATATTTCCAAAACAAACATTTTAGGCTGGAGTGATGGTGGTAATACGGGTTTGATAATGGCTATTAAATATCCGTCATACGTAAATAAACTGGCCGTAACAGGAGCGGTTTTAGTTCCAACTACAGACGCTGTAGGTAGTAAAACCTTGAAAAGTATTAGGCAAGAACGTGATAAGATCAGCAGTACTGATCAGCAATCAATAAAAAGGAAAAGACTCATGACTTTATTGCTTGATGAACCGCATATTACAGTTGAAAGTTTGAAACAAATAAAGGCACCAACGCTGGTTATGGCAGGTGAGAAAGATATGGTTAAAGAAAAGCATACCCGCACCATCGCGGATAATATTCCCAACAGCAAACTATTGATTTTTAAAGATGCCACCCACTATGTACCCGTGGAAAAAGTAAAAGAGTTTAACAATGCTGTAACAGATTTTTTTGGCAGTAAATAACAAGATAATCTTTCGTGAATTACTTCAAACTTTTATAAAACCAGGATAAAATAACCTCTTAATACTACTTTTCTAAATCCAGTTACATAGCGTAGGGTTAGTATCCACCCTCGATACCCAACCATTCATAAAAAGGTAATTATTCTTGCATAAAATTTAGCTGTTCTTATAATTCTACTTTACAAAAATCTCTATTTTTTCTTTACTTTGCATCAAAATGGGCAACCAACTCACCGATAGAACCTTCTGGAAAAAGTATTGGGAATCTAAAAAAGACCTCGCCGTTGCCATTAAACCCAATTATACTTTTTATCGGATCCTGCGGAAACTGATCAAAAAAAACAACATCAAAACGGCCATCGAACTGGGCGGGTTTCCGGGCTATTACGCCATCTACCTCAATAAATACGAAAAACTGGAAACTACACTTTTTGATTTTTATGTGCATACCGGAATTTTGGTGGATGTACTGGCAGCCAACGATTTAAGCGAGAAAAGTATTGGAGTGATTGAAGGTGATCTGTTCAAATATAAGGCTTTAAAACAATATGACCTGGTACTTTCCTGTGGTTTGATCGAGCATTTTGAAGATACGCAGGATATTATCCGCAGGCATCTTTCGTTCCTGAAACCCGGCGGAACTTTGTTTATCACGCTGCCAAATTTTTTGGGCGTGAACGGTTGGGTGCAACGGAATTTCGACCCGGAAAATTACAGCAAGCACAATGTAAAAAGTATGGAGTTGGAACTGCTATTTAATATTTGCCGGGAACTGAATTTACAGGAAATAGAACTAAGCCATTACGGCAAGTTTTCTGTGTGGCTGGAAAACGAAAAGGAAAAATCTGCGGCTGCAAAAATCCTGACTAAAACCATTTGGCTGGCGGGCAAAGTTTTCACCCGTATCGTTCCGGCAGAAACCAAGCTGCTTTCGCCTTACATTGTGCTTTCTGCTAAAAAACCTGCTTAGGCAATGCTTCTTTTACGATAGTTTTTTGGTGATAAAACGTTTGATCCGTGCCCATAAATTGCCTTTTCGGTTGCGCAAAAAATCCTTGATCGCTGCGTAAGCTTCCACGTTTTCTATGATCTCTGCAGGAAAAACCAAAACCGGCTGCTGCGACACATGCACCTGATAAATAGCCTCTTTGTTGGAATGCACGCCGCTGCCATCGTGGCCAATGTTTTGGATCAAGGATCTGGCCGGGTTCAGCGTTAAGCCACCTTTTAAAAAAATCGAAGCATACCAGCGGATAGCCCAGGAATTGTTTTTGCCGGATTTAAATTCCTTCATCTGCTTCCAAAAATTCATGGTGCCTTCAATTGAAAAAGCTTTGATTTTTGGCCGGTCAAACTGGCTTATCAAATCGTTGATATCCGGGTTGAAATTTTTCCAGGCACGGTCCCAAGTTGCCCAGCCCCAGCTGGTTGCGGCGCGATAAAAAAAAGTTTGCGGCAGGTTTTTATCCATCAGCGGATACATGTATGCGCCGATATGCATCACGTTTTCATCCTCAACATAACGCTGTAAAGCATCATTAAAATAGCGCAACGTAAACGGCGACGAGAGCAGGTCATCCTCAAAAACGATCACTTTGCCATATTCTTTTACCAGCAGCGAAACGCCGTTGATGATGGACTTTGCCAAACCGTAGTTAATCGCATTTTCAAAAATTTTAACAGATTTGAAGCCCTCTGTTTGCTTGATCAAAGCCTGTACTTCATTTACTTTTTGCTGATCAGAAGCATCTTTGGCACCATCCGAAAAAATAAATAAACGGGAATCTTCGGCCAGGAAGTTTTTTTTTAAATAGCTGATTGTCCGACGTGTATGATCGGGACGGTTGTAAACAAATAGCGCAATCGGAGCCAGGTTTTGCATGAAGGTTGCTTCTTTTACAGCTCAAAAAATATGTGTTTTCTCATCCGAAGAACTGCACAAGATGGTGTAAGCACTGGCTGATTTTTCCTTAAATTTTTTTCCAAGCAACTGGTTTAAAATTGTTTTAAGCTGATATTCAACCGTAATTCTCAGGTTTTTCAAAAAGCTTTTAGGCTTTTTTTGGTTGATAAAAGTATTAAAACGCGTTACTTCCGGTTGGATCATCGAAGTCTTGTCAGCCAGGATTTTGAAACTTTCTGAGCGCAGCAAATACCGCAGCGAACTCGGCGTATAAACGTTGATGTGGCCGTAAGCCAGAAAGTGTTTGATGCGCTGATCTACCCCAAAACGATAATCGCGCGGCACTTCAACCACCTGAAATCTGGCCACCCGTTTCAGTTCGCGCAGCAGCGTTCGTTCGTATTCTACGTGCTCCAAAACATGCGCCAAAATCACCAGATCAAATTCCTGGTCCGCATAAGGAATATGATAACCATCAAATAGCTGTACTTCTTTTATCGACTTTAAATTGCGGCTTTTGATATGTTCAACGCCACTTTCAGAAATCTCAATTGCATACAAATCTTTCGCAAAGTCCTGCTGGTCAAAATAATATAAAATACTGCCGTCGCCTGCTCCTACTTCTAAAACTTTAACAAAAGCTTTTCCCCGGCATACATCCATAATATTTTGCGCCTTGTATTTGGCACCTAACATGCGCCAGGCTTCGTCGTGGTTTTCGTAAAAATTGCTATACGCATCAATGATGCCGGATGTTGAATTTTGTGCCATAAGCCTGCTAAAATAGCTTATTCCAATTTTAGGTTGATAAAAACAGTATTAAAATTTTGACGGATCAGCCCGGCCTAAGTCTCCGGTTAAACCATCCTCAACGGCTACAAGCAGCTTTTTGTATTCATTTTGCTTTTTGCTGAGGATGCTAATTACTTTCAATCCGCTTAAAAAAAGCCATTTATTAAGATCAAAAAGCCAACGGTTTTTTATGGTGATCGGCGAATAAAAAAACAGCCGGTTGCGCACATGATAATAAATGCGGAAATTCCACCCATCCAGCAAAGCCGAAGCAAATATTTTTTTGTGGTAATTGATGCCCTGCGATTGATCAATATCTACAATTTTACTTTCCGGAACCAGCCAGATGTTGCCGCCTTTTTGAGTGATCCGGTACGAATATTCCGAATCATCTACGTACAAAAAAAAAGCTTCGTTCGGATAACCAATTTTAGCAATCATTTCCTGATGCAGCAGCAAACCGCCATAAGGCACGTACGGGATTTTGACTTGGTTTTTGAATGGTTTTTCTCCCGCAAAATGATCTTTCAACTTTAAAAACCGGTTATAAAAAACACGCATCACACTGAAACCCAAAAAGTTATCTGGCACCAAGTAATAGCGGAAAGGGTTTTCGCCTTGTGCAATCCTGAGGTGTGGTTTCCGGTCGGCGCGCAAACAAAACAATGCTTTTTCATCGTTTCCTCCAGGAGTTTTATCCCAGTTTTCGAGTAGAATTTTTAAAGCGTTTTCATCGGGCAGATTATCATCATCCAATAACCAAACGAAATCCGCAGCAACAAAACGGTGCACAAACTCGATACCTTGTTTGTAGCCGCCGGCAGAACCTTTATTTTCTTCATTATCAATTACTTGCAACTGGTCATCGCCTAAAGCTGATGCTTCTTTTAGCACCGAATAATCAGAGGCGTTATTGACGACAACCACCTGCACCACTTCTGCAAAACTTAAAACTCGTTGCAACACCTGCTGCAAAAAGAGCCAACGATTTCCGTAAGTTACTGTAAGCACGCAGACTTTATATTTTATATTTGCCATCTGATCGTTCAAAAATAGCATATAAAAACAGCATCAGCCACGCAAATATCCGGCAATCCTCGATGGGCATTATACAGCAGCAAACCATAAAAGGCACTTTATATTCTTATCTCGGTGTGGCACTTGGTTTTGTTACAATCTATTATTTTCAGCCTCAATCACTTAGTACAGAGCAAGTTGGACTGATAAATATCTTAACGCCTTACTCGCTGCTTTTTTCGCAGTTTGCCATTTTGGGTTTTAATGGAACAGCGCGATATTTTCCCTATTTCCGCAACAATGAAAAAAACCATCACGGTTATCTCGCTTTAGCTTGTTTGGTTTCTTTGGCCGGTTTTATACTTTTCACGTTGCTGGCTTTTGTTTTAAAAGATCAGCTGATGGGTGCCAAATCGCAGAAAAGCAATTTGTTCAACCAGTATTTCTGGTACTTGGTGCCGCTTACTTTTTTTACACTGTTTTTCAACGTGTTCGATCTCTACGCGCGGATGCTTTACGACACGATCAGCGGGCGGGTTTTGCGCGAATTTACCAAGCGTTTTTTTATTTTATTGGTGATTTTAATACTGTTTTTCAAGTGGATCAGCTTTGGTAATTTTATGGTTTTATGGTTGATTGCCAATACATTACCCACATTTTTGATGATGCGGAGGTTGATTGCTGAAAAGAACTTTTCGCTGAAAACAGACTTCGCTTTTATCAACAAAGATATTGGCCGAAAACTGCTTAGCATTTGCTTTTTCGCCATCCTAACAGGTTCTGCACCGATCATTATCGAGAGCGTGGATAAATACATGATCAATGAAAAATTTGGTCTGGGCGAAACCGGGATTTACAGCATTGCTGTTTACTTTGGCATCGTCATTACGCTTCCGGCACGTTCACTTTACAGCATTGCCTACACCATTATTTCCGAATCCTGGAAAAATAATGATCTGCAAAATATCAGGAATATCTACCGCAAAAGCTGCATCAACCAACTCATTGCCGCGCTGTTTATTTTCCTGCTGGTTTGGGTTAATGTGGATAATATTTTTAAAGTTTTGCCTCCTGCTTATGCTGCCGGAAAATATGTGATTTTCTTCATCGGATTAGGTTACGTGATAGATTCTGCAACCGGCGTAAATGGTGTGATCCTCACCAGTTCGCGGCATTTTAAGTACGATTCTTTTTTCAATCTGGGGCTGATCGGCATCACCATCGGCCTGAATCTACTTTTGATTCCGCTTTACGGCATCACCGGCGCAGCCATTGCCGCAGCTTGTACTTTATTGATTTTCAATTCGTTTCGGTATATTTTTATTCTGATCGTTTACAAAATGCAGCCTTTCACCATCAAATCTTTGTATGCTTTATTACTTGCAGCTTTGGGCTATTTTATTTGTGATAAACTCATCCCAACACAGCAAAACTTTATTTTTGATACGATGATCCGTACTGTTTTTATCACTGTTTTTTTTGGTTTGAATGTTTACTTTTTAAAACTTTCTGAAGATATTAACCTCTTTATCCAAAGTTATTTATCCAAATTTTCTAACAAATAATTTATGGTGATTACTGTTTTTACCCAACAAAATTTTCATCAACTTTGCGATCAGCTGGCCGCGAATGATGCTTCTTTTAGCACTATAATTTCGGCATCCGGTTATCCGCCATTTTGGAGCCGGCCAAATACTTTTGAATCGCTTGTTCATATCATTTTAGAACAGCAAGTTTCGGTGGCTTCTGCGCTTTCGGCTTTGCAAAAACTAAAAGAAAAACTGGAAATTGTTTCCGCAGAAAACCTGTTGCTTTTAAATGATGAAGAATTGAAAGCCTGTTATTTTAGCAGGCAAAAAACTATTTATGCCCGGGATTTAGCCCGAAATATTTTAAACGAAAACCTTAATCTTCAAGCATTAAAAGTTTTGCCGGATGAGGAAATCCGTCAAAAACTAACTTCGATAAAAGGCATAGGCAACTGGACAACAGACATTTACCTCATGTTTATTTTGCATCGAACCGATATTTTTCCCGTTGGAGATCTGGCCGCCGTCAATGCAGTCAAAAAAATAAAAAACTTGCCGAAAGACACACCAAAAGAAAAGCTCCTGCAAATTACAGAAGCCTGGAAACCTTTTCGCACCATCGCAACCATGCTTTTATGGCACGAATATTTAAGTCGGCGGAAGCTTAAATAACTTCTCCCGCTCTTTCTTTTTCCTGGAATTTCTGTACCACATCAATAGCGTTGTCCACTACATCACTCAAAGCAACAATTAGGGCACCTGGTTTGGCCATGCGGATGGCCTGCCGAAATACATCCATCTCGCTATCGGCAATTTCATAAGTTGTGTTTAGTCCGGCTGATAAAAAGCCCTGTTCCATCAAATCCAAAAGCTCTTGCTTGTTGCGGCCGCGCAAATGGTTTTCCTGGCGGAGGATAACATGATCGAACATTTCGGCAGCGAGTTTGCCAATTTCACGGATATCTTCATCGCGACGGTCTCCGGTCCCGGCTATTAAACCAATTTTTTGCGGAGAATCTATCGTTTTCAGATACTGTTTGATGCCGTTAAAACCATCCGGATTATGGGCAAAATCAACCATAATTTTAAAATCTTTAAAGTCGAAAATATTCATTCGTCCCGGCGTTTGCGCTACCGAAGGAATAAAAGTTTCCAATGAAGTTTTGATATTTTCCGTGCGGAAACCCCAAACAAAACTGGCTAATGTTGCCGCTAGCACATTCTGGATCATGAAACCAACCGTGCCACCAAAAGTTAGCGGAATTTGTGCTGCTTTTTGCACCCTAATTTTCCAATCACCTTTTTTGATGGTGATGTATCCATTCTCGTAAACACAGGCAATATTTCCCAGACTGCAATGTTTCACAATCACCGGATTATTTTCATCCATGCTGAAATAAACTACGTTGCAACCGGCTCTTTTACCAATTTGAACGCAATAATCGTTATCCGCATTTATGACCGCCCAGCCGGATTTTTTAACAGAATTGATCACTACTTCTTTTACCCGTGTTAAATCATCCAACGTGTGGATATCGTTCAAGCCCAAATGATCTTCCTGAATATTCGTAACCACGCCAATATCGCATTGCGCAAAGCCTAAACCCGAACGCAGGATGCCGCCGCGGGCCGTTTCCAGCACGGCAAATTCCACGGTTGGGTCTTTCAAAATAAATTCTGCGCTGTACGGGCCGGTCGTATCACCTTTTACCATCAAGGTGTTTTGCACATAAATCCCATCAGAAGTGGTAAAACCAACACGGTAACCATTGTTTTTGACGATGTGGGCGATCAATCGTGTAGTCGTGGTTTTTCCGTTAGTTCCGGTAATGGAAATGATTGGAATCCGTGCTGATTTGCCATACGGATACAACATTTCAATCACGGAAGCGGCCACATTGCGCGGCAAACCTTCGCTTGGTGCCAGGTGCATCCGGAAACCTGGTGCCGCATTAACTTCTAAAACCACGCCGCCATTTTCGGTTAAAGGTTCGGTCAGGTTTTCTGCCATAATATCGATCCCGCAAATATCAAGGCCAATGATCCGGGAAATGCGTTCGCAGAAAAAAACATTCTGCGGATGCACCATATCGGTTACATCCACCGAAGTTCCGCCGGTGCTGAGGTTTGCTGTAGATTTCAGGAAAACCTGTTCGCCTGCTGCCGGAACACTTTCTAAGGTATAGCTTTTTTTATGCAATAAATCTAACAGATCGCGGTCGATGATGATTTCCGTAAGCACTTTTTCATGGCCGTAACCACGCCGCGGATCACTGTTGGTTACGTCGATCAGCTGGTTGATATTGGATTTTCCGTCACCTATTACATTGGCCGGAACGCGCAAAGCCGCAGCAACCATTTTATGATCGACTACCAAAATCCGGAAATCATAACCGGTAATAAAACGTTCTACAATTACCCGCCGCGAAACCAGAGCAGCGTGTTCAAAAGCATCCAAAGCTTCCTGTTCAGTTTTTACATTGATGGTTGCGCCACGGCCATGATTGCCATCCAAAGGCTTGAAAACCACCGGAAAACCAACTTTTCGGATCGCTTCGTGCACACCGTCTGCAGAAGTAATAGTGATACCTTTTGCTACCGGAATGGCTTGCTCTTCCAACAATCTTTTGGTTTCTTCTTTGTTGCTGGCCAAATCTACGGCAATGCTGCTGGTGCGTTCCGTCATGGTGGCGCGGATACGCATCTGGTTTTTGCCGTAGCCTAATTGCACCAACGATTGATTGTTTAACCGAATCCAGGGAATATCACGCGCAATTGCTTCCTCTACCAACGAACCTGTACTTGGGCCCAAACGTGTTTGCTCGCGGATTTTTTTAAGCTGACGGATATCTTCCTGCAAATCATAAGGCAAACTGTTGATCAGTGCCTCAGCAATTTTAACCGCCGCTTCCGCAGCATATACACCTACTTTTTCTTCCTCATAATTAAAAACCACGTTGTAAACACCTTTTTCTTTAGTCTCGCGGGTACGGCCATATCCGGTATTCATCCCGGCCAATGTTTGGATTTCCAGCGCGATATGTTCAATTACGTGGCCCATCCAGGTGCCTTCTTTTACCCGGATAAAAAAACCGCCCGGCACGCCCGGCGAGCAACGGTGCGCGTGCAAAGAAGGTATCAACTGTTCTAACCGTTCATAAAAACCTTCAATTTTATTGGTTGGCTGCTCCTCCAGTTCTTCCAAATCCAGGCGCATTTGTATCAGCTTTTTCCGGTAAGTGCTCCAGATATTTGGCCCTTTCAGGATTTGAATCTTTTCAATTTTCATAACGTATATAGTTTCGATGCTTCTTTTATAGGTGTTTTTTTGTTAAATTTTCAACTGAAAAGTCTGCAAGTAAATTAGTTTTTGAATAATAATTGCAAATAACCGTCAATTTAATACCTGCTGGCGTTTATCTTTGGAAAAATACCTTAAATTTTTGATTGATGATCATACCAAAAGGGAAATTAGTAATAATTGGTGGTGCCGTTGACTTGGGTACGAACATCAGTGACTTGGAAAACATTAAAAAACCAGATCATTTACAATTTTTTGAACGCGGAATATTAAAAAGGATTATTACGGAAGCGGCTACCGAAACTCCTAAGGTAGAAGTGGTTACCACGGCTTCACAGATCCCGGAGCTGGTTGGTGCAGAATATATCAAAGCTTTTAACCAGCTGAATGTTGAAAACGTAAATGTGCTGGATATCCGCAGCCGCGAAGAAGCTGCACGGCCTGATTATTTGGAACGCATTAAAAACGCCGATGTGGTGATGTTTACCGGCGGAGATCAGCTTCGTTTAAGCTCTATTTTTGGCGGAACAGAATTTCTGGCTATCCTGAAAGACCGTTATCTGCATGAAAATTTTGTGGTTGCGGGCACTTCTGCCGGAGCTGCAGCGGCTTCGGCCAACATGATTTATCGTGGCCAAAGCAACGAAGCGATGATCAAAGGTGAAGTGCAGATCACGGCTGGCTTGGGTTTTATTGATTCGGTGATTATTGATACGCATTTTGTACAGCGCGGCCGTATCGGGCGTTTGTTTTACGCGGTGGCCAGCAATCCGGGGATTTTAGGGATTGGTTTGGGCGAAGATGCCGGCCTGCTCATTACAGAAGGAAAAATGATGGAAGCCATAGGTTCCGGACTGACGATTGTGGTGGACGGCAGGAATATCATCGAAACCAATATTTATAATGTGGAGTTGGGGATGCCGGTTTCTGTAGAAAACCTGAAGGTGCACGTGATGTCTATTTATGATAAATTCGATCTGCAGCAGCATAAACTGTTTATCAACCAAGCAGTTAGAGCCATTTCGATAGAAATTCCTGATAATGATAAATGATATGAAATTGATTATTCACGGTGGGTTTTTTAGCGAATCCGGCACCAACCAGGAAATTAAAAAAGCAAAACAGGAAGCTTTGGCCACCATTGCCGAGGCGAGTTACACTTTTTTAAAAACGCATACCGCGCTTCAAACTACTGTTTTTGCTGTGTCTTTATTGGAGGATTGCGATTTGTTTAATGCCGGCTTAGGTTCTCAAATTCAAAGTGATGGCAAAATCCGGCTGAGTGCGGCCTTGATGGATGGAAAAAGCGAGCGTTTTGCAGGCGTGATCAACATAGAAGATGTCAAAAATCCGATTCAGGTGGCCGAAAAATTGTTGCCGCTACAAGATCGTGTTTTGAGCGGAACAGGTGCAAAGGATTTTGCGCGCGAGCATGATTTTCTGTATTTCAATCCGCAAACACCTCAACGTAAAATAGAATATGAGCAAAAACTACAAAATTCTGTTCGCTTAGGCACGGTTGGCTGCGTGGCTTTGGATAGCAACGGCCATTTGGCAGCAGCAACTTCTACCGGTGGCAAAGGTTTTGAAATTCCTTGCCGCGTGAGTGATTCGGCTACCATTGCCGGAAATTATGCTAATCAGTTTGCAGCCGTTTCCTGTACCGGTGTAGGCGAAGATATCACCAGCGGAGCGGTTGCGGCAAAAATTGTAACCCGCGCAACAGACGGTTTTAAATTAAGCGATGCCTGCGAGAAAACTTTATCAGAAATGGCTGCGTATGATGGTTTTGCAGGCGTAATCGGCATCAAAGCAAACGGCGAAACTTATCATGCGGATACACATCCGCACATGGTTTGGGCCAGTTATGATGAAAAACTGGAAGTTTTCAGCTGAATTTTTACAGCATCAAACTGAAGCAAATAATGAAAATACTTTATACTGTTTTTATCACCCTTTTTTCGTTGAATGCTTCTGCTCAGTTTTACACTAAACTATTTTCCCTCAAAAAACATGCGCCTTCAGCACCGCTAATAGCTTATTCGGTTCCGTTCAAATCAGATTCAGCAGCATTGATCTACAACACTTCTTTTAATCATTTCAATAGTAATTTGGGCAGAAGCCGGTACAGTATTTATGCTGAGGAAGCTTTTATCATGAAAAAACTGAAACATTCTTCCCGCTTTGGCCAGGCTGCGATGCGGATTGAGTTTGATTATCTGGCCGCTTTCTACCTCAATCAAAATCGTTTTTCGGAAGCAAAATGGTATTTGCTGCGGAGCAATGCGATTTCCCGGCAACAAAAAAATTATGCACAAATTATCAATTCGCTGCTGGTTTTGGCTGAAGTAAAATCTGATCTGGGCGATTACAAACAGGCTGATGAAGATTTGCTTGAAGCCAAATCTATTGCGGTTTCACACAACTTACTGCTTGATTTACAATTGGTTGAGCAACACATAAATCAAATCCGACTGCAAAAAGAAACCGGTTTAAAGTTTCAGAACCACTATTCTGATCTGCTGTAAAATGATTAACACAGCTTGCTTTATGCAGTTGTGCTGATGCTTCTTTTATCACCTAAAAATTGAAATATATATTTTTGATTTAGTTATTTATCATCCGCAACAGCAACAAGCTTAAGCAGATACTTCAACCAGAAAAAATAAAATTTGGTATTTAGCTTGCAAATTGATATTTCATATATAAACAAATTGTATTTTTACGAGTTAGTTTAAATCAATTACCAAAAATCTAAATCATGGCAAAAGCTAAAAAAGAAGAAACAGCAGGTGGCATCACCGCTTATTCTGTGAAAACAAAAACCAAAAATGTCCCAATGGTTGACCCTGTTATTAATGTAAAATCAGGCAGATATATTGCGGTAGGAAAAGATGCTGACGGAAACAATATGGCTGCCATTTTAGGAAAAGCGAAAGCAGACGAACACATTAAAAGCGGACAAGCTAAAAAAGGTGAAGGCTGGGAAAAATAGTTGCTGTTTTTATAACAGTAAATTTGATCCGCTTTCAGGATTTTATCAACTGCACTATTCAGTTTTTAAACCAGATTTATAATGCCAGATAACACGCCTTGTTGTCTGGCAATTTTTTTATACAAAAATTTCAAGGCTAAATTTTCGTTTGAACTTTAATTGTACCATTATTATTCAACCCAAGAACTTATGAAAATTACCAGAAATTTTATAGTGATGCTTGCTTTTTTTGTTTTTGATCAAGCAAATGCACAAAACAACACTGTTGCCATTAACCAGGTTTTGCAAAATTATTTCAGTGTAGAAAAAGCTTTGGTAAATGATGATGGCAAATTGGCTAATAAAAGCGCAAAAGATTTGGTTGGCGCAATTGTGAAAGTAAACGCATCACAACTGGATGCCAACCAAAAAACTGCCTGGACAGCTTATGGCGAAAAACTGCGCTACAACAGCCAGCACATCAGCGAATCCAAAAGTATCGACCATCAGCGGGAACATTTTGCCGCACTATCTGATGAAATGTTTGGTTTGCTAAAAATTTTTAAAACGCATCCGACTGTTTATCAGCAATATTGCCCAATGAAAAAACAATACTGGCTAAATGAAAGCAGCAAAATCCAAAACCCATATTACGGGAAAGAGATGCAGGATTGCGGAAAAGTAACGGAAACATTAACCGGAACAGCTTCGGCAATTTTAGTACGATAAAAACAGTATTGCGATTACACTGGTCCGGCTGGATTAAAAATTGTTAAAACTTTGTACTGTCTTGAAGGTTTATTTTACATCTGTGCGACATTTGCGCACGTATAAACTGAGATGAACAAAACAATACTTGTATGTGATGATAACCAGGACATTCTCGAAATGCTGGTATTAGTATTGGAATCTTATGGTTACAATGCTATTGGAGAAAATTGCAGCCCGAAACTGTTTAATATAATTGCTAAAGAACGCCCCGGTTTGGTTATTATTGACCTATGGATGCCGCTGATGTCTGGCGATGAAGTAGTTAAGCAGTTACGAAAATCCCCGGAAACCAAATTGCTACCTGTAATTGTAATCTCTGCCTGTATAGACGGAAGGCAAACTGCACACCAAGCAGGTGCATCTCATTTCATCAGCAAACCTTTTGATATTTTTAACCTGATTGCCAAAGTAGAACAATTTTATGCACAGGCCAGTTAGGGTTTTTATCTGCTAAAAAAAGTATTTACATCATAATTTTGCTATTACCGTAGTTATCCTTTGTTAAACTAAGCTTCAGCTTATAATTTTACCAGTTATAGCTTGTATTTTACAAGTTGGATCTATTTTTATATTGATAAAAGAAGTATTGCCAAAACGGACTTCAATAGTTGTCTTTTCTATCATTTTTGCTATTGCCTTACCGAAACTGTTATGCTGAGACAGACGGTGCAATTATGCTGAACAAAATTAGACTGGTTCTAAGTGAAGAATGATGTACCGCATCCGCTAATCCAATCCCTTTTAAAACTTCAATTAAATGCCCAAATCTGCCAGGTCCTGGTTTGTAAGTTTGCTCAAGTCGGCACTTCAGTATAATTTTCTCCACTTAATATGATGCCCATCTGTTGTGGTATAGCCACCAATATCCCGAAAATTAACAGCTGCTTGTAAACCAACTTTACGCTTTGCACTATCAACAACCTGGGCAGTAACATTATAGGCAGTAAAAACAGCACTTATTTTGTAAGCCCTCGTTTTGCGTTAATATTTGTTTTATTTTGTAAGCCATGTATCCTTAGTCACATCATCCGTGCCGCCAAACTGTGAGGCTAATGCTGCCTGGTAATTAGCGGTATTATAAGCACTTTCTGTTGCCGGGTACAACCAGCGGCGCGGGATCAAACTATTGGGTGTACCAATACCGGCACCACCTTGAGCAAAAGCCGGGATACCCGTACGGCGATAATTGAAAAATGGCTCCCAGCCGGAATTGATAAACATAGCCACATATTTTTGGGTCAATATTTGGGTAAGCCCGGTTGCATTGTCTCCTGCATAAGCTATTTTCGCCATAAACTGCGGAATGTTTACCGTAGCTGTTCCCCATACATCTCCTTGTTTCAGGCTTTTCGGGTTGATGAGCTGATCTGTGGAAGATACAGGAAAGTTAATAGTCAGGGTTTGTCCGTTGGTTAAGCCATAGATTGCTAATGAAGCATTGATCCCAGCGGTGTACCAGGCAGATGAGTTTCCGGTAACCCAGCCCCTGTTTATTGCTTCAGCTATATTAAAGCACATTTCAGGGTAACCGATAAACATAAATGGCTCTGCACTGGCCCCTGTTGCGGATAAATAATAGCGGTTGTAATTGGAAAAAGAATACATCCCATTATTAGAATTGTTTAACAAAGTAGCTTGAGACAGGTTGATATCAGACCCTACATAAGCGGTAAAATCACTTATAGCTTTGCCGTTGGTTACTTGCCTTGGGGCAGGCGTAGAAGTTATGAACAGACGTGGGTCCTGGGTTGAAGTTTCAATGCTGATATATGTATTGCCCACGTTGGCAAAGTTGTTATATGGGTTCAGCCCCAGCGAAAAAGTAGGATACCGATTAGTCGCATTAAATTTATAGACCATATTATCGCTATTAGAAGCCATAATTGGAGATTGAACCGGGTTATTGACAATAGCTGCAAATTGCTGCGGTATCTGCAAGTCGGCATTGTCCACGGCTCGTTTGCT
The DNA here is from genome assembly GCA_964236465.1 of uncultured Sphingobacteriaceae bacterium. Classification (GTDB taxonomy): domain Bacteria; phylum Bacteroidota; class Bacteroidia; order Sphingobacteriales; family Sphingobacteriaceae; genus Mucilaginibacter_A. The sequence continues at coordinate 27,406 of CAXSBZ010000003.1, read as the reverse complement.
CAAACTAATCAAAACCCTTAAACGGTAAGTGTTAATTAATTTTTGCCATTGCAGATAAGTAAAACCGAAAATGTCGCCGTTGACATCCAATACCTGATTTGCTAAAGATGGGTTTGCTGTTATCAGGTTTTTAATCAAAGTATTGGCATTATCCAATAACGCCAGGCAGCTTTTGTAAACATCATGTTGCGAATCATATTTTGGGGTAAGAACAGTTGCATCGCCCGCCTGGGAAAAAGGGATATCACCTACACGTTGTGTTAACCAAACACCTGCATACGCTTTAAAAAACTGGCTTAAAGCAAAATACTTATTGGTTTGGTTGCCCTGTTGTGAAGTTGCCTGGTTTTGTAAAGCAATGGCATATTTCAATATATCATAACTATCCGAAGTGTTTCCATAGTTATAATTATTGTTGCCCCTGTAATATTGATAGTTGGCAATAATGTACTGGCTACCTACCGATGACTGGGCAAAAGGTTGTTCATCTGTACGGATAAATGTTGCCGTGAGATGGTTCAGCAATAAAGAAACGGGAACAATCGAACTTGCACCTGCCACATTAGGGTTATCAATCAAATCCCCTTTTTGGCAGCTTGTTATAGATGCCATGCCTATTAGCAACAGGGCAAATGGAATGAATATTTTTATTTTCATAAATTTTTAATCGGTTGAAAATTTAAAATGTTAAATGGATGTTGAAACCATAACGGCGGGCAGTTGGGCTTGCCAGGTCGCTGCCGCCGTTTGTGCCTACTAATGTCCGGTCGGATGCGTTATAGCCCGATGCGTACTGATCCAGGTCAATATCTTTACGGGCAGCAAAGTACAGCAGGTTGCGGCCAACCAAAGAAAAAGAAGCCCGTTTAATAAAGGAACGCACTAATAATTTTGCAGGCAAAGAATAGCCAATAGTTGCTTCGCGCAGTTTTGCATAAGAGCGGCTGATCATATAATATTCATCCGCATTTCCCCCAATCCCGCTTGATACATAAGATTGTACCAAAACTTTGGTTGTGTTTGGTGCAAATGTCAACTGACTTAAATTATCAATTTGCCCCTTGGTAAAATGTGGCGTGCCGCTCGTGATAACCACCCCTTGGCCAACGTAGGCCGGTGTTGCAGCTTTTGTGCCTTCGGCCGTGCTGTTCCATTCTGCTAACCGGGCAGCCCCAAAATCGCCGGAAGCAGATTCAACATCTGTACCGCCGTTCATGGCATGGTAATAGGTAAAATCATATATTTTACCGCCTATCCTGCCGTCAAACTGAAAACTTAACGAGAAGTTATGGTACCGGAAGCTATTGGTGATACCGAAAGAGAAATTAGGATTGGCATATCCTAACAACCCGTTTTGAGCTATGCCACCACCAGAACTCAATGGCAAACCACCGCTCCCGTTCACGATATTGCCATTTCCGTCCCTTACAAATTTAGTACCATATATAGCATCCAGCCGGTCTCCAATTACATAATTATGGCCATTTTGCTGCAAAAAGGCTTGGCTGCCATAAATGGTTTTCAAGGTTTCCTTATAGCTGGAATAGTTAACGTTAACATCCCAGTTCAGGCCGTCTTTACTGCGAAGGGGAGAACCTATGAGTTCAATTTCAATGCCTTTTTTTAAGGTTGTTACACCATTTATCAACTGGCTATTGTAGGTAGTAGCGGTAGAGACGGGCAATTGGAAAATGTTGGGCCCATTGGTGGTGGTAAAGTAAGTAGCATTTAAGCCTAATCTGTTTTTAAAGAACTTAGCGTCAAACCCAGCTTCATAAGATGCAACATTGTAAGGTTTGATCTGGGCATTGGCAATGGTATTGGATGAAGTTACAGAAGGGGTGCCATTGTAAAAAGTCCCTGTTGCCGATGGTGATTCATTGGTATAGACCGGGCCGTTATAAGGAGTGTATAATTCTGAACCGTACCCTAACAAATAACCAACCGGCCTTGTATTCCAGCCTGTACCTAAGGCTGTTGAGTTTAAAGCATTATACGAGGTGCCAATAGTTGGGGCAGTCAATCCTCCCTTAACATCTGCATACGAACCCCGTATTTTCAAAAACGAAAAGAATTCAGGGAATTTAACATAATCAGAAACAACGCTGCTTAAAGAAACCGAAGGGTAGAAGTACGTATTATTCCCCTTTGGAAGCGTGGACAGGTTATCTACACGGTTGGTGGTGTTGATGTTAAAATAGTTTTTGTAACCAATATCAAACGAATAAAAACCACTGTAAACCTGCATTTTAGAATCAAAATTATAAATGTAAGGCTTACCAATCGAGTTGTTTAGGTTATACACGCCGGGCAAAGCCAATGCCTGGGTTGTTCCCCAATCAGAAGTATAGCTGAAAGAACGTTCGCTGGCACCGGCCAAAGCAGCAAAGCTCCAGTTCCCAAACCTGTGATTGTAATTCAGGATCAGGTCTGTGTTGTTTTCAACAGAGTTACGTTGGTCCTGCCGGTAATCACCATACCATCCGAAATAATACCAGGGCAGGTATTGGTTAAGATTGATAGATGCAGGTGCTTCTTCTGTGTTCAGTTCATTATAGGTGTCTATTGCTGTACGTAAACTCAGGTTTAGGTCGTTGGTGAATTTGTAAGTAAGCTTTAAAGATCCGTAAAGATCTGTTTTCGTCCTTCCGCGCAACCATTTATCGGCTATAAAATAGGCACTGTTTAAACGGCCGTATTCCGGTGCGTATTGCACCAGTCCCGGTACACCCTGCGGCCCCTGATAAATATTTTTTAAAGAGTTGATATCATAATCAGATGAACCGTAAACCTTGAACATATAAGCATAGCTGTTGGGGCCATAGCTTACGTCAGGAATGTTAGGCGAATATTGTTCGTTCAGGTTCAGATCGCCTTCAACGCGTAATTTTGAATTAATATCATAACCGGCTGCCAACTTAAAATTATCGATATTCAATTTAGTATTTGGAAAATCCCCTTTTTGATAAGTATGGCCGTAAGATAAATGGATATCATAATTTGACCCACTGGCAGACAAGGCAAGCGTATTCGTATTTACATAGCCTGTTTGTACAAAGTTTTCAAAGTTTTTTGCCCCCCGTGCCAACCAAGGCGTTTTTTGCCTGATGCCGGTAATTGGATCGTACGGACTGTCGTACTGCTGGGTCTGGAACACGCCATCAAAACGTGGCCCCCATTCCGGCAACCGTTGTGTATTATCGTATAGCTGGTTGCCATAAGTATATTGAAAATTAGTCCCGCGCCCGTACTGCGTCTGGCTTTGCGGCAAAACAACAAAACCTTTTTCCGCTTCGATAGTGGTGTTAAAATCTACCTGCCAGCCTTTTTTATCTTTTGTCCCTTTTTTGGTGGTGATAATAATGGCACCGTTAATCCCCCTAAAACCGTATAAAGCCGCAGCGTTTGGCCCTTTCAAAACCGTATAGGTATCAATATCATCCGCATTAAAATTATAGGTATCAGAGTTAACAGGCTCGCCATCTACCACATAAAGGATATCTCTGCTGCCCCGTAAAACAACCGTTGGCGCACCAAAAAACTCCGAACTGGCACCAATGGTTAAACCGGCCACTTTACCTGCCAATGAATTAAGCGGGTTGGCGTCGCGTGCTGTTGTTAGAGCATCCCCATTAATTTGTGATTGCGAGTAGCCTAATTTTTGAAATTCTTTTCTTACACCTAAAGCAGTTACCACTACTTCATTCAAAGTTTTAACATCCGCTTTTAAAGAAACAGACAAATTGGTTTCATCAACTACTGCTATTTCCTGCGTAACAAAACCAATGGCACGGAACACCAAAGTTTGGCCTTTATTTACAGAAATGGTAAAACGGCCGCCAACACCGGTTGCAGTACCCTGGCCCGTGCCTTTGACTATAACACTTGCCCCGGGCAAAGGCTGATTGGCATCATCCAAAACAATACCCCGGATGGTTAAACTTTGCGCATATAAGTTGCTTCGCATCAATACAAGGGCAAGCACCATCAGCAACAACCGTGAAAACCTAAGTAAAATTTGTTTCATCGCAATTAATAATTTGCGCAAAACTATCGTGCCTGTATTAAGCTAAGATTGTGGCAATATCAACAAAAAGACAATTTTATCCTGCTAAACCACTAAAATACTCGCGTTTATGTCTTTAATGTTAAATCTGTTTAAAGTAAAAGGCAATCGTAATAGCATCCAAAATTGAACAACAAGCAATAATCGATGCTTCTTTTATCGCCTAAAAATCAATGTTGGATTTTGAATAAACCAGCCTGAGAATGATCCCAATTTTTACCCGATAAAAGAAGCATGAGGATCAGGATGCAACCCTTAGCAAATCTCCAACAGTAATTTTACCGCCGCTTAAAATCCGTGCCGTGATGCCACCATGCCCACGAACGGCATTGTATCCGCCCGCTCCCAAAATTTCTTCCATGCGCGAACAGGGATGGCATTCGCCGGTGTATTCAAGTAACGCTTCTCCAACCCAAAACTTTTTATCTTTTAAGGCGAGCAGATTGATGCCTTTTACCACCAAATTTCTCCGCAACATTTCCGGTGATACTGTTTTTACCTGCATAAAAGAAGCAATGGTTTGGATATGTTCCTGTTGGATCAACGTAACCTGTCTTTTGCTACCTTCGGTGCCAGAAAAATGATCGCCTGCAAGTCCTGTTTGGGTAATTGCTTCGACGCTTTCTACGGATAAAACAGCTTTCTTTCTGCCTGATCTAACGCCGATCCAGCAAATTTGGCCTTGCTGCGGCAAAGTATCAAAGAGTTTTTGAAGCGGAGAAGCGGCAGATAATTTCATTATAAATAGAAAGTAGTTGCAATTTGAGTTTTAACAGAATTTCTAAATCAGAAGTAAACTTTGCAAACCAAATAATTGTTATCTTTAATAATCAATTTATACGCAGCTAACTTTTACTGCGTTTTTTAAATTAACCGTAAAACTTAACCAAAATTAAAACGCCATGAGTAAAGACAAAGGAAGCAGCGAGAAGAAAAAAGAAAAAAGTACCGAATCAAAAAAGGCACCTTCAGATTATCAATCCGGTAAAAAATCAGCCTCAAGTTCTGATCCCGCGCCAAAGAAAAAGTAAATCAGAAATGACTAAAAAAAACCCGCTCAAAACTTTCGTTCTGAGCGGGTTTTTTATGGGTTGATATTGACTATTGATTCACAAACTTTTTAGCGTTGTTTCTTCTATCGCCTTCGTTCAGGTATATTTTGCGCAAACGGATGCTTTGCGGCGTAACCTCAATGTATTCATCAGCCTGGATGTATTCCATTGATTCTTCTAAAGAAAAGTGGATAGCCGGCGCAATCCGAACGTTGGTATCACTTCCGGAAGCACGCATGTTGGTCAGCTGCTTGCCTTTTGTGAGGTTGATAACCAAATCATTATCGCGGATGTGCTCGCCTAAAACTTGTCCTTCATAAACTTCTACGCCCGGATCAATGTGGAAACGGCCGCGGTCTTGCAATTTATCTATTGCAAAAGCAGTAGTTTTACCGGTATCCATAGAAACCAAAACACCATTTAAGCGACCGGGAATATGGCCCTTCCAAGGCTCGTAATCTTTAAAACGGTGTGCCATAATGGCTTCGCCGCCAGTTGCTGTCAACACATTATTTCGCAAACCAATGATGCCACGGGCAGGAATATCAAACTCCAAATGCTGTAAATCGCCTTTTGGTTCCATAATCAGCAAATCGCCTTTGCGCTGTGTTACCAGTTCAATTACTTTACCAGCAACTTCGCCCGGAACATCTACAATCAGCGTTTCAATCGGCTCACATTTCTGACCGTCAATCTCTTTCACAATTACCTGTGGCTGACCAACTTGCAATTCGTAACCTTCGCGGCGCATTGTTTCGATCAAAACCGACAAGTGCAAAATACCGCGGCCGTAAACCAAGTAAGAATCAGGAGATTCTGTCTCGATTACTTTCAGAGCGAGATTTTTTTCCATCTCTTTGTACAAGCGGTCACGCAAATGGCGGGAAGTTACAAACTTGCCCTCCTTACCAAAAAACGGAGAGTTATTGATAGTGAAAAGCATATTCATGGTTGGCTCATCAATGTGGATGATTTCCAACGCTTCCGGTTTTTCAAAATCAGCAATCGTATCGCCGATATCAAAACCATCAATACCAACAACGGCGCAAATATCGCCGGAGCTTACTTCTGTTGCTTTGAGTTTGCCCAAACCTTCAAAAGTATATAGTTCTTTTACACGTGATTTTTGAATTGTTCCATCGCGTTTTACCAAAGAAATCGGTTGGTTTTCTTTAACAGTTCCGCGGGCAACACGACCAATTGCAATCCGGCCAACGAAGGAAGAATAATCCAAAGAAGTAATTTGCATTTGTAAAGTACCTTCCTGTATCGGAGCCGGCGGGATGTTTTCCAGGATACAATCCATCAGCGGGAAAATATCTTCTGTTGGTTTTTTCCAGTCGGTACTCATCCATCCTTGTTTGGACGAGCCATAAATTACCGGAAAATTCAGTTGGTCTTCTGTGGCATCCAGGTTGTAGAACAATTCAAAAATTTGTTCGTAAACTTCTTCCGGGCGGCAGTTTTCTTTATCCACTTTATTAACCACCACAATCGGTTTCAAACCCAAAGCCAAAGCTTTTTGAGTTACGAAACGGGTTTGCGGCATCGCGCCTTCAAAAGCATCTACTAAAAGCAGTACGCCATCGGCCATTTTCAATACACGCTCTACCTCACCACCAAAATCGGCGTGGCCAGGTGTATCGATGATGTTGATTTTAACATCTTTATATCTTACAGAAACGTTTTTGGCAACGATGGTAATGCCTCGTTCACGTTCCAAATCATTATTATCCAAGATCAGTTCGCCGGTTTCCTGGTTATCCCTGAAAACTGCACAACTGTGCAAAATTTTGTCAACCAGCGTCGTTTTGCCGTGGTCAACGTGTGCGATAATCGCAATGTTTCTGATTTTCTGCATGTAAATGCGTTCCTTAATTTTGCCGCAAAGATAAACTTAATATATTAGAATTTGAAGAGATAGCAAATCTGTTTGCTATTTAATGGAAATAATTACCAAATCACGTTAATTGGATAAGCTTTAAAGTATTGATCCGCAGAAATAACAGTTAAATTTTCTGTGATGGCTTGGGCAATTAGTAAGCGATCAAAAGGATCTTTGTGATGCTGAGGAAGAGTTTTTAACCTTATCAAATGTTTATAATCAATTGACAAAAGGAGAAGCCTATTTTTGATCATATATTTTGGTAAAGTCTCAATTGGCTTATCTAAAATTAATTTATTTATACTGCTTTTAATGGCTAATTCCCAAAAGCTAGCAATACTTACAAATTTGACAAATTGTGTATCTTCAATTATACTTTTTGCAGTAGATGAAAGGTTTGAATTGCCATCTATATACCATAAAAAGATGTGGGTATCTAAAAGATAATTCATCACATATAATCTTTGAATTCATCCAAAGGTTCATCAAAATCATCGGCCATATATATTATTATACCTTTTGCTCCTCCAAATCCGCTTTTGATTTCGTAATCATCGATTTCGACTTCATCATTTTTCTCAACCAACAATTGATCAACCGTTTCTTCAACTTTGCTTTGCAGTTCTGGCGATAATTTTTCTATTTTTTTTATTAATTCTACAGTTATCATAGTCTTGATTTTGTAATACTAATCTACAAAAAATCTACTTGCAAAACGCCCAGCACAAAAATCTGGGCATGGCTTTGGCCCAAGTTTCTACATTATGTTTGCCGTTGATAACTTCCAGGTACTGAATATCTTTTTTTCGGTTATACCCTTTATCTTCCAAAGTTTTGATCAGATCAACAGTATCATCAATAGAATCGATAATGTAGTTTTTATTACGGTCCGCAGTTTCGTCTTTTGTACCGGTTTGAAACCAGAATTTCAGTTTGGGTTGATGCTGTTTTTGTCGGATGATTTTGTGCATGATTCGATCATTTTCATCAGAATATCCTTCCTCCAAACCCTTGCTTCTCCACCAAAAAGAACCCGAAAACGCACCCACTTTATCAAACAGCTGCGGATTGTTCCAGGCAATATCCAGCGCAGATAACCCGCCCAACGAAAACCCGGCAAAAGCGATTGTGCCAAAAGTCCTCATCCCGATCAGTTCCTGCAATTTAGGCACCAATTCTTGTGTGATAAAAGAAGTATAAGCGTTAGCCTTACTTCCGCGACCTTTAAAATCCGGGTTCGAAGCCGTTCCATATTCCTGGATACGTTCGCCAGCGTGGATGGCAGCTACCAATGTTGGTGCAATTTGCTGTTGGGTATATAATTTTGTTAAAATTTGATTCAAATGCAGATTTTCCAGTTCCTGTCCGTCATTCAGCAGCAAAAGGTTGATCTGCCGCAGCTCGCTAAACCCTTCCGGAACCAGCAGCGAACAAACAACCTCCCGCTCTAAAAACGTGGAATCAACCACCAAAACTTCTTCTGTTACTTCCATTTCCTGCTTTAATACGGGGCAATACATGTAATGTTTTTTTGATTTGTAATATAGAATTACTGCTTTTTGAGTAACAAAAGCAGTACCAGTGCGCAAAATTTTTGTTTATAATTACAAAGCAACTATATTACCCCAATATTAAAAGCAGTAATATGGTTGAAGAACACCGGAAATGGTACTCACATAATTTGGGTTTTAAATTAGATATGCTGGTTTTTGGTGATCGCGGCCGGCCGGTCATCCTGTTTCCAACCTCTTACGGAAGATATTATCAAAACAAAGATTTTGGGTTGATCGATGCCATTTCTTGGTTTATCAACGAGGGTTTAATCAGAGTTTATTGCCCGGATTCTATCGATACGCTAAGCTGGTACAATAAAAGTGTACATCCGGCAGAACGCGTAAAAAACCACATTTGGTATGATAAAATGCTGCAGGAAGAACTCGTTCCCTGGGCAACTTTAGAAACCGGCGTAAGCAAAGCCGTGATGGCCGGCTGTAGTTTTGGCGGTTATCATGCAGCCAATTTCAGCTTTAAACATCCGGGGCAGGTGAGCCATTTATTTTCTATGAGCGGTGCTTTTGATATCCGCTCGTTTTGTAATGGTTTTTACAATGATGATATTTTTTACAATAATCCGGTTGATTTTTTGCCGAGCGATAACCAGCCCGATCTGTGGAATTTAAATATCATTCTGGGCACTTCCGATCATGATATCTGCCTGGAATCGAACCTGATATTATCAAAAATATTAGCTAACAAAAATATTAACCATTGGTTAGATATCAGACCAAATGCAGTGCACGACTGGCCAATCTGGAAAGAAATGTTCCCGCATTATTTATCAACTTTATAATTATTTATTCTGAATCAGGTGTTAGGTTAATCTGCTTTTATCCACAAAAAAACATCGATAAAAGAAGCATTGGATTCATCACCGCTAAAAACAATTTATCACCATGAAAAAAATAGGTATTTTATTTGGCAAGGAAAATACGTTTCCGCAGGCTTTTGTTGATCGCATCAACAGTAAAAACGAAAAAGACATCACCGCCGAATTTGTAAAGGTAGATAAGGTTTTTCAGGGTGAACCGTTGGATTATGCCGTAATTATTGACCGGATTTCGCAGGATGTACCTTTTTACCGTTCAATGCTGAAAAATGCGGCCATTTGTGGCACGGCGGTGATCAACAATCCTTTTTGGTGGAGTGCCGACGAAAAGTTTTTTAACAATGCGCTGGCTTTAAAAATTGGCGTGCCGGTGCCGAAAACGGTTTTGCTTCCTTCAAAAGAGCATCCGGATGATACGAGTGAAGCATCTTTCCGCAACCTTTCTTATCCGCTCAATTGGCCGGCCATTTTTAAATATGTTGGCTTTCCGGCTTATATGAAACCATTTGACGGCGGCGGCTGGAAAGAAGTTTACAAAATGCACAGTTCTGAAGATTTCTTCAATAAATACAACGGCACCAAGCAATACGTAATGATGCTGCAAGAAGAAATCATTTTTACAGAATATTTCCGCTGTTACTGCATCGGTGGAAAGTATGTGAAAATTATGCAGTACGAGCCGCGCAACGCTTTCCACGAACGTTATGTGGTTGAAGGTGCATCGACCGATCAAAAACTGCTGGATACGATCAAAAAATATACGATCCTGCTGAACCAATATTTGGGTTATGATTTTAACACGGTTGAATTTGCTGTGCGCGACGGCATTCCTTACGCGATAGATTTTTGCAACCCGGCACCGGATGCGGATGTGAATAGTGTGGGCGCAGAAAACTTTGAATGGGTGGTAGAAAATGCTGCCAATTATGCTATCGAACGTGCCAAAACACACAAAGATGGTCAGGATAATTTAACTTGGGGCGAGTATGTAAAATCGTCTTCTATAGGTTCGCCTTTAGTAATTGCTGCGCCGATAGTTGAAGCAAAGCCATCACCCATAGCCGCAGAAAAACAGGAATCAGTAAAAACAGATACTGAAATTTAGGGCATAAAAGAAGTATTAACAATTATTTTTAAAAGAAAAGAGCACTATGAACAAGTTCACTTTAGGGGTTGAAGAAGAGTTTATGGTGATTGATCCGGTGAGCCGTGAACTGATTTCGCATGATCAGAAAATTGTGGAAGGCGCACAAAAAATCCACGAAGACCAGGTAAAAGCGGAGATGCACCAGGCCGTAGTGGAAGTGGGCACACACATTTGCAACAACACTGAAGAAGCGAGAAAAGAAGTGACCAAACTGCGCCTCACTGTTGCGCAATTGGCCGGCGATTTGGGAATGCGCATCGGTGCAGCCGGTACGCATCCTTTTTCGCATTGGCAAAACCAGCTGATTACCGAACACCCTCGCTACAACGAAATTGTGAACGAGTTGCAGCAGGCTGCGCGTTCCAACCTTATTTTTGGTTTGCATGTGCATGTTGGCATCCAATCGCGTGAGTTGGCAATCCATATTGCCAATCAGGTGCGGTATTTTTTGCCGCATGTTTACGCGCTTTCTACCAATTCACCATTTTGGGTGGGAAGGAATACGGGCTATAAATCCTATCGGACCAAGGTTTTTGATAAGTTTCCTAGAACAGGCATCCCGGATTATTTCAACAGCATCGAAGAATACGATAATTACATCAAAATGCTGGTGAAAACCAATTGCATTGATAATGCGAAGAAGATTTGGTGGGATATCCGCGTGCACCCGTTTTTTGAAACGATAGAATTCAGGATTTGCGATTGCCCGATGCTGATAGATGAAACGATGGCTTTTACAGCACTTTTCCAGGCTTTGTGTGCCAAATTGTACAAGCTTCGGCAGCAAAATATGAAGTATATAACTTATACGCGTGCACTAATCAACGAAAATAAATGGCGTGCTGCCCGTTACGGCATCGACGGAAAAATGATTGATTTTGGTAAAGAAATGGAAGTTAATACACGTTCGTTAATTTTAGAACTGCTTGATTTTGTGGATGATGTGGTTGACGAATTGGGTTGCCGCCAGGATTTGCAATACATCCACAGAATCTTGGAACATGGCACCGGGGCCGACCGGCAACTGGCAATATATGATAAAAGAAACAGTTTTGAAGATGTAGTGGATTATATCACTTCACAAACTTTGGTTGGAATTTAGTGCTATAAAAGAAGCATCATGAACACAGAAAAAACAGGCATAAAAGTAGCAATCATTGATTTGTACAATGGGCATCCGAACCAGGGTATGCGCTGCTTTCAGGATATTTTGGATAAATACCGGGCACAAAACCAGCTGGAACTGAGCTATCAGGTTTTTAATTTGCGCGGAAATAATGAAATACCGGGAATAGATTTTGATATTTATATTTCCAGCGGCGGCCCGGGAAGTCCGTTGGAAAGCGAAGGCTCCGTGTGGGAAAATCTTTATTTTAATTTAATTGATCAGATTCAGCAACACAACAACTCTGATTATCCGCAGAAAAAATATGTGCTGTTTGTATGCCATTCTTTCCAGCTGATGTGCCGATATTATGGTTTAGGAACGGTTAATCAGCGGCATTCCACTTCTTTCGGTATTTTGCCGATCCATCAAACTGCTACTGGGCATAACGAGTTGGTTTTTGCAGGTTTGCCTGATCCTTTTTATTCCGTGGATTCCCGCGACTGGCAAGTTATTCAGCCTGATCAAAAACGTTTTACAGCAATCGGCGCAACACTTCTGGCCATCGAAAAAGAACGCCCGAATGTGGATTACGAACGTTGTATGATGGCGATCCGTTTCAATGAATATTTCTTCGGAACACAATTTCATCCCGAAGCTGATCCGGCCGGAATGCGTTTGCGTTTGCTGGAACCGCTTAAAAAAGAACAAACCATTGCAGAACACGGCGAACAGAAATACAATGAAATGCTGGAGCGGCTGGACGATCCTGACAAAATTATGCTTACACAGAACACTTTGATCCCCAATTTTTTGAACCAAGCCATTTTAACTTTCCAGGAAATATAACTTAATTTACCATGATCCCTTCGGCACGAAAAGCTTTCAACGAGCAGTTTTCAGCAGAAAAATACCAGTACTTTTTAAAAATCCTTCAAGAAGATTTAAAAGATGATGTTGCTTTCCGAGTTGCCGAAACGCCGATTTTTGTTGATGCAGATTTAAAAGAAAAACTGGTTTTGGCCGGAGATGAAATCTTAAAAACAATTCTTGATCCAAATTTTAAAAACCTTACCAAACGCGCTATTCCGAAAAAATGGCAGGTAGCCAACGAAACCAATCATCCGCATTTTATCGCCTTTGATTTTGCTATTTGCAGAGATGAAAACGGCCGAATCGGTCCAAAACTAATTGAATTACAAGGTTTTCCGTCTTTGTACGGCTTTCAGTCTTTTTTGGGAGATTGCTATCAGGAAGCTTATAATTTACCTGATAAAAGAAGTATTTATTTTTCCGGCCTGGACAAAGACAGTTATTTGGCTTTATTGAAAAAAACCATCATTGGCCCGTACAAACCCGAAGAAGTAGTATTGATGGACGTGGATGCGCTTCATCAAAAAACAGTTGTGGATTTTTTTATTACCCAAAAACAGCTGGACATTCCGATTATCCCATTGGAAGATTTGAAACAGGAAGGCAAAAAGCTGTACTATCTTTCCGGCGACCGAAAAGTTTTCATCAAGCGGATTTACAACCGTTTGATCTTTGATGAGATTGATGCTGATCCGAATATTTTTGATAAAGTAGTTGATATCCGGCAGGATTTGGATGTGGAATGGATCACGCATCCGAACTGGTTTTACCGCATCAGCAAGTTTACAATGCCTTTTTTAAAGAGCAAATTTGTGCCGAAAACCTGGTTTTTAAATGAGCTGTCTTCCATTCCAAAAAACTTGGAAGATTTTGTGTTGAAGCCACTGTTTTCTTTTGCCGGGCAAGGTGTAATTATTGATGTAAAAGAAGCAGATATTGAGGCAATTGCTGATCGGGAGAACTGGATTCTTCAGGAGAAAGTAAATTATGAGCCAATTGTGCAGGCACCGGATGGCGGCGTAAAATGTGAAATCAGGATTTTGTATCTTTGGCCTGAAGAAGACAAACAACCAACTTTAGCCATCAATTTGTCCCGATTAAGCCGTGGAAAAATGATTGGTGTTCGGTACAACAAAGATTTTGACTGGGTTGGTGGCACGGTTGCTTTCTTTCAATAACAGCCAAACTGAGCTGTCGAATTTTTAGTTGATAAAAGAAGCATTAATTTTCAAGCTATGAACCTCCAAATTATTATTGTTGTCCTACTGTTTTTAGCGGCTCTTTTTTATGTTGGGCGATTGATTTTCAACAGCATTACGGCTAAAAAAAGCTGTGGCAGTAATTGCAAATGCGGTGTTGATTTTTCTCAGGTAGATGTAAATAAGCCTGTTCGTTAAGTTTGTTGTTCTTTGTTATCTCTAATACAGAATGTGTGGAGAAGTGCAATGCTTCTTTTACCGGCATAAAATTAGGAAGTTGTAACTTGTCATTTCGACCCAAGGGAGAAATCCTCATTGAACTATAAAGTTTATCGCTTTGAATAAGATTCCTCCCTTCGGTCGAGATGACAACGGGAAGAACGTGATGATGCTTCTTTTATCAACCTAAATCTTCTCGATCAGGCAAACGGCATACGCCACTACGCCTTCTTTTCGCCCAATAAAACCCATTGTTTCATTGGTAGTGGCTTTGATAGAAATGTCATCCTGGCTAATGCCCGTTGCATCCGAAATATAAGATTTCATGACTGGAATATGCGGGCTGATTTTGGGTGCTTCGAGGCAGATCATGGCATCGATGTTTCCCACCGTCCAATAATTCCGTTCCAGCATTTTCAATACTTCTTTTAGCAGCAATAAACTGCTGATGCCCCGCCAGCGTTCGTCGGTATTAGAAAAATGCAATCCTATATCGCCCAAATTTGCCGCGCCCAGCAAGGCATCGCAAATGGCATGGAGCAATACATCCGCATCAGAATGGCCAAAAGCACCGGAAGTATGTTCCAAGTTTACACCACCCATCACAAACGGATGGCCTTGGCGCAACTGGTGCACATCAAACCCAAAACCTACTTTTATCTTCATTAAATTGTTAAATTTTTAGTTTTTATTTAGCTCCTGAATTTCTGCCAAAAGCGTAACCCAGTGTGAAACGCAAAGTATTGGCGAGTGCACTTTGCTGTTCGTTGGCTACCAAATAAGAAAAATCAAGGTTAAAAGCTTCGAAACGCAAGCCGAGGCCAAGCGTTAAATATTTACGGTTTCCGAGGTTTGGGTTTTCGTAAAAATAACCGGTGCGCAAGGCAAACTGATGGTTGTACCAATATTCCAGCCCTCCGGCAAAATTAATTTCCTTGAGTTCTCCGCTAAAACCGGCATCGCTAAAAGAACCGAAAATACCTGCCGGCACGCTTGCTGTAGAGTTTGGATTTGTAGGAACTAACAATTTATTAGCATCCAAAGTAGCTGTTAATTCATTATAAGCATTTAAATACCAAGTATTTGCAATACCGATTCGAAGATTGGTTGGTAAAAAATATTTTTGTCCGGTTTCGGTATAACTGATTTTAGAACCGATGTTTGAAATATTCACACCCAAGGCAAAAAGATCGTCTTTACCAAAAAGCTGTGTTGGGTTTTTGTAGGTCAAAGAAACATCAGCAGCTACGGCTTGCCCGGCTTTGGTTTGCTGACTGCTGGAAAAACTACCGTTAGACAAATTAGAATAGATGTAACGCAACGAAGTGCCAAGCGAAAAATTTTCGCCAAACTTCCGTGCAAAACTTCCATCAATGGCAAATTCATTGGGTGTATAAGTGCCCTGCTCCTGCTGATTCATATCAACCAGTTGGATTTTGCCCAGGTTGAAATATCTTAAAGACAAGCCAATTACATTCCGATCATCCAGTTTATGGGCATAACTTAAATAAGCCAGGTTAATATCGGGCACCAAACGGCGCAACCACGGGCTATAGGATAAAGATAACTGATCGCCATTTTCAATATAAGCCAGTTTAGACGGGTTCCAGTAATTGGCGTTTTTATCGTTTGCCAAGGCTACACCGGCATCACCGATAGCACCGGAGCGGGCATCCGGAGAAATAGTTAAAAACGGAACAGCCGTTAATATTGCACCTGAAGTAGAGCTGCCATTGGTATTTGTACCACTACCTTGCGCTTGTGCATAAAAAAAGTTAACACTTAAACCAATCGTCAGAATTAAAACTTTTTTAATTGTAGTATCAATATTCATTAAGCCGGGATAATATGTTTAAAGCAGCACGATAATTTTATATGTTACAGAATAAAGCAAAATAAAAATCGTTGTACAAAGCAAATAACTACTTTATAACTTGCTTATTGTCAAATCTAACTAAATTTTGATCTGCTGTAACTCTAAAAGAAGTTATTTCGTTCAATATAATTGTATCTGTAAAAAGATATATAATAATACATAAATTTTATTTTGGCGTTTTTTACGAAAAATTTTAAATTTACGTTCTACACGATTCTCAAAAAATGAAAAAAAATTTAATCAGCTGTACTTTAACAGTGCTTGTGCTTGGTGGCATATTGAGCAGTTGTAATAAAGCAAAATCTCAAAAAACCGGCTGGAACTATAATGACCGCACCAATGGCGGATTTCAGGTTTTTGCCAAAAAACATCCTGCGCCCGGCCCTGGTTTAGTACCCGTTGAAGGTGGTACTTTTGTACTGGGTGGATCTTTAAATGAAGATCTTCAATTTGATTACAACAACATTAGGCGCAGGGTTACTGTTGCTTCTTTTTATATGGATGAGACAGAAGTAGCTAATACTGACTGGTTGGAGTATTTGTACTGGATCAAAAGAACTTATCCGCAGGAGCGCGAAATGTATTACAATGCTATCCCGGATACTTTGGTTTGGCGCCAGCCATTATCTTACAACGAACCTTATGTGGATAATTATCTTCGGCATCCGGGTTATCAAGATTATCCTGTTGTTGGTGTAAGCTGGGATCAGGCTAATGAATATTGCGATTGGCGTACCCAACGCGTAAATGAAGAAATTTTGCGCGAACGCGGTATTATTACCGATTGGAAAACGATGAGCAAAAACAAAAAAACAGGCAGTGGTGCTGCTTTTAACACTGATATTTATTTAAACGGACAATATCGTGGTAAAGGTATTGATGGTAAAAATATGCCAAAAGATTTGAACGCTGCTGCAAAAGGACAAGGTGGCAAACCTGCTACCCGGCCGGCACGTATTGAAGATGGCGTATTGAAACAACCATATCGTTTGCCTTCCGAAGCGGAATGGGAATATTCTGCTTTAGCCTTAGCAGGAAATACGCAATTTGAAAACATCAGCGACGGAAAAGTATATCCATGGAATGGTATGGGCGTGAGATCGCCAAAAAAGAGTACACGCGGTTTAATCTTGGCCAACTTTAAACGTGGTGCCGGTGATAATATGGGTACAGGCGGTTATTTAAATGACAAGGCTGATATTACTGCACCTGTTCGATCTTATCCGCCAAATGATTTCGGGTTGTATAATATGGCCGGAAACGTAAATGAATGGACTGCTGATACTTATCGCCAGTTGTCTTACGAAGATTTTGAAGATTTCAATCCTTTCCGTGGTAATATTTATACGGACAAAAGATTAGCCAATGCTGATAAAGGTTTATTGGCAAAAGATAAATATGGCCGTCCGATTAAAGATTTAGCCAAAACATCTAAAAAACAAAAATGGAGTGAACTAAATGGCCAGCGTGCTACTGCTGCCGAAACTAATGCGGCTAATAACAATCCAACTGCAAGTGCAGTTACTGCTGCCAACAATTCTGGTAAAGCATTTACGCCAGATGTCCGCGGTTATGCCGATTCGGTAAACACGACTTTATATGGCAACACCACTTTGGTAAATGATCATTCTAAAGTTTATAAAGGTGGTTCTTGGAATGACCGTGCTTACTGGCTAAACCCAGCTACACGCCGATTCATGGATCAGGAAGATGCAACTGCCGAAGTTGGTTTTCGCTGCGCTATGGGCATGATTGGCGAAGCAGAAATTAACCCTGCAAACAAAGCACATTTCCGGGTTAAAAAAGCAAAATCTCCTAAGAAAATACAGCTGTAAAAATAGTATTGTTTATATCAAAAGGGCTTTCATTTTTTAATAATGAAAGCCCTTTTATTTTTTCGGAGTTGTTGCTAAAATAACGATACTGTTTTTATCGGCATAAATTTCGGATGCTAAACCTACCTAACTAATTCCTTCAACCGGTTTTGTGTAAACGTAATATATACTTGTTGTTTAACTGGTGGTTTAGCTAACAAATACTTTTTATAAAACTTTACGGCTGTTTTTTTATCATTCAAATCACGATCATATAGACAGGCTAATGTGTAATAAATAATCCCCTTTTCTTTAAAAAACAATCCTTTCTGGTAAGATCCTGCCGCAGCATTAAATGCTTTGATTTTCTCATATACATCACCTTTCTCATTATAATAAGCGTTCGTATAAGGCGATACGGCTTCCCGTAAAGTTTTATCGAAATAATCTGCAGCCAATTGATACTTCTCCAACGCTTTGTAACTCATTGCCGTTAGATAAAACGTTCGTTCTGATTGCTGTTGCAGAAGGGAAAAATCCTCAATAGCGCAATCGTAAATTTTCAGTATATAATAAGAGGTGGCGAGCATATTGATTACCTCAGCAGAATTTTCTCCAAACTGTTTTAACTGCTCACACGTTTTGATGGTTTCTTTAAACCGGTCATTTGTGTAAGTAAGCTTTGCCAAACATTTAAGTAAAAGCAAATTGGTAGAATCTGCCGCAATAGCACGTTTTAAAACCAGTTGGGCCGGTTCAATTTTTTTCATGCTGATCAATAATAAACTTAAATCTGCCGCAACGTCGGCCTCTTGCGGCTGCAAAGTATTTGCTTTTTGCAGATATTTAAGCGCGTTGGTGGTATCGAGTTTTTCTAAATAAAGCCTTCCCAACTGTTTATGTATCAAAAAATTAACGGTGTCTATTTTAATCGCTCTTTCATAATAATATAATGCTTTACCATCATTTTCTCTTTTGATTTGGATGCCTGCCAAACTTATCAGTACAGGCACATTTACAGAATCTTGGGCTAATGTCCGCAAGTAATAATTTTCAGCTTCAGATAATTTTCCGGCCATGCGGCTGGTATAGGCAAACCGAGAAAGTGTTTTCAAATCGGTTATTGGTTCTGGATAATTTTTTTTGAGGTAATCAAAAGCTTCCGCAAAACGCTGATTTTGATACATATCAATCAGTTGTGCGCCATTTGCATTATTTTGCTGTGCACGAATTTGAGAATTACAAAGTATAAAAAACAGGAAAAAAAGAAGATTTTTCATTGCATAACATTTTAACTAATGTATTAGTTAAAATGTTACGTTTCAAATTAAAAACAAAAAAAATTCAAGAATATTAATACACCAATTTTACACCGATAAAAACAGTATCGCCATTTGCAAACAGTTATTGCGTTAAAGCATATTCTACCAAATTAGCTCCCATTTTTAAAGCTTTCAAACGGCTTTCCGGTATATCATTAACGTAGGTTCCTGCATCTTCCCAACCATTACCCAAATCGCACTCATAAGTATAAAAACAAACTAAACGGCCTTTATAAATCAAGCCAAAACCTTGCGGACGTTTGCCATCGTGTTCATGAATTTTCGGTAATCCAGCTGGAAAAGCAAATTTTTGATGGAAGATCGGATGGTTGACAGGTAATTCCACAAAGTCCAATTCCGGGAAAACTTTTTTCATTTGCGGACGGATAAACTGGTTTAAACCATAATTATCATCGATATGCAAAAATCCGCCACCGATTAAATATTTACGCAAATTTTTAACCTCCTGATCAGAAAAAATCACATTTCCATGCCCCGTCAAAAATGTAAAAGGATAGTTGAATAAAGCTTCACTGCCCACTTCTACCACATCTTCTTCAGGCTTGATATTGGTTCTTAAATTCTCGTTGCAAAACTTAATTAGATTGGTTAGTGCCGTTCGATCTCCGTACCAATCACCGCCACCACCATATTTTATTTTAGCAATTTTATAAGTTGGTTCCTGATTTTTGGGTGATAAAAACAGTATAATCAACAGCAGATATTTCATATTCGGTTTAAAAAATTAATTTCAAAACAAGCTTCCAAAGCAGCAGTTTCTGTTCTTAAACGGCTTTGTCCTAAAGTTATGGCCTCGAATCCGTTTTCTAAAGCCAAATTAATTTCCTGCGGAGAAAAATCACCTTCTGGACCAATCAGTATCAAGTATTTTTGCTGCGGAACGAATGCTTCTTTTATCGATACTTTTTCGGCATTGGCACAATGTGCAATCCATTTCTGCGAATCAGAATCAATTTTAACTAAAGAGGAAAAATTAGTTAATCCATTTAATTTAGGATGATAGGCTTTGAGCGATTGCTTCATGGCAGAAGTAATTACTTTATTTAACCGTTCGTGGTTAATAATTTTTCGTTCAGAACGCTGACAAAGAATCGGAGTAATTTCATCAATTCCAATCTCTGTAGCTTTTTCCACAAACCATTCTAACCGTTCAATATTTTTGGTTGGTGCTACGGCAATGTGCAGATAATATTCTTTTTTACCGAAGCCTTGTTTGGTTTCAAAGATGATAAAACGGGTTTGCTTAACATCAGGACTGGTAATTTTTGCATAATACAAGTTGCCTTTTCCGTCAATTACTTCAATGGCATCATCCTTCTGCAAACGCAATACTTTATTGCAGTGCTTGCTTTCTTCCTCATTTAAAAAGCAGTCTTGCAGGTTTAAATTTGGTGCATAAAACAAGTACATAGTATTTACAATTAATCGTCATCTATTACATCTTCCTCGTTAAGCAGCAACTCTAATTTAACCGATTCGATATTTTGGTCAGATTTTTTCAGTACTGTAATGTTGTAACCGTTTGCTTCTTTTTGCTCGCCCACTTCCGGGATTTTCCCAAAAATATGACCTAACCAGCCAGAAACAGTATCAAAATCGCCATCTTCTGGTAAATCATGCGGTAATTGCTCGTTTACATCATAAATACTTGCTAAAGCATTGATCACAAACTCTGTTGAATTGATGCGCTCTACAATCGGTTTTTCTTCATCATATTCATCCTGAATTTCACCCACCAGTTCTTCTACAATGTCTTCCATGGTAACCATACCGGCAGTTCCGCCAAATTCATCTAAAACAACAGCAATTTGGATGCGCCTTAGTTGAAGTTCGGCCATCAGATCGTTGATTTTTTTTGTTTCCGGGATGAAATAGGGCTTACGAATAATATCACTCAGTTTAAACTCAGTTTGGTTAACCAATAATGGTAAAATGTCCTTTGCCTGTACAATGCCAACAATTTTGTCCATCGTCTCATCATAAACGGGCATCCTCGAATAGCCTTCTTTGATGATACGGTTTAAAAGGTCGTCTTTAGTTAAATGCAGATCAACACCCGATATTTTTGTTCTGGGAACCATGATGTTTTTAACTACTCTTCCGTTAAAATCAAACACGTTTTTAATCAGTTCGTGCTCGGTAGAATCCAAGGCACCGCTTTCTTTGCCCTGATCTAACAAATACTGCAACTCTTCTGAACTGTGATGTGCTTCGTTTGTGCTTACATTTTGTATTCCAAACAGTTTTAAGATTCCGTTTGCAAAACCATTTAGCATCCAAATAAATGGTCGAAACACGACATAAAAGAAACGCAGCGGCAAGGCAACAAACAAACTCGTCCTGACTGGTTGCTGTATGGCAAAAGTTTTTGGCGCGAGTTCACCAAAAACAATGTGCATAATTGTAATAATTAAAAAGGCTAAAAAGTAACCGAGATTTTGTGCAAAAGTGCCTGAGATGGAAACATGCAAAAAGCCGAATAAGCTAAAAACTAACTTTTTCATTACTTCCTCACCTACCCAGCCCAAGCCCAGTGAGGCAAGCGTGATGCCTAATTGTGTTGCAGCCAAATATTCATCCAAATGATGGATAATACTTTTGGTTATTTTAGCTACCTGACTGCCGGTTTTAGCCTGAACTTCAATTTGTGAAGACCGTACCTTGACGATTGCAAATTCGGCAGCAACAAAAAAACCATTTAAGAATACTAAAAAAACAGTTAAGAAGGCATGAAAACTACTAATGTCAAGATCAGGACTCATTAAATAATTGGTTTCTGAAATGTTGTTTTATACAGCTCAATACTTTCTTCGATGATGCGATAAGCTTCTTCTTTACCTTCAAACTGCTCTACTGTTACCGATGCGCTATGTTCTAATTTTTTATAATCTTCAAAAAAACGGGTTATTTCTGCTTCGGTATGCGGAGGAAGGTCTGTGATATCATTAATGTAATTTACAGACATATCATTTGCCGCAACGGCAATAATTTTGTCGTCTCTTTCGCCTTTGTCTACCATGTGCATTACACCAATCACCTTCGCTTCTAATATGCACATTGGCACAACTTCTTGTGAGCAAATCACCAAAATATCCAAAGGATCATTGTCATCACAATAAGTCATCGGGATAAAGCCATAATTTGCAGGATACATTACGGATGAAAACAACACACGGTCTAATCTTAGCAAGCCATAATCTTTATCGATTTCGTACTTACATTTTGATCCTTTTGGGATTTCGATTATTGCATTAACACGTTGAGGGGATTTACCGGCATCACCAGGTGGAATAGTCTGCCATGCATGTTCTAATGTCATAGTTTGTATAGTTTTATATTATTCTGTTGGTAAGTTGTTTTGTGAAGAATTGTTTTTTGCTGATCTAAAATAAGCAATTATAACGGGTGTTGCTGTAAAGGCAATTAACCCCAAAATGATATATGGCATATAATGTATTATGCCGGGGAAGTTTTTGCCAAGGAAAAAGCCAAGTAAAGTAAGCAGTAATACCCACAACAGACTTCCTAAAAAATTGTAAAGTGTAAATGTTTTGAATTTGACTTTTGCAACTCCAGCAAATATAGGGGCAAAGGTTCGAATTATTGGAAAAAAACGTCCGAAAACAAGTGCCATTCCTCCATATTTTTGAAAAAAATCTTCGGCCATATAAACATACCTTTTTTTGAAGAAGAATGAGTCTTCCCGGTTAAAAAGCATCCTGCCGGTACTATAGCCAAACCAATAGCCAACATAATTACCTAAAATACCTGCCATAAACAGTGTACCAAGCAACTGATAAATAGAAACTTCTAACAAGCCTGTAGCACAAAAAATACCTGCTAAAAACAGCAGGTAATCTCCCGGCAAAAAAAATCCAAAAAACAGGCCTGTTTCAGCAAAAACAATAAAAAAGATAAGGTAAATCCCGCCTTTACTGATGATGGCTTCTGCATCAATTAAGTTCGTTAAATGTTCCCAAATTTCTTTCATTAGCGATGTTAGTCTGTAAAACTACAAATATTAAATTTAAATGCAGTTTAAACCCGAAAGCTAAATCAGGTGTGAAATGAAGGCCGGGTAAATACCTATAAGGAGCGTGATGAATGCAGCTATAGCAAGAACGAAGCTTACATTTCCGGGAATGCTGATTGCTGTCCGTTCTTCACTGTTGAAATACATGGCTATGATTACCCTAAAATAATAGAAGATAGAAATGATAGCATTAATTACGGCCAGTACGGTTAGCCAAATTCGGTATTGAGATAGTGCACCGGAAAACATAAAAAATTTACCAATAAAGCCTGCCGTTAAAGGGATTCCTGCTAAAGACAGCATCGAGACAGTTAACACAAAAGACAGAAATGGATTGCTTTTACCTAAACCATTGAAATTATCAAAGCTGCTATTGCCAGTTTGCTGCTGAACTAACATCAACACACCAAAAGCAATGATGGAAGCGATAGAATAAGCGGTTGCATATACAAATACTGCATTAGCTGAGGCTATACCTAAAGCAACAATTGCAAACAGCATGTATCCAACGTGCGAAATACTGGAAAAAGCCAGCATCCTTTTAAAATTATGCTGATACAATGCTGTAATATTACCGATAAACAAAGTAATAATGGTAATAATCAGCAGTGAAGGCGTCCAGAAATCTGCCAATGGCGCAAAGCAAACGGCAAACAAACGTAAGAATGCAGCAAAACCGGCAGTTTTTACAACCGTGGCCATATAAGCAGTAATTAGCGTTGGCGATCCTTCGTAAACATCTGGTGCCCAAAAATGAAAAGGTGCAGCACCTACTTTAAAGCACAAACCTACAATCATCAATAAAATACCAGTATAAAATAAGTATGAAATATCGTGCGTATTTGAAAGAATATAGTTTTTAATTACTTCGAGATCAAAAGAACCTGTTACGCCATAAATTAAAGTAATTCCAAACAACAAAAAACCAGTAGAAAAAGCTCCCATCAAAAAATATTTCAAGGCAGCTTCATTGGAAGCAAAATCTCTTTTTTTAATCCCGGCAAGAATATACAGGCATACAGACATAATTTCTATGCCTATAAACAGCATTGTTAGATTATGATAAGAAACCATAACTATAATACCAGCCAAAGAAAATAAGATAATGGCATAATATTCGGCTACGTGTTCACTAATTCGCTCAAAATAATCTTTAGATAGCAGGACAATCAGGACAGTCGAAAGAATTGTAATTACCGAAAAGGCAATAGCATAATGATCAATCAAAATCATGCCGCTATAAATTGGTGTTGCAATGGTATTCCATTGCGCTACGGCAAAACCAGCAGCTATAATCAGCCCGATTACTGTAACCGGCAGTAATGCTTTTTTTAGCTGATATAATCCTAAATATAAAATAACTACCGCTAAAACTGAGATTGAAATAAGAGTACCCATTTAATTATTTAGCTGATATTAATTTTTGATTGACCTGTTCAATTAAGTTACTTACGCTCGCTTCCGAAAGATGTTGTAAAGGCTGTGGATAAACTCCAATCAGGATTATTAATGTACAGATGGTGATTAAAACTAATTTTTCTGAACCGGAAACATCTATAAAAGAAGTCGTTAAAGTATTTGCTTCTCCCTGCATGATTTGCTTGTACATACGTAACATATAAACGGCACCAAAAATGATGGTTAAACCGGCAATGGCAACCAACCAGATGTTGTATTGATAAATGCCGTTCATCAATAAAAACTCTCCTATAAAACCATTGGTTAAAGGCAGCGCTACCGTTCCCATAATTATGATGATAAAAGAAGCAGCCAAAAATGGCGCAGTTTTGGCAATGCCGCCCATCAGACTGATATCACGTATATTGATCCTTCTGCTAATAATATCTATTACAAAAAATAAACCTACCACATTTATCCCGTGGCTTAACATTTGGATAACAGCACCTTGCATTCCTTGTATATTCCAGGCAAATATTCCGGCAGCAATCAAACCAACGTGTGCAATTGATGAATAAGCAATTAACCGTTTTCCATCTTTTTGGTTAAAAGCAATTAGTGAAGCATATACGATCCCGATAATGGAAAATATAATTGCAGTGCTCTGCCATTGTGCAAAGCCAAGCGGCGCGATTGGAATTAACCAGCGGATAGCACCGTAAATTCCCATTTTTAACATAATGCCGGAAAGCATCATCGTTCCGCCTGTTGGTGCTGTGGTATAAGTATCAGGCTGCCAGGTGTGGAAAGGAAAAATCGGCATTTTGATAGCAAAAGCAATGAAGAAAGCCCAGAAAATCCAGCTTTGGTGATAAGCATCAATGCTGAGGTTATAAAAAGCCTGAATATCAAAGGTTTTTCCCGGTGTTTGCAGATACAGATAAATAATACCGAGCAACATAAACAAAGACCCGGCAAATGTATAGATGAAAAACTTGATGGTAACTTTTATCCTATTTTCTCCGCCCCATAAAGCACAGATAAAATAAATAGGAATCAGTGCGGTTTCCCAGCCAACGTAAAACAGGAAAGCATCCATCGCCGTGAAAACCAGCAATAAACCGGTTTGCATAAACAATATCAAAGCGTAAAAAGCTGATGGATTATTGTATTTATGTTTGAAGGTAGAAAGAATAATCAGTGGGACTAAAACTGTTGTTAGGATAACGGTGATTAAACTAATTCCGTCAACACCAGCTTTAAAATGGATTCCCCAATCTGCAATCCAGGGATAATCAATGACGTATTGGTAAGTAGCATCGGCGTGAAAACCAGAAACCATAATTGCAGCAACCACCAGTTCGGCCAATGCAAAAAATAATGCTATATTTTTTACAGCATCATCTTTAAAAAACAACAGGATTAGAGCAGCAAATAAGGGTAAAAAGAGTAGAATAACCGTCATATCTTGATGTTGCAAGCCGTTAAATCTTGAATAAACTATAAGCCATCATCGCTATAATCCCGATAACCATTACGAAAATATAAAAACCAACGTTTCCTGTTTGCAGCAACCGCAAGCCCTTACTGCTTTCGATGGAAACCTTGCCCAAGCCATTTACAAAGCCATCAATAATTTTTAGATCGATGACTTTATAAAAGAATTTTGAAGCAGCATCTAACGGTTTTCGGATAATTAGATCATACAATTCATCAATATAAAATTTATGATAAGCTAAAGCATCTATTGGTGTGCGGTCCTCGCCTTCTGCAACCGGAAGATTGCCACCTTTACCATATTTAACGGAAGCATAAATAATAGCTAAAACTGCACCGGTAACGGAAACAGCCATCAAAGTAAGTTCTAAACTATGGGAAATTGAAAATTCGGAAGTTTGTGCCACTGTGGAAGCAAAAATCGGCAAAAGATAATGTTCGAGCCAATGCTTGCCGCCTAAAGCTTCCGGTATTCCGATAAATCCTCCAACAATGGAAAGTATTGCTAAAACGATCAACGGGATTGTCATTAAAGAAGGTGCTTCATGGAGATGATGTTCCTGGTCGTTTGTTCCCCGAAATTTTCCAAAGAAAGTTAAATAGATCAATCGGAACATGTAGAAAGCAGTAAACATAGAACCAATTACACCAAGTACATACATGCTTTTGCTGTAAGTGAAAACGTGTGCCAGGATTTCATCTTTAGAAAAGAAACCGGAAAACGGCGGAATACCGGAGATAGCAATTGCACCAATCAGCATAGTGATAAAAGTAATTGGCAGCTTTTTACGCAAACCGCCCATTTGCCGCATATCCTGCTCGCCGCTTACTGCATGGATAACAGAACCGGCGCATAAGAATAAAAGTGCCTTAAAAAAAGCATGTGTAATTACATGGAAAAATGCGCCGGTATAAGCACCAACGCCTAATCCTAAAAACATATAACCTAACTGGGAAACGGTTGAATATGCCAACACTTTTTTAATATCTGTTTGCGCTATGGCAATAATAGCAGCCAACAGGACGGTTGCCAAACCGATAACTGCAATTAAATGCATGGTAAAAGGAGCAAGTGTAAACAAAACATTGGAACGAACGATCATGTAAATGCCGGCCGTGACCATGGTTGCTGCATGGATCAAAGCAGAAACCGGCGTTGGGCCAGCCATGGCGTCAGGCAGCCAGGTAAATAAAGGTATTTGAGCTGATTTGCCGGTTGCACCGATAAATAGCAAAATGGTAATTAAAACTAAAGTCGGATTACCTATATTTAAAGTTGCTGCCTTTGAAAAAACATCGGTAAAAGAAGCACTGCCAAAAGTGGCGATCATCACAAAAATGGCAATCAGGAAACCCAAATCGCCGATACGGTTCATGACGAAAGCTTTCTTGGCAGCATCAGCATAATCAGGATTGCTGAACCAGAAACCGATGAGCAAGTAAGAACAAAGGCCAACACCTTCCCAACCAATAAATAAAATAACATAATTGGAGCCCAGAACCAACAGCAGCA
>CAXSBZ010000002.1:0-169457 GCA_964236465.1 uncultured Sphingobacteriaceae bacterium | reverse complement strand
CCTAAGTTTTAGTAAACTCCGAAGTGGTATGAAACTCAATTTCCGGGAAATCCCGTTTAGCCAAATTGATCATGTAATCGTTATCGGCCAGAAAAACCGTGTTGCCGTCTTTGTTCGTGCCGATCTGGTGCTGCTTGCGGTACATAATTTCTTCCATTTCCTTTTTATCGGTTGAAGTCCGCTAACTGGAACGACGGAAAGGATTAGAAATCCTAAGCTCAAAGGACGTAAGTGCAAATCCCAACCAATGGGAGGCGGCAACCCAAACATTGTATTTTCAAGCCCTTAATTTCTTTCGAACATTCGTATTTACAAATCCCGACCAGTAGGAACTCTTTTTTCTTTAAAGTAAAACTTCCCTATAAACAAGCTGTTCCTTTTTTAGTTAAAGGAAAACAAACCCTGTTTGTTTTCCTTTAACTATTTACCCGGGCACAAAAGCCCCCCGGCTTTTCGATAAAACGGCAGCATCAAAATGGACATTTTCAGAAAAAACGGCAAAAGCTTGGAAGGCGGGCGGTATTTGGACATGGAAGGGCAGGCAAAGGCCAAGCCCCCGGTCATCAAAGAATATTTGATGTTTGGGCGTGTGCCGGGTGGAGACGGGAAGCAGCGTCCTGCTCCATAAAAAGGCGGCCCTTAAACAGCTGGGGCAAGTAGTCATAGGCCGCTGTGTAGGGGTTGCCTGTACCATCCGCCAGGAAGGCAAAACCACAATGATTCCTGTGGTAAAAGAAGTATTGACGGTAGAAAAACGGCTGGTGTTGGTGGAAGTGCTGCATATTGTGAAAAAGCAGGTTTTTTGGTTGCCACTATTAAAAGGGTGCTCCGCAAAGGAGAGATAGGATAAGCCAGCCGGGTATGGTACAGGACAACGCTAAACCAACAGGTCAATAACCAACAATCAAAACAGAACAATTAAAATAAAACAATTATGACAAACCAAAAAACAATGCCAATGCCACAAGCGGCAGCACCACCAAAAGTAACGCCGCCACAACCGATTGATGGCAAGCGGGGCGCATCAATTCTAGCGCCGACCTACAATAAGCATGATGCTGTGCCTCCAATTTCCGTTTCCAATCGCCGCACGATGTTGAAGCAAGCAACGGCACTGGCCGGGCTTACCGCCCTAGACACCCTCTCCAACGCGTTACAACCTGCCGCCGCTGCCCCCACCCTTGCTTCCGGCTCGCCGGTTGCCACTCCCGACGTTCAGCCCGCCCCCGCCCCTACAGGTCAACTAGCGGGTAAGAAAGTTGTGGTGACGGGCGCGGCCCGTGGTATCGGGCGTGCCATTGCAGTGGCTTTTGCCCGCGAAGGGGCCGATGTGATGGGCATAGACCTTGCCAGCTCAGCCAGCCCGACAACCAAGTACCCCGCGTCCACCCGCGCCGACCTTGACGAAACCGCCCGGCTGGTGCGCGCCCAAGGCCGCAAGTTTGTGGCCGTGGTGGCCGACACCCGAGACCTGACTGCCCTGAAAGCCGCCGCCGTGCAGGCTACCCAGGAGCTGGGCCAGGTTGATATCCTAGTTGCCAACGCTGGCATTCAGGTGTTCGCGCCCCTGCTGGAAATGAACGACGCCCAGTGGCACGACGTGATTGACGTAAACCTAAACGGCACGGCCAATACAGTGCGCGCCTTCGCCCCGCTCATGGCCGCCCGCCAGCAGGGCCGCATCATTTTGACGGCTTCAGGACAGGGCAAGAAGGGCTTCCGTGACGGTAGCAGCTACGCGGCCTCAAAATGGGGCATTATAGGGCTTATGAAGTCAGCAGCACTGGATTTGGGCAAGTACAACATTACTGTTAACGCCCTGGTGCCGGGCTTAATTGACACGCCCATGACTCTAAACCAGACACGCCTGACCGAAGCCTATGAAGACTACCTGCCCAACCCACCGAAACCAATTACGGAGGCCGAAGTAGCCAAAGTGCGCGGCTCGCGCACGCCCATGCGACTACCTTGGCTTGAGGCCACTGACATGGCTCCGATGGTTGTGTTCTTGGCTTCGGATGGAGCAGCGCGCATCAGCGGGTCCAGCTTCGACGTGGACGGCGGTGACACCGCCGCGATTACGGCTTAATCCAAATCGCACCCGCGTCTACTGGTTAGGCCGTTAAGAGCGGTGTTATTTTGCTGAGGCTGTATCACAAATCATGATCAGCCTCATTCCTACTGGTCAGGATTTGTATTCCCGTACTTCGAGCTAAGTATTTTTAATTCTAAACCACAAAACCCCATACTTCTTTTACCACCTAATTTTTAGTGAACTCCGAAGTCGTATAAAACTCAATTTCCGGAAAATTGCGTTTGGTAAATGGGATTGAAAATCCTAAGCTCGGAGGACGGGATTACAAATCCCGACCAGCAGGTTTTAGAAAGGGCAATGTATAGGATTTCTCCTTCGGGTTATGGCATACATTGGCCTTTAATTGACGAAGACCTCTCTATTAATGGTATTCTTAGGGATTTTGCAAAGTAGCTTATTTGCCAAACAATCAGTTAACTATCCAGCGCAATAGAGGTTGATTAATGTTTTGTTGATTGAATAAATAGGATTAGAAATCCTTAGCTCAAAGGACGGGATTGCAAATCCCGACCAGCAAGTTTTATTTAGTGATTTTGATTGTTATTAAAAAAAGGAAACAGCATTATAGGTGTTTCACCCGCCCTTCATATTTCAAATACAGCTCGTTATTGGAAAATCCATCAATATTTTGACTCTGGTAAATTGGCAATTTAACTCCCTTTACTATTGCTAGTTTCATAGCTTCTGTAGTAATAGCATTAACTAACAAAATTCCAGCAATGGAGGATGCAGGACCAGTCAAAGCTCCATCAATTTCCATAAGTCCATCTCCTGATGGCACACAGTTGTCTAATACGAGATCTACTATCTCGTAAAGCTTTTTGCCACTTATATGTCTGGAAGGATATTTTTCAGATTGTACCATAGAAGTAATTGCAATTACTTTAAGACCTTCTCTCTTTGCCCTCATTGCCATTTCAAGAGGCAATGCATTTCTGCCTGAATTTGAAATTACGATCATAATATCCGAAGACGATATTTTATATTTATCCCATAAAATATCAGCAAGACCACTAATTCTTTCCACTTCGCCACCTCTCCGTGCTCCGCTTGTAGTCAGCACAAGATCATCCAATATTGCATTAACATTTGCCAGGCCACTTGCTCTAGTGAATAATTCCATTCCAATGATATGAGAATGTCCTGTTCCAAATGTGTGAATTATATTGTCTTCAATTATAGCATTCGATAACCATTCAGCAGCTATTGCAATATTCCTCTTTTGAGTTATCTCAATCTGGTTTATTAATGCGTGTATCTTGTCAATGTATTCTATCATAAAAAATCTTTTTTTACTTATAGATTAAATTTTGATTTCCCTGCATAAAGTTTTTAGGTTGGTTCAAAACTATATAATATAAGTGTTTTTATTGAAGTTGTTTAAACTTTTTATGGTCCGGGCTATTTTCAACCTTTTTAAACGGGTTAAAACCCATTTCTACAAAATTGGCCGAGCCTACAGCTCTCTTTGTCAGATATGAAAGATGTAGAGGCGTAGCCTCAGTACATTTTGTAGCAACGGGTTTAAATCCGTTGGTTTTTATATCGGTAAAAGAAGTATTAAGCCCTTCCGGGCATAAAGTTTAAACAACCCATATCACTTACAAACAACGGATATAATCAGTAGTTTAGCTAAAAAACTAACTATGAAATTTAGCTATATATTGCTGTTTTTAGCAGCTCTGATTTGGGTATCCTGCAAACCAAAAAGTGCAACTTCTACGGAAACCCGGCTGGTCGGAACATGGCAACTGGTATCCGGCACTACTCTTGCAAAAGGTGTAAGCACAACGATTGATTATACTAAAAACCAGCGGATGATAAAAATTATCAACGGTACGCATTTTGCCTTTTTGAGGCATGATGTGCAGGCCGAAAAAGATTCTTCCAATCATTTTGATGCCGGAGGAGGCCGCTACACTTTAACAGGAAACCAATACACGGAATACCTGGATTATTACACAGACACAAAATGGGAACATAAAAAATTCAGCTTCACAATTACCCTGAACAAAGATACATTGGTGCAAAAAGGAATTGAAAAAGTTGAAGGTACAGCTATCGACCGGGTGATTATTGAGAAATACGTGAAGCTAAAGTAGACCTGTAACTGCTTTTGTCACTGAAGTTGTTTAAACTTTTGTTTTGTTAATAATTCTTTTGAGAAAGAACACAGAAAATGCCATCCAATGCATAGCCATCCAATTTACGGTCAGGACTCTACTGGTCGGGATTTGTAATCCCGTCCTCTGAGCTAAGGATTTCCAATCCTTAAAACCCAACAAAACCCTCTCATACTTCTTTTACCACCTAATTTTTAGTAAACTCCGAAGTGGTATGAAACTCAATCTCCGGAAAATCGCGTTTGGCGAGATTGATCATGTAATCGTTATCCGCCAAAAAAACCGTATTGCCGTCTTTGTCCGTGCCAATTTGGTGTTGTTTGCGGTACATAATCTCTTCCATTTTCTTTTTATCGGTAGAAGTGAGCCAACTGGAACGTTTAAAAGTAAGCGGACGGAAATGGCATTTCGCGCCATACTCGTGCTCCAACCGGAAGCTGATCACCTCAAACTGAAGCTCGCCAACGGTGCCTACAATTTTGCGGTTGCCGGGCTGCTGCGTAAACAATTGCGCCACGCCTTCTTCGGTCAGTTGCTGGATGCCTTTTTCCAACTGCTTGGTTTTCATAGGGTCGGCATTTTCCACTTCCTTAAAAATCTCTGGCGAAAAACTTGGGATGCCTTTAAACTGTAGCTTTTCGCCTTCCGTCAGCGTATCGCCGATTTTAAAGTTTCCACTATCATACAAACCAACTACATCGCCCGGCCATGCTTCTTCTACCAGGCTTTTTTCATTGGCCATAAAATCCATCGGGTTGGAAAATTTAAGTTTCTTGCCCAATCTTGTATGATAGTAAAATTTGTTCCGCTCAAACTTCCCGGAACAAATCCTTAAAAAAGCAATTCGGTCGCGGTGGTTGGGGTCCAAGTTGGCATGGATTTTAAACACAAAACCCGAAAATGGCTTCTCCGTTGCCAAAACTTCACGTTCTATCGCTTCGCGGCTTTTCGGGCTGGGTGCGATATTGATGAACGTATCCAACAATTCGCGAATTCCAAAATTGTTGACCGCGCTGCCAAAAAATACCGGTGCCAACAATCCGTCTAAATAAAGTTCTTCGTCCAACTTGCCGTAAACGCCGTTAATCAATTCCAGATCGTCTTTTAATCCGCTTATTTCCTTGGGTTGAAGAAATTCTGTTAATGTTTCATCATCCAAATTTTCAGCCTGAATAATCGGTTTTGTTACTTTGGATTTATCGGGCTGAAACAAATTCAGCTGCTTTTCATAAATATTGTAAACGCCTTTAAACGTATAACCCTGACCGATGGGCCAGGAAAGCGGGCACAAACTCAGGCTCAGTTTCTTCTCAATCTCGTCCAGCAAATCAAAAGCATCCTTGCCTTCGCGGTCCATTTTATTGATAAAAATAATTACCGGCGTGTTGCGCATCCGGCAAACGCCCATCAGCTTTTCGGTTTGCTCTTCTACACCTTTTACACTATCCACCACCAAAATCACACTATCCACAGCGGAAAGCGTGCGGTAAGTATCTTCGGCAAAATCCTTATGGCCAGGCGTATCCAGGATGTTGATGCGCTTGTTTTTGTATTCAAAACCCATCACCGACGTAGCAACCGAAATGCCGCGCTGCTTCTCGATCTCCATAAAATCCGAAGTATTGCTTTGGCTGGCTTTGTTTCGTTTGATGGTCCCGGCGGTGTTAATTGCGCCGCCAAAAAGTAAAAATTTTTCGGTTAATGTTGTTTTTCCGGCATCGGGGTGGCTGATAATGGCAAAGGTTTTTCGTTTTTCAATTTCGGGATAATCCATATTTAATTGCTGATGCTACGGTTCAGCAATCAGTCTCGGGTTAATTTTTGTTGTGAAAGAAGCAACAGGGGCACAGTAAAATCAGGCAGATGCTTCTATAATTTGCAAAGATAAATAATACTTGGGGATTGGGAAAACAGAAGCCGGCACGCATTTTTAGTTGATAAAAGAAGCATCTGTCCACTTACTTTTCTATCTGATTTCTACAAAAGTTGGCTAAACATTTTTAAAAATGAGCTGTTCAAAAACTTAAGTCTTTCAAATTTATTGAAATCAAAAAACTGAATCTATGCAGCTTGACACAATAGACAAACGCAGGCTTGAAGCAGCAAACGTATCGGCATCAAAAATTAACCATAAATTTTTTAATGCTGATAAAAGACACACGATAAAATGACTAAAAAAGTCCTGATTTTTGATGATGATGAAGATATTCTGGCTATCTGTACTTATATTTTAGAAGAACAAGGCTGGCAAGTTAGCACGTTTTCAAATTGCAACAACATTATAGAAAAAGTGGAAAGCATTATGCCGGAAGTGATTTTAATGGACAACTGGATCCCGGATTCAGGTGGCATTGTAGCCACGCAGGCAATCAAACAACGATCAAATTTAAAGCATATTCCGGTCATCTATTTTTCGGCTAATAATGATATTAAAACATTGGCGCAACAAGCTGGTGCCGATTCTTTTCTGGCCAAACCTTTTGATTTGGAAGAGCTTGAAAATATTGTCAATCAGGTTATAACAAATTAAAATCCTTTTAAACTAAACCAAAACCAATCCCCATAATGTCAACCAAATCACTAAACCGCTTTTGGCCCACTACCGGCCTGGCTATTGTAGCCGGTATGCGTGCCATTGCACCACTTTCTGCTTTAAGCGGATATTTATCCAAAGCACCATTGCCATTGTTATATGGTTTTCCATTCGGGTTTTTGCAGAAAAAGTACGTTGCTATCGGCCTGAAAGTATTAACACTTGCAGAAATGGCAGGTGATAAAGCACCCGAAACACCTCCGCGAATTGTAACGGCCAGTTTAATTGGCCGCGCAGTAAGTGGTGCCCTTGCAGGTGCGGCAATCTACAGATCCAGGAACGGCAGTGCTATTGGTGGTGCTATTTTGGGCGGAACGGTTGCCGTTGCTTCAAGTTATGGCACGTATTACTTGCGCAAAAAAGCCGTAGCAAGTTCTACTGTAAACGATCCAACGATTGGCGCTGTGGAAGATCTGATCGCTTTGCAAGGTGCTTCTTTTATCCTATAAAAACTGGTGCTTTTAGTTGTTTTTAAAGTATGGTTTTGATATGTTAAGCCAACGTCATCTTAGCTTTTTTTAGCTGTAAAATCAGTAGCTTTCTGTATTTTTAATCATGGAAACAAGCGAAACTTTTGAGGAGATAAAAGAAGCAATCCTACCGGAAAGTGATTACAAACCATATAAGTTATGGATGCCGAAACGTGTTGTCATCACGCCGGATGCGCTGAAAGAACCTTACGGGCAAGAGCTTTATGAGCGAATCACGAGTCAAGGTTTATCGGTAGAAATCATGAAGAATAATCGCATCACAGGTTTGCGTGGTGCAACCGAACGCGAGACCTACAAAATTGCCAAAAATACGTTGGCTATTGTAAATGCGCCGCCAAGTGCCTTTAATTTGCGGCCAATCCCGCCTTCTGCCGACTGGCAGTTTCATTTAGCCGAAGGTTGCCCGGCACATTGCCAGTATTGTTATCTGGCCGGCAGTTTGTCCGGCCCGCCTGCCATCCGGGTTTTTGCCAATCTGCCTGCTATTTTGAATAGTTTACATCGGTTTGAACGCTTAAATCAACCTACAACCTTTGAAGCCAGTTGCTATACTGATCCTTTAAGCTTAGAACATCTGACCGGCGGATTGGAAAAAACAATTAAGTTTTTTGGTGAAAGAGAAAATAGTTTCCTACGTTTTGTTACCAAATTCGATGCAATTCAACCGTTGCTTGATATTCCGCACAATGGTCACACACGTTTCCGGCTTAGCTTAAATGCAGAACCTGTAGCCAAACGATTGGAAGGCGGCACGGCTTCTGTTCCGGCCCGAATCAAAGCTTTGCGCAAATTAGCTCAGCCAAAAGAGTTGGGTGGCGGCAACTATCCGATCGGGATTGTGCTGGCACCAATTATGCCAATACCGGATTGGGAACAGCATTATACTGCTTTGTTTGAACAGCTTTCTGCAAGCCTGGATTTTAATTGTGATTTGACGTTTGAACTGATCAGCCACCGCTTTACGCCTGGTTCTAAAGATGTTTTGATGGAATGGTATCCGAATACCAGCTTGGAAATGGACGAAGCTTCTCGCGCTACCAAAACCAATAAATTTGGCGGCACAAAATATGTTTATCAAAAAGACATGATGAAAGCTTTGAAAAGCTTTTTCGAACAGCAAATTGCTACGCGTTTTCCGCAGGCTTCAATTCTTTATTGGACGTAAGCAGTTTTTCACGAAGTTCGCGCCGGGTGGCTGTCCCGGCTTTTTTAAGATAAGGAATAAAGCAGATGACGGAGATCGCACCTGCAACTCCTTCCGCAGAAACAATGATAGAAGCACCAAAATAATGTGCCAAAAAACCGATCAGCAAGCTGCCAACCGGAGCCATTCCTTGGAAAGCCATCACATAATAACTGATTACACGGCCACGCATATTTTCATCCACATGCGTTTGGATGTAGGTATTTGAAGCTGCAATCTGCGACAGCATCCCAAATTCTGCGGCCATAATAAAGCATAAAGCGAGCGGGAAATTGCTGGTAAGCGCAAAAAATACCAAGCTGATAGCAAACTGTGCACTGCAATAAATAATTACTTTGAGCAAACTTCGGCCTGGTTTTAAAGTGGTCATATAGATAGCCCCACCCAGCGCGCCCAAACCTGATACTGCGTTTAGCCAGCTAAAAGTAGTTACGTTGCCATGGAAAACATCTGTAGCAAACACCGGCAGCAAAGTGGTGTACGGCATCACAAAAAAACTGGTGCAGGCCATCAGTAAAATAACCGAACGCAAACCGGAGTGGTGCTGCAAATAACTATAGCCTTCGCGCAAACCCTGCCAAATATCCTGCTTGATGACTTGCTTGGTTTGCGGCGCAATTTTCATCAGCAACAAAGAAGCTATTACAGCGATAAAGCTCAAAAAGTTGGCCGCAAAACAAATACCTTCGCCAAAACTGCTCAAAATAAAACCTGCTGCAACCGGCCCAAGCAGCCTGGCCAGCGTAACCATAGACGAGTTGAGCGCAATAGCGTTGGGCAAATCTTTTTTATCATCAATCAGCAAAATCATCAGCGATTGCCTTGCCGGTGTATCAAATGCGTTGATGATCCCCAAAACCACACTTAAAATAATGATTACTAAAATATTATAATGGCCGGAAAGCACCACGCCAGCTAATAGCCCGGCCTGGATCATGGAGGCTATCTGCGTGTACAGCAATACTTTATAGCGGCTGTGCCGATCCGTTAAGGCACCGCCATAAGGTGATAAAAGCATGATTGGGATTTGCCCGGCAAAAACCACCAGACCAAGCATCAGTTCAGAATGTGTCATCCTGAAAACCAGCCAGCTCACGGCCATCCGCTGCATCCAGGTGCCGATCAGGGAAATGGCCTGACCGGAAAAATACAACCGGAAATTACGGTATTTTAATGCCCTGACTGCTGTTAAATCCATACTGAAATTACATGCTTCTTTTACTGCCTAAAAATTGAAATTGATAATCAGCGAGTTGACGTTTATTTGGCCAGGTCGTTTTTCTCTTTAACAACTGGCATTACCGGTTTTGGTTTCTGCGGAGATACTGTTTTTACCGGCTTATTTTTCCTCCCGCTGATGATTGCTTCTTTAGAAACCGGCCGGTCTTTTGGCTTCCAGATAAAACCTTTCAAAATCTTTTGGTCATCTTTCAAACCTTCTACCGGATAAAGCTGCGCATCCACTTTACTCAAAAAAACGATCCGGCTGGGCTTGTTTTCTTTCAGTTGGATGCGGATCCGACTGCTCAGCGAATGGTTCATTTTGGTAGCTTTTTCTTTCTCGTAATCAAAATACAAACTCTCCGCATTGCCATCCACATACAGCGTGCTCAGTTTATTATTGCTGAAAATACCACGGATTTTTTTGCCCGAAACCTGATTGAAATTTGTTGAATCGCCCTGCGTATTCACCACAAAAGAATGCCGGATCAAATCCATATTATCCAATTTCCGGTTTTTCATTTGCAGGAAAATCGTATCCGCCGTGAGCTGCGAACCTTGTGTCCAGATGATCGGTTTTACAAAACAGCGCACTAATGAATCGCTATTGCTGAAAGTGATGGAATCAGCCACAGCTTGCAAATCCGATTTAAAAATCTTGGCATGCGGCCAGGCATTGATCACCCGGATGCGGGAAGTATCGCTCAAAGTCACTTTCCGCGAAGCATAAACCGGATCGTTTTCCAAAGCCTTGCGGATAGAATCTTGCTGTGCTTTTTTCAAAACTTTCAGGGCCAAAGTATCTACCACACGTTTTTTCTCCGGCTTCGGCAAAATCATTTTCCCAAAAAACTCACGGTGCAAATACGTTGTGTCTTTCAAATTTCGCAAATCCAGTTGCTGCGCTTCCAAATCGTTTTTACCTTTTATTTTTGGTTTGGGGCGAGGTTTTCCGCGAAGGGAACTGTCCACCAAACCAGCCAGCCGCAACCGTTCCTGCCGGATTTTGTGCGCTTTAAAAGTGGTGATGTAAGTATCCAAAGTATCGCCGGACAAATAAGTAGAATCCCGGCGGACGATCATCGTATCTCTGCGCAAACGCGCAATAGGTTTCTCAGCAGCCAGTTTTTGGGTTAAAGGTTTTGCAGGTGATGCTGTTTTTACCGTACTTTTTTTGGCCGATGCAGTTGTTGTTGCGGCTGCTGTTTTCTTTTTAACTGCATATTTTTCCGGATGTTTCAATGAATCTTTATTTACAGAATCGCGCTGCTCAGTTACCAAAACCACGTAAGCATTTTTGGTGGCTACCACGCGGTCCTGGCTTTTATAATAATTGGCCAAATCGCCATACAAAGTTGTCCGCTGCTCCCGGTCCACAAAAATAATATGATGGTTGGCGCGGCCCAAACCGGCGATGTCATCAAAAAACAAGGTATCACCCACCATCGTTTTTGAACCCTGCTGATAGCGGTTATTTTTGGTGCCCAAAGCCTGCCGCGTGATGGTGTTGTAGGTGCCGTTTTCGGTGTAAAGCGTATCGGTTTTTTGGTAAATATGCGTCGGCCCGTAAAAATAAGCGATCTTGGAATTGGAATTATACCGCATCGTATCCGATTTCACGATGGCATCTTTGCCGGTCAAAACCACATTGTACCGGAAATAAGCATCGCGTGAAACCGCAAAATAATAACCGTTGCGGCTCACCAGGTTATTTTCGTTTTGGGTAAGTTTTCCGCCGTCTGTATAAGTTCCATAACGCGTTAAAGTATTGTAATTGAGATGGTTGGTAGTCAAAATAGCATCCTTATCAACCAAACGCACATTGTTGGTGAGGATAGCGATATGTGTATTTCCGTTGTAATTCAGCAAATCCGAATACACATTCAGCGTATCCGCCTGATGAATAATCACATGCCCGAAAGCATCAAAAGCATTTTTTGCCTGATAAAAATACGCACTGTCTGATTGCAGCGTAGCGTTGTCATGCTGAAAAGTTCCGTTATAAACTTTCAAGGCATCCACGCCGTTCACTTTCGTATAAATGGCGCGGGTGGAGTTGATTAGCAGCACTTTAGTCGGTTTTTTTTGTGCCGAAACCCAAACGGTTATCAGCAAGAAACAAAGCGTAATCCAAAATTTATGCACGTACAAAATTAAATTTTTTGGTTGGGTAATTAAATCATTTATTTTGGCCTGATGCTGCCCGTTACACAATTTCAGGAATTTATAGCGCGCCATGCGTTGTTTACTGCACAAAAAACAGTGTTGGCAGCTGTGAGCGGCGGCAAAGATTCTGTTTTACTGGCGCACCTGCTTAAAAGTTCCGGCTATAATTTTGCTCTGGCGCATTGCAATTTTCAGCTGCGCGGGGCAGAAGCCCAACGCGACCAGAATTTTACTGCAAATTTAGCGCGAACTTTAGATGTTCCGGTTTTTTTAACAGAATTTAACACAGCTGATTTTGCTGCCGAAAACCATATTTCGATCCAAATGGCCGCTCGGGAATTACGTTATAATTGGTTTGAAAAGATTTGTGCCAAAGAAAATTATGACGTAATTGCAACGGCGCATCATCAAAATGATGCCATAGAAACAGTATTGCTGAACCTGACGCGGGGCACCGGAATTGCCGGAATGCACGGAATTTTGCCCAAAAACGGAAGATTAGTCAGGCCGATGCTGTTTTTATCCAAGGAAAATATAAATCAGATTTGTGCCGCAGAAAACCTGGATTTTGTGGAAGACAGTTCCAACGCTTCCACCAAATATGCCCGTAATAAAATCCGGCTGGAAGTGGTGCCGAAACTGAAAGAACTCAACCCAAAACTCGAAAAAACTTTTGAACAAAACCTGGAACGTTTCCGGCAGCTGGAGCAATTGCTGGAGAACAATTTAAAGATTTTGCGTGATACTGTTTTTATCAACCTAAAATCGGAAACGCGGATCAAAATTTCGGATCTGAAAAATCTTTATCCGCAGCAATTATTACTTTTTGGCTTGCTGCGTGAATTCAATTTCGGCGAACAAGTGGTTAATGATTTGCTGCTTTCGCTGGAAAAACAACCTGGAAAAGTTTTTGAATCGCCTTCGCATCAACTAGTTTTAGATCGAACGGAAATCATTATTCAGCCTAAAAAAACACCGGTAAAAGAAGTATTGCTGATTGAAGAAAACCAAAATGATATTCAGTTTCAAGATTTTAGGCTGAAACTTTTGCACGATGAAAGTCCGCTGATTATCAAAAATAATCCAATGGCAACTTCCGTGGATGCCGAAAAACTGATCTTCCCATTAATCCTCCGAAACTGGCAAACCGGCGATTGTTTTTATCCGCTTGGGATGAACCACAAACAAAAATTAAGTGATTTTTTGGTACAGCAAAAAGTGCCGCTGAATCAAAAATCCCGAATTCCGGTGTTGGTAAATGGCAACCAGGAAATTATTTGGATCGCAGGTTTCCGGTTGGACAACCGCTATAAAGTCAACTCAGGCACCAAAAAAGTTGTTATCTTCGAACTGTTCAACACTTAATTATGAGTACAAAACCGGCTTTTACCGAAAAGCAATATTTGGGCCGTGAGTTCATCCCGATCACCATTCGGCTAGCTTTATCGATACTTTGTTTTGCGATCTATTTTTTTACGGTGGAGCGCGAACGCAAAGGTGATTTGCTGCTGATTGTAGGTTTTGGTATTTTGGTGATTTCCATTGTAATGGGTTTTATACTGCATTACCGTATTCGGGTGATGAACAAAAGTTTGCTGATCGACGGTTTATGGACCACGCAATTGGTTAAAATTGATTTGAACAGCATTACACACGTCGAACAGAAACCTTACAGCCGCTATTTTTTAAACAATCCGGTTTATAATCTCCATAAAAAAGGAACGATCCGTTTTTATACCGGCGGCAATTGCGCTGTGCATTTAACGGATCGGGATGGTTTGATTTACATCATTGGTTCGCTGCAACCGAATGAATTGGAGCGTGCTGTTTTGGGGGAAATGGGGAAGAAGTAGGTTTTTTGTTAATAGTTCATAGTCAATTGTTAATGGTTTGAAAATTTGTATTTAAATATTTATCCAGCTAAACCAAGTGCTTCAAATGGTTAACACCTACATCCAAGACATAAAAGAAATTTTATCCAAAGCGCGACAAACAGCATATTCTGCCATTAACGCTTCAATGGTTCAAGCTTACTGGCAAATAGGCAAACGTATTGTAGAACAGGAACAAGAAGGAGAGAAGCGTGCAGCATACGGTGAGCAGGTTCTAAAGGAATTGTCAATAGCACTTACTATTGAATTTGGAAAGGGGTTTTCTTCTGCTAACCTCCGCAACTTCCGGCAGTTTTATCTCACTTATCCTAACCAAAAGATTTGCTACACACTGTGTAGCAAATTAACCTGGAGCCACAACAGGCTAATTATGAGGGTCAATGATAACAATGCACGAAATTGGTATTTGAAAGAAGCAGCAGAACAAGGCTGGAGTGTAAGGGCTTTGGAACGTAATCTTGAAACCCTTTACTATCAGCGCTTGCTTTCTTCGCAAAAAGGGCAGAAGAGTTTAACGGATAGCCAATCATTAGAAAAATCAAATCCTGCCGACTTCATAAAAGATCCTTATGTTTTTGAGTTTTTAAATATTCCCCAACCAGTTACTTCATCAGAAAAGGAAATAGAAACGGCTTTGATCGAAAACCTCCAACAGTTTTTGTTAGAATTGGGCAAAGGGTTTTCTTTTGTAGGAAGGCAATTCAGGATCAGTTCAGAAACGGAACATTACTATATTGATCTCGTTTTTTATAATTACTTGCTCAAATGTTTTGTTCTGATTGACCTTAAAGTAGGAAGGTTGTTGCATCAGGATATTGGACAGATGGATATGTACCGCAGAATGTTTGATGACTTGAAAAAACCCGAAGGCGATAACCCTACCATTGGTATTATTCTTTGTATGGAAAAAAGCGAAACTGTAGTAAAATATTCTATAATAAATGATAATCCTGCACTGTTTGCTGCTAAATATAAGCCTTACCTTCCTTCAGAGGCAGAATTGATTACAGAAATAGAAAAGGAAAAAACCAGGCTAAAACTGTTGGATACTGAAACCAACTAACCTAATTTTTACTTTCCCCCCACACCATCCCACTTGCCACAACCCGTAAAACTTTTATATTTGCAGCACTCCACGCGATAAAAAGTTTGGTTTATACAGAAGAGGTGAGAGATCAGGCTCCGTAACCCTCTGGCAACCCGCTTTCAGTTTTGAGGCAAGGTGCCAAATCCTGCTCCGCAAGGAGAACTATAAATTGAAGATGAAAAAACTATTTTTACTGAAATCAATAATCT
This sequence comes from uncultured Sphingobacteriaceae bacterium, assembly GCA_964236465.1. Classification (GTDB taxonomy): domain Bacteria; phylum Bacteroidota; class Bacteroidia; order Sphingobacteriales; family Sphingobacteriaceae; genus Mucilaginibacter_A. The sequence goes on along the minus strand of CAXSBZ010000002.1, from coordinate 154,376 downwards.
GTTTTTTTGCAACAGAAAGCCTTGTTAAACGCTTTTAACTAATTTTTATGGCTAAAAGAAGCATCAAACGCAAAAGTAAAAACCTATAAAACCGATAGAGATAATGGAAATCAATCAGCTGATAGAACTGGAACAAGAAGTTGAAAGTATACCGCTAAAAGAAGCATTGCAATTGGTTGCTGCGCGTTTTCCGGGCGAGGTTGCTTTTTCAACTTCTTTTGGGATGGAAGACCAGGTGATTACGCATGTCATCGGCAAAAATAAAATCCCAATCAAGGTTTTTACTTTGGATACCGGCCGCATGTTTAACGAGACTTACGAAGTTTGGTCGGCCACGGCAAATGTATTTGACCTCAACATTGACTCATTTTATCCGGATGCGCAGGAGATCCAAAGCTTTGTGAACGCGCGTGGCATCAACAGCATGTACCTTTCGGTAAATAACCGCAAAGAATGTTGCCGCATCCGCAAAATTGAGCCGTTAAAAAGAGCATTAAAAGGCGTAGCGGTTTGGGTTACCGGCGTTCGTGCGGCGCAATCCATCAATCGGCAAAACTTTAAACTATTTGAATGGGACGAAGCTTTCCAGCTCATCAAATTTAACCCACTGTTGCATTGGAGCGACCAGGATGTTGCCGATTTCGTCCACCAAAACAACACGCCTTATAATAAACTGCACGACCAGGGTTTTTTAAGCATCGGCTGTGCGCCTTGTACCCGCGCCGTTCAGTTTGGAGAAGATGCCCGCGCCGGACGTTGGTGGTGGGAAGATTCGAAAAAAGAATGCGGGCTGCACCAAACCAAAGTATTGGCCGATATAACCGATCCTGAACTGACACAACAAACTAATCTACATTCATGAGCTCCAACCATTTAAAAGAACTGGAAGAAGAATCCATTTATATCATGCGCGAAGTGGCTGCACAATTTGAGCGGCCGGCTTTGTTATTTTCAGGCGGAAAAGATTCGATCACGCTGGTTCACCTGGCGCGTAAAGCTTTTTATCCGACCAAATTTCCTTTCCCGTTAGTACATATTGATACCGGCCACAACTTCCCCGAAACCATTACTTTTCGGGACTGGCTGGTGGAGAAAACCAGGGCGCAACTGATCGTCCGTTATGTGCAGGACAGCATCAACCAGAAAAAAGCAACCGAAGAAACCGGAAAATATGCCAGCCGGAACAGCTTGCAAACCATAACGCTTTTGGATACGATTGAAGAATTTAAGTTTGATGCCTGCATTGGTGGCGCACGTCGAGACGAAGAAAAAGCGCGTGCCAAAGAACGTATTTTTTCTGTCCGGGATGAGTTTGGTTCCTGGGAACCGAAACGCCAGCGCCCGGAATTGTGGGGACATTTGAACGGTTTGATCAATTACGGCGAAAATGTGCGTTGCTTCCCCATCAGCAACTGGACGGAATTGGACGTTTGGAATTACATCAAACAGGAAAAACTGGATTTGCCAAGCATTTATTTTACACATCCGCGTGAAGTTTTAGTTAGAGATGGGCAGCTTTTCCCATATTCTGAATATTTAAATATGGATGGCGAGGAAATTTCGACACAAGATGTCCGTTTCCGCACCGTTGGCGATATGACTTGTACGGCAGCCGTTTCCTCTACTGCCGGAACTTTGGATGATATTATTGCAGAAATCAAATCTTCCCGAATCTCGGAGCGAGGAGCGCGGATGGATGATAAACGTTCTGAAGCAGCGATGGAAAAACGGAAACTGGCGGGATATTTTTAGAAAAGGTGATTATGAAGAGAAGTTATTATTGGCTTATAGGTATTTTACTATTTCTGATTATCACTAATCCTTCTATTAAGGCTTTCAAAGATTATTTGGGAAACGAGGATTACAAGCATCTGCAAAAAAAATCTAATTTCTTTGTATGTAGTATATTTGAATGTGAAGGTATTAGATACTTTGCAATACTTGGAAATTTTTTTGAAGTTGCTGAAGTAATTAGACCAACTGGTGATAATATTTTAATACCACCACCGGATACTTTAGCTGTTCCAGTTTATCCAAAGGATACAGTTAGAATGAAAAAATAGTTCTTGACCAAAATTATTTTTTAACCCCTCTTTAAGAATTAGGTTAGAATAGGGAATTTACTTTTACACAAAAACATCGATAAAAACAGTACCAAACCACAATACTGTTTTTACCACCATAAAATTAACATGAAACTTTTAAAATTCTCAACCGCCGGCAGTGTGGACGATGGCAAAAGCACACTCATCGGCAGGTTGTTGTACGATACCGGCTCGCTGACCGAAGACCAATTGGAAGCCGTAGAAGCAGCCAGCAAACGTAAAGGCTTTGATTACCTCGACCTTTCGCTACTGACCGATGGTTTAAGTGCCGAACGCGAACAAGGCATCACCATTGATGTGGCGCATATTTATTTTGCAACGGCAAACCGTAAATTTATTATTGCCGACACGCCCGGCCATGTGGAATACACGCGCAACATGGTTACCGGCGCCTCCAATTCCCGGCTTTCTATTATTTTGATTGATGCCCGAAAAGGCGTGATCGAGCAAACGCAACGCCACTTTTTTATCGCCAATTTATTGCAAATACCGGAGATTGTGGTTGCCGTAAACAAAATGGATTTGGTGGATTTTCAGCAGGAAAAATTTGAGGTGATAAAAGAAGCATTCCTGAAATTTACGCAAGGCTTTCCCAACTTCAAACAACACATTACGTTCATCCCGATCTCTTCTTTAAAAGGCGATAATGTAGTGAATGAATCCGAAAACATGCCTTGGTATAAAGGGAAATCGTTGTTGCATTATCTGGAAAATGTTGACGTAAACAGCTACGTTAATAAAAAAGATGCACGTTTTCCAGTTCAATATGTCATCCGTCCGCATTCAGAAGAATTTCATGATTACCGCGGTTATGCCGGTCAGGTTATCAGTGGTGCATTTTCGGTGGGAGAGGAAGTTACCGTGCTGCCTTCCCAACAAAAATCCAAAGTAAAACAAGTGGTTACGTTTGATGGCGATCTGGAAACGGCAGAAACCAACTCCTGTGTTACGTTATTGTTGGAAGACGAAGTAGATATTACCCGCGGAAATATGCTGGTAAAAACAGCAAACCAGCCGCAAATTGATAAGGAAATTACGGCTGATATTTGTTGGATGGACACGCAGCCTTTGGTTCAAGGCGGAAAATATCTGATCGAACACAGCCATAATCTGATCAAAGTGATGGTGCGCGAAGTGGATTATATCGTTCATACCAGCACTTTAAATAAAGACACCGAAACGAAAACTATCAAACTAAACGATATCGCAAGGGTAAAAATTAAAACGGCGCAACCGCTTTTTTTCGATCCGTACGAACAAAATCAGGCCAACGGTTCTTTCATTTTAATCAACGAACAAACTAAAAATACGGTGGCGGCAGGGATAATTGTGTAGGAGCTTTCGGCTGTCAGCTTTCAGCAATCAGCTACTTATCGCTTTGTCATTTCGACGTTAGGAGAAATCTTCTTTCAACAATAACATTGATTTTTAGTCGATAAAAGAAGCATTGAAAATTGAAAGAAGATTTCTCCCTGCGGGTCGAAATGACAAAAACCCGAAACGACAAGAATTTACAACTCACAACCCAAAACTGAAAATGCAAATCAACCTCAGCAGAAAAAATAAAGCTTACCACTTTGAAGCCATTAACGAACAAGGCAACACGTTAAATATGGACGCCAACCCGGCAATTGGTGGCGAAAACCAAGGCTTTCGGCCGATGGAAACGGTGCTGGCGGCTTTAGGCGGATGCAGTGCCATAGATATGATTTCCATTCTTAAAAAGCAAAAAGAACCGGTTGAAGATGTACAAATCAGCATCAACGGAAAACGCCATGAAAAACAGGAACCTGCTTTGTTTGAAACCATTGATATAGAATTTCATGTTTTTGGTGCGGTAAACGAAGCAAAAATTCAACGCGCTTTGGAACTTACTTTTGAAAAATATTGTTCCGTGGCCCTAATCCTCAACAAAACCGCAAAAATTAATTTTTCCTACAAACTCAACCAAATATCATGAGCCAGCATTTTGAAACGCAAGCCGTTCGCACTCAGTTAGAACGCAGTCAGTACAAAGAACATTCGGTGCCGATTTATATGACTTCCAGCTACAAGTTTGACGATGCGGAAGAAATGCGCGCGCTGTTTACCGGCGAACAGGAAGGCAACATTTACAGCCGTTATGCCAACCCAAACGTGGACGAGTTCATCACTAAAATGGCCATACTGGAAGGCGCGGAAGATGGCTGGGCGACGGCAACCGGGATGGCAGCTATTTTTACCACGTTCGCTACTTTTTTAAAGCAGGGCGATCATGTGCTTTCGAGCCGTTCGGTTTTTGGTTCTACGCACCAGTTGTTGCACAATATTTTGCCAAAATGGGGCATTACTTATACTTATGCTGATTTAGACAAAACCGATGATTGGGAAAATTTAATCCAACCGAACACCAAAATGATTTTTGTGGAAACGCCTTCCAATCCCGGCATCGATATTATCGATTTGGAATGGTTGGGCAAGTTCGCCAAAAAACACAATACATTATTGGTGGTAGATAATTGTTTTGCAACGCCTTATTTGCAACAACCGATCAAGTACGGAACCGATCTTTCCATTCATTCGGCAACAAAATTTATCGACGGACAAGGCCGCGCTTTGGGCGGAATTATTTTAGGACGAAATGAACTGATCCGCGAAATTGAAGCTTTTGCGCGCCATTCCGGTCCGGCTTTATCGCCTTTTAATTCCTGGTTGTTGAGCAAAAGCCTGGAAACTTTGGCAGTTCGTATGGATCGCCATTGTGAAAACGCGTTGAAAGTTGCTACAGCTTTGGAAGCAAACCTGGAAGTAGAACTGGTGAAATATCCGTTTTTGCCTTCGCATCCGCAGTATGAAATCGCGAAAAAGCAAATGAAAGCTGGCGGCGGCATCATTACATTCGTGCCAAAAGGCGGACTGGAAAGAGCAGCAAAGTTTTTGGATGCTTTAAAAATGTTTTCTATTTCTGCTAATTTGGGTGATACACGTTCTATTGCGACACATCCGGCTTCGAGCACACATTCAAAACTGACGGAAGAACAGCGAAATGAAGTTGGCATCCGGCAGGGAACGATACGTTTGTCCATCGGATTAGAACATGTAGATGATATTTTGCAAGATGTGGAGCAAGCGTTGGCAGCTTCGGTTTTGGAGCCGGTGGAAGCATCTCATTAAAGTAAAATTTATGCCGATAAAAGAAGTATCGAATCTCAATGCTTCTTTTATCGGCATAAAAACCCAATCATTGTATATTAATTCTATAGACTATTATGCAAAGTTTCAGAACTGAATTAGAGAACCCGGTTGTAGAGAAAGATATTTTGGATTTGGAAAAGAAAATCCGTCTTTTTCGCGAAGGAAAAATAGATGATGAAAAGTTCCGCAGCCTGCGTTTGGCGCGTGGCGTTTACGGTCAGCGGCAACAAGGCGTGCAAATGGTGCGCATCAAATTGCCTTACGGAAAAGTTACCACGCAGCAACTGAGCAAAATGAGTGATGTTTCTGATGAGTATGCTACCGGAAATTTACACATTACTACACGTCAGGATATCCAGATCCACTTTGTGAGTTTAGACAGGACGCCGCAGCTTTGGGCAGAACTGGAAGAAGATGATATTACGTTGCGTGAAGCCTGCGGAAATACAGTCAGAAACGTAACTGCTTCTGCCATGGCAGGTATCGACCCGAAAGAACCTTTTGATGTTTCGCCTTACGCACATGCTGTTTTTGAATATTTTCTGCGGAACCCGATTTGCCAGGAAATGGGCCGTAAATTCAAAATTGCTTTTTCTTCTTCCGAAGATGACTCAGCCTTTGCTTTTATGCACGATCTGGGTTTTATCCCAAAGGTAAAAATCGAAAATGGTGTAGAACTCAGAGGTTTTCGTGTAGTAATTGGCGGCGGATTAGGTTCGCAACCTTATATGGCTGATGCGGTGACGGATTTTATGCCGGTCAACCAAATCATTCCTTTTACGGAATCTGTGCTGCGTGTTTTTGACCGTTACGGCGAGCGCAATAAACGCCACAAAGCCCGGATGAAATATTTGGTACAGGAAATCGGTGCCGAAGAACTGGTCCGTTTGGCAGAAGCTGAACGCATGGCATTGAAAAGCAAAACTTACGAAATCAGCACATTTGATCATGAAACGGTTGTTCCTGAAAATGAGGTTTTCTCCGCAGAAATCACGGATCCGCAGAAATACGAAAAATGGTTGAAGACCAATGTTTTTCCACAGAAACAACCCGGATTTGTGGCGATTGGTTTACGCATTCAAAACGGAGACATCAAAACCCCAATTGCACGCCAATTAATTTCATTGGTAAAAACAGTAGCGGCCGATGATATTCGTTTGACAAACACACAAGGTATGTTGCTGAAATTTATCCGCGAAGAAAACCTGCCTTATGTTTTTGAAGAACTGAATAAGCTGAACCTGGCCGAACCCGGTTTTGAAAGTATGGCCGATATTACTTCCTGCCCCGGAACGGACACTTGTAATTTGGGGATTTCCAATAGTACCGGCATTACCCGCGAACTGGAAAAAGTAATGAAAAACGAGTTCCCGGATTTGATTTACAATACCGATATCAAGATCAAAATCAGCGGTTGCATCAATTCCTGCGCACAACATGCGATGGCCAGCATTGGTTTTCACGGTTCGAGCATGAAGATTGATAAGATGGTTGCGCCGGCTTTACAAGTGCTTTTGGGCGGCGGGCCGACCGGAAACGGGGCAGGCGTTGCAGCGGATAAAGTGATCAAAGTGCCCAGCAAACGCGGTCCGCAAGTGCTGCGCAATTTGCTGTTCGATTACCAGGAAAATTCTATCGAAGGCGAACTTTTTAACCAATATTACAACCGGCAGGGCAAAATTTATTTTTACGATCTGTTAAATCCTTTGGGCGATACCAAAACCGTTACGCCGGATGATTTTATCGATTGGGAACATTCCGAACCTTATAAAACGGAAATCGGCGTGGGCGAATGCGCCGGCGTAATGATTGATTTGGTGGCGACGCTTTTGCTGGAATCCGAAGAAAAACTGGACCAAGCAGATGCTTCTTTTAAGGCAATGGATTTTGCAGACAGCATTTATTACGCTTACGCAGCTTTCGTGCATACGGCAAAAGCGTTGTTGATTTCGGAAAGCATTAAGACGAATACGCAAGCCGGGATTATAACTGATTTTGACGCCAGCTTTGTTGCCACTGGAAAAATCGATCTGCATTTAAGTTTTGAAGATTTGGTTTACCAAATTAACCAGCAGGAACCGGGCGAAGAGTTTGCCGCTTATTATATCGAGCAATCCAAATTGTTCAAACAAAAGGCAGCCGATTTCCGCAATGCGCAACTCCTGGAAAAAACCATAATTTAACCTGCTAAAAACAGCATGGCCACCGACGAAGCAGTTATCGCAAAAGCAGTTGAAGTGAACACGCTTTTTCCGGTTTTTTTAAAGCCAGACAAGCTGAATATTTTGCTTGTGGGCGGCGGTTATGTGGCGATGGAAAAGTTGGAAGCCATTTTCGGCAATTGCCCGAATGCAAACGTAAAGCTGGTTGGGCGTGAAGTTTCTGCGGAAATCAAAGAATATGCCGACAAAAGAAGCATTCCGTTTGAAGAACGTGCTTTTACGGAAAGTGATCTTTTGGAAAGAGATCTGGTAATTGTGGCAATTGATGACAAGCAAGTTGGCCGCCACATTTACGAATTATGCAAGGCGCGGAACCTGCTGGTTAACGTGGCCGATACGCCGCCGCTTTGCGATTTCTACCTGAGTTCTGTTGTACAAAAAGGAAACCTGAAGATTGCCATTTCGACCAATGGAAAATCGCCAACGGTAGCCAAACGTGTTAAAGAGGTTTTGAATGAAACTTTTCCTGCAGAAATCGATCAGGTGCTGACCAACATGACACAGATCCGCCAAAAACTAAACGGTGATTTTTCGGATAAAGTAAAGCAGTTAAACGCCATTACTTCTGGTTTGGTGAACGAGAAGGCTCAACAACCGGCCAAGGTTAAAATTACGCGTCCAATTGCCATTACTTTGGCCATTTTATCGGCTATTGGTTTGATGATTTTAGGCCATGTGCTTTTCACTTACCTCAACTACAAACGTATTTTAAATGCACAAGATTGGCTGAGCGCACAGTTCAACCAGCAGCTTTTGCTGTACATGCTGGGCGGTTTTGTTGCTTCGCTGATTGATGGTGCCTGCGGAATGGCTTACGGCGTTACTTCCACTACTTTCCTGCTTTCGCTGGGCATTCCGCCTGCTGCGGCAAGTGCAAGTGTCCACGCTTCCGAAGTTTTTAACAACGGTGCTTCCGGTTTAATGCACTGGAAATCAGGAAATGTCAACTTTAAGCTCTTCAAAAAATTGCTGATCCCCGGCATTATTGGTGCCGTTTGCGGCGCCACTATTTTATCTTCTTTGCATCAGTACAGCCAGTATTTAAAGCCAATTGTGGGTTGTTATACTTTGTTTTTGGGCGTGTTGATTATTCGAAAAGCATTAAATAAAACACGGCCAACATCAAAAATCAAAAAAATTGGTTTGCTTGCCGGAATTGGTGGTTTGTTGGATGCCATCGGCGGCGGCGGTTGGGGACCGATTGTAACCACCGGATTAATTGCCGGAGGAAGAAATGTACGCTACACCATCGGCACTTCCACATTGACCAAAGGCTGCGTGGCTTTTACCAGTGCCGTTACTTTTATTTTGTTGATTGGCTTGCACCATTTCCAGGTGATTTTAGGTTTGGTTTTAGGCGGAATGATTGCGGCACCAATAGCAGTCCGCATCTCCAATAAACTGCCGGTAAAAACACTATTGCTGTTTGTTGGCGTAGTAGTGATTTTGGTTTCGTTACGCATTATTTCTACTGTTTTCATCAAGTAAACAGCTTCAAAATTTTTTACATTTGTTTAATCGTTCCTGATTTAAACACCAATTCCATTGCTCACCAAAAAAACAAAATACGCTGTAAAAGCCCTGATGGCGTTGGCCCGCAACACAGAAAACAAGCCGATGCTGATTGCCGATATTGCCAAAGGCGACCAGTTGCCCAAAAAATTTTTGGAAGCTATTTTGCTGGAACTGAAGCGTGGCGGATTTTTAAGCAGTAAAAAAGGCGCAGGCGGCGGTTATTACCTGCTCAAAACAGCAGATGAAATCAAGCTTTCTTCCATCATCCGTGTGATTGATGGCCCGATTGCGTTGCTGCCCTGTGTAAGCCTGAATTTTTATGAGAAATGTGCCGAATGTGTGGACGAACATTATTGCGGCATCCGCGATGTGATGGCCAATGTTCGTGATGCAACTTTGAAGATTTTGGGCGAACATAGCATTGCGGATATGGTACACCGGGAAGATGTTTTGGCCAAGGCGGAAGGGAAAGTGGCGGATGATAGTTTGATTGGTTGAGGCTGTAAATAATGTTTTCAGCCAATCTATTATACAAGAAGGAATATAAATTATATGGGATTTGGATTTAATTTATTCGTAGTATTTATTTTATTCCCACTGTCAATTATATTACCTATAGTTTGGCTTCTTACCAAAAGGAGATTATTTGGAAAAATTCTTTTGTTTATTTGGATACCAATTTTAAGTTTGATTATTATCACCTCAATTGTTCACTTTTTCATTGATAAAAAGAGTATCAAACGGCAAGATATTTATGGTGAATATATAATTGATAGAACTAAATTTCCGGGTAAACAAGCTGACTGGCAATACAATCACTTTCGCTTTAAAATTACGAAAGAAAGCAAATTTATTTTTTATACCATAGACAATAACAAAATTGTAAAAGCAGATTCTGGAAAAGTAGTTTTTGTTGATTCATACAGTCAACCAAGGATAATTGTACAAGTTGAAAAACCAAGACAGCAAATTATAGAAGATGAACCAACTCTCTATAGAAGTGTTTGGTCTTTTTATTACGTGTTTTATTCTCCAAAGTTTAAAAATGTGTTTTTTACAAAAGGGACTTGGAAACCGTTAGATAAGTAATTGAATTATTTGATTTAGATAAAGCCTTTCATAATCCACATGCAAAAAATCACAACCTTTCTAACTTTTAACAATCAAGCCGAAGAAGCAGTAAACCTATATGTTGCTGTTTTTAAAGATGCAAAAATCACCAGTATTAGCAGAAATGGAGAAACTGTTTTTTCGGTAACTTTCCAATTGTTCGGACAAAATTTTTATGCTTTAAATGGTGGTCCGCATTTTACTTTTTCGCAAGGTATTTCTTTGTTTGTGAATTGCGAAACGCAGCAGGAAGTGGATGAACTGTGGGAAAAGCTTTCCGAAGGCGGCGAAAAAGGAAGGTGCGGCTGGCTGAAAGACAAGTTTGACGTTTCCTGGCAAATTATTCCTTCGGCCTTAGGTAGATTGATGCAAGGCAAAGATCCCGAAAAATCAAAACGCGTGATGCAGGCGATGATGCAAATGAACAAGATTGTGATTGAAGATTTGCAAAAGGCTTATGATGGATAAATGTTTTTGTCATGCCGAACTTGTTTCGGTATCCCACTATAAAAGCAATTTAACTTTCTATCCTGAAGAATTCTGAAACAAGTTCAGGGTGACAAAGGCATGCTTCTTTTACCACCTAAAAATCAGGAACGTTTTTTTATGCCGAACTTGTTTCGGTATCCTATTATAAAAGCTATGATCTTGCATGAGAGATTCTGAAATAAATTCAGAATGACAAACAATTTCGGCATGACTGCAAAATCAAGCTTTCAGACTACTTTCTTGGTTGATACCCAACACAATAATAAACCCAAAACTTCCGCGCATCAGTATTTCCGTTTTTAATGATGATCGGTTCCAATTCCTGCATATTTCTAAAGTAAGTTTTTAATTCCGGCGGAATTGTTCCATTCTTTTCAAGGTTTTTAAAACCAGGATCAGAATCTATAAAAAGCGCATTTTTACCTGTTAAAAGAAGTAGGTTATCGCCAACATAATCAAACTGCAAAGCTGGCTGCCCCAGGATATTTTGGGCATAGATTTTTTGGTGAAGGAAAAAACTCAGTTCTGCACTGGTTTTATATCCGTCCGCAGAAAAAATAAAAGTATTAGAATAATTTTTTTGTAGAATTTCTACCCTGTTTGCCAGTTGTTTCCAGCCAAACCAAGTGTCATCGCTTTTAATTTGTACCGGATAAAAAATGACTTCAACGGCAAAAGCCAGGTGCAAAACGGCGGCGATCCACAGGTTAATTTTGGTTGCTTTTTGGGAGATAAAGATCGCCAGGAAAATAAATCCAGTGATGTAGGAAGGCATCATCCAATTGATTTTGACCCAATAAAACAAACTGATCAAAAAGAAACCCAGAAACGCAGGCAAAAAAAAGCATAGTAAAAACAGTATCGGGTCGTTTGGCAGTTTCCATTTAAGCAACACTTTTTTGATGGTTTTAAAAGTAAGTGCAACCAATCCGAAGAAAGCCGCGGGCAGCAACAGGAAAAGCTGTGTGCCAATCGTCCCCAAAAACAGTTTTGGTTTGAGTTGAAATTTAGCAATATCGCCCGTCCGGTTGGCCGACTGGAACAGGAACGACGCAAATTGATGCTGGTAGTTCCAATAAAAAACCGGAAAAGTAACCAATACGGAAATCAACAAACACAGCCAAAGCCAGCCGGAAAGCAACAGTTTTCGATATTGGTTGGAAAAGATGAGGAACAAAATCAAACCGACTTGCAGCAGTACGGCCGTGTATTTGCTATCAAAAGTCAGTCCCATCAGCAAACCGGCCAGCAGCCAGTACAGTTTTTGCTGCCTAAAAACAGCATGGTAAAGGGCAATTAAACTCAAAGTCCAAAATAGCAGCAGCGGAACATCCGGCGTGGAAATGGTAGAAAGGATGGAAACGAGGAAAGTAGAGCCAAAGAGCGCAATTGCTAAATTTTGCTTTTGCTTCGACAGAAACAGTCCTGCCAATTTGTAAAATGCAAATAAAGTAAGGCTGGTTACGGTAAAATCAGCCAGCTTGATCACAAAAACATGTTTCCCAAAAACAGTGGTAAAAAGCCGGAGCAAATAGCCAATCATTCCGGGATGATCGAAGTACGACAAAGCCAAATGTTCACCGTAAAAATTGTAATAGGCATCTTGCGGCATCATCCCGAAAAACGGCAGTAACAGGAAACGGAAAAGCTGGAAGGCGAGTAGGATGGAAATGAAAGGGTGGTGTTTGTAAAAATTACTGATGAAGTTCATGTTTTGGTAAATGTAAAGGCGATAAAAAAAGGCCGGTTATTGTAACCAGCCTTTTCTTTATGTTGCTCTTAAATCATCGTCAAATTTAATTGCTCACCGCTTTTTTTGAAACATAAATATACGCCGGATCAAACATGGAAGAGCCAAACAAAACCCCAGCCTCGGTAATATAACCGCCGGAAGTTGGAATATAAAGCCGGTCTTGTTTATCTACAAACAAATTTACCGGTTGCCTTTTTGTGGGATAGGAAAAGGATTGTGTATTTCCCAAACGGTCTGTTCTCGCAATGGTTGTTTGGAGTACATAATTGTTGCCATTGCCATTTTTATCGGCACCAGTATGATAATTTAGCTTAAACATAGAACCATCTTTTGCTGTCGCAATTCCCGTTTGCATAGATTTATACAAGTTTTGATAAGCAGAGTTGTTCCAAGAGCCGCCTTTGTTTAAGGTGTAATACTGAGAAAGCGATGCATAACTTTTTTCAAATTTGGCATCAAACCCATTTGCTGCCAATGCATAAATCGTATCTTTTACAACTAAAAGTCCTGTTGGCCCATTAAAGTTTTTTGATTCCTGCCAGGTAGCTCCTTTATTGGTGGTGAAAAAGGATTTTGTCCTGGTGGTAACCAGCAAAGTATCGTTAATGCTTCCGGCTACGGCGTTAACTTCTCCGGCGTTGGGCACTTTAATTTGGATCCAATTCGGATCGTTAAATACTTCTTCTTTTATAATCTCTGTTGTTGGGTTGCTTTTTTTACATCCGGTTACTGTAACCAGCAAAAAAAGCGATAAGCCTAATAATGTACTTTTCATGGCGTTTATTTAATCCATTAAAATTAATACAAATAATCAGCTATTTTAATACTTCTTTTACCACCTAAAAACTTACATCTTCAAACCAATTTCCCGCAACCGCTCGTCCAAATATTCGCCGGCAGTTGCATCTGGGTAAGCTTTTGGATGGGTTTCATCAATACAAGTATCCAAACAAGCCAAACTAACCGTAGATTTTGGGTGAAGGAAAAACGGAACGGAATAACGGGAAGTTTTCATCATTTCGCGTGGCGGGTTTACCACACGGTGCGTGGTAGAACGCAGTTTGTTGTTGGTCAACCGTTGCAGCATATCGCCTACATTCACCACAATATCTTCGCCGTGTGCTTTTACCGGAAACCATTCGCCTTCGCGGGTTAAAACTTCCAAGCCATCGGCACTGGCACCAATTAATAAAGTAATTAGGTTGATGTCTTCATGCGCGCCGGCACGAACGGCATCATCAGGAACAGCATCCGGGTTTTCAATCGGAAAATAATGGATGCCTCGCAAAATAGAATTGCCATTGTGTACTTTATCGTCAAAATAATTCTCGGGCAATTCCAAATAAACAGCAATGGCACGCAGCAAATGTTCGCCGGCCTGTTCCAACTTCTGGTAAACTTCCCGTGTTACCGGGTTAAATTCAGGCAGTTCTTTTACCACCAAATTTTCAGGATATAATTCTTTTACGGGATCGCCATCCGTAACCGTTTGTCCGATTTGCCAAAACTCTTTTAAATCTGGTGTTTTGGAGTCTTTTGCTTTTTCACGGCCTTTGCTGGTGTAGCCGCGTTGCCCTGCCAATTCCGGTTTTTCGTAACTTAGTTTGATTTCATCTGGCAACGAAAACAGTTTTTGAACTTGATTATATAATTTTGCAATGAGTTCTTTACTTAAGCCATGGTTGCTGATGGTGATGAAACCGGTATCGTTGAACGCCTGGCCAATCTCATCAGAAAAGTTTTTTTTATCTTCTACGGAGCCATTAATATAAGTATTTAAATCAACGCGGGGAATGTTTACTGTTTTCATGCGGGAACAATTTATGGTAAAATTACTTATTCTAAAGGATTTGCGGATAAGACTTCACAAATATCAGGATTGATACATACCAAAAAATACCTGCTAAAAGAAGCATAGTTTAATATAAATAGCTGTTAATTAAACGAAAAGCTTGGTTTACAGTCGAACCTGCATTATCCAAAACACCTAAAAATCACCACCATGATCAATATAATTAAAAAAACTGTTTCCGGTTTTGTGCTCCTGCTGGCAATGTGCTGTTTTAATGTACAAAAAGCCAGTGCACAGCCGGGTGCTTCGGTTTCGATCCAAACTTTTTATGATGAGCTGGAACCTTATGGCCAATGGATTGACGACCCGGAGCTGGGCTATGTTTGGGCACCGGATGCCGGCCCTGATTTTAAGCCATATGCCACCAACGGCCACTGGGCAGCTACGGAATATGGCAACACCTGGGTGTCTGATTATGATTGGGGCTGGGCCGCTTTCCACTATGGCCGGTGGCGTTTTGCCAATGATTATGGCTGGGAATGGATCCCGGGAACGGAGTGGGGCCCGGCTTGGGTAAGCTGGCGTACCGGTGGTGATTATTACGGCTGGGCACCGCTTGGGCCAGGGATCAATATTGATCTGTCTTTTGGTGCAAACTATTATGAACCAGATAATTACTGGGTATTTGCGCCGCGCAGGTATGTTTACGAGCCAAATATTTACCGCTATTATCTGCCGGCAAACCGAAATTTTAACATCATCCATAATACCACGATCATCAGCAATGTTTATGTAAACAATAGCCGCCGTTATATCTCCGGGCCGCGGCCGGATGATGTGCGCCGATATACCAATGCACCGGTTAATATCTACAACATCAATGATAGCCGCAGGCCGGGCGGGGCAAGGATCCGAAACAATACCTTGAATATTTACCGGCCGGAAATTGCATCAAACCAAAATAATGATAACCGGCCGGAGCCAAACCGGGTGATTAACCGCGGGATTTATAACCGCAACCAGGGTTTTGGTAATGCTAATAATGATAACCGCAACCAGAATTGGAACAACGGAAGGCAGCCGGTTAATCAGGGAAATCCGCAAAACGTTCCATCAAATAATAATAATAATACTGGTTTTGGCAGAAACAATAACAATAATGTGCCTAACGGAAATCAGTTTCCGCAACGAGTTTCTCCAAACCAGAATCAAAATAATTCAAACCAAAATAATACAACCAATGGCCAGGCTGCCGGAGGTGTAGCAAATCCAAACGGAAATAACCCGTCGAACCCTGCTGGTGGCAGGAGTAACTCAACTAATCAGCCTGCACAAACGCCATCCGCACAACCGAATAACAACTGGCGGCAAGCACGGGATTTTGACCGCAACAGAACCCGAAATGATTTTCCGGTGCAGCAGAACCAAAATCAGCAAAACCAGAATCAGCAGATGCAGCAACGCCAGCAGGAAAATCAGCAACAGGTGCAGCAGCGGCAGATGGAAAATCAGCAAAGGCAACAACAGAATCAGCAAAACCAACAGCAAATGCAACAACGGCAGCAGGAAAATCAACAACGCCAGCAGGAAAATCAACAAAGGCAACAGCAGAACCAGCAACAGGAAATGCAGCAGCGGCAACAAAATCAGCAACAAAACCAACAGCGTCAACAGCCGAATCCTCAAATACAAGTGCCGCGCGAACAACGTCAGCAGCCTCAACAACAGCAGCAACGCCCAATCAGGCAGGAAACGCCCGAACGGAACAACAGAGGTTAATGTTTTAAGTTAAAAAAGAAAGCTTTTTCGGTTTGCGGAGAAGCTTTTTTTATGGGATAAGATTTTATGGAATATAAAACTGGTTAAAAATTAAAAAAATGATTTGCTGATTTTTACCTGATAAAAGAAGTATCAACCCGAATATTGGATTTGAGCAGATGCTTCTTTTATCAGGTGAATTTTGATCTGGTTTTATCACACCATAACATCGGCGGGTTTTAAATAAAGCTTTATTTTGTTGTACAAACCTTCGGGCGTATAGGGTTTTAAAAAGTGATCGGTAAGCCCTTCCTGCTGCAAATTTTCTAGGTTGAGGCCAAAAACACTGCCTGTTAAAGCAATGATCGGGATGGTTTTATACTTTTCCTGAGGCTGCTTTCTGATTATTTTAGTGGCTTCCAGCCCATCCATTACCGGCATGTGCAGATCCATCAAAATCAAATCATAATCTTTTACCATCGCCATTTCATAAGCTTCCAGTCCGTTTGCAGCAAGATCAGCTTCGATGCCCCATTTAGAAAGTATTTTTTTGGCCAGCGTGAGGTTAATCTGGTTGTCATCGGCTACCAAAACTGTTGCTTTCAGGGCTTCAAACAAAACCGGAGAAACAAATTTTTGCAGCTCGGCCGAAGCTTTTTTAAAACTGATACGGAAACAAAAATCTGATCCTTTGCCCGGTTCACTTTTTACTTCGATAGTAGATTGATGCAGTTCAATCAGTTTTTGGGTAATGGTGAGGCCCAAACCGGTGCCGCCATATTTGCGCGTAGTATCGCTGGATGCCTGGGAATAAGCTTCAAATATAGATTTAATCCTGTCTGGCGGAATGCCGATGCCTGTATCCGAAACGCAAAATTTAATCAGCACAAATTCCGGGTCTTCTTTTTCCAGATCCAGGATAAGTTTAACTTCACCTTTGGGCGTAAATTTGATTGCATTGCCCAAAAGGTTCATCATAATCTGGTAAAGCCGCGTGCTATCAGCCAAAACCAGCTCCGGAATATTTGGATCCAGAATTAAATTCAGCTTCAAATCCTTGTTTTCCAGCTTAAAACTGATTGTGTGCAACGTTTGCCTGGCCAGTTGTTTCAGGTTGACCGGGGCAGATTCCAGCTGCATATTTCCGGTTTCTATCTTGGTGAAATCCAAAATGTCGTTCACTAATTTCAATAGGTTTTCGGAAGAAAACTTTAAAATATTAAGGTTTTCAAGTTGTGCCGGGGCCGGGTTTTCTTCCATCAAAATGCGGCTTATGCCGATTACCGCATTGATTGGTGTACGTATTTCATGGCTCAAAACAGAAATAAAGGTTTCTTTGGCACGGCTAAGCTGCAAGGCTTTTTCGCGGTTACGGATCAGCTCTTCTTCGGCCTTTTTTTTAACGGTGATATCCATCAGGATACTAATTTCCCGCTCCGCAACTCCCTCGCTGTTAAGCAGATGATGGCTGTTGATCCATAACCAAACTGGTGTTCTGTCTTTTTTATAAAGCATAATTTCCAGCTCATAGGCTTTCCTTTCAGAAGAAGCTTTTCTGGCTCTTGAATAAGTGTCCATATCCGTTAATTCGCCGGTAAACCTTTTGTCTAAAACAGTTCCTTTTAGTTCTTCCAAGCTCCAGCCTAAAATTCTTTCTGTCGCATTGTTTAGCCAAACAACTTCATTTTTTGCATTTCTGATCAATACACCAACTTCTGATTTGGTTACCGCCGCAGAAAGTATTTGCAGTTCAATATCCGTTTGTTTGCGTTCTGTAACGTCTTTAATAATTTCAATGCTCCGGTTTGTTTCCCCCAGTTCATTCAGTATTACAGAATTCGCAACGGAAAGCCATATCTGCTCCTGCTTTTTGGTATAAGCAAGCAACTCAATGGTAAAAGAAGTTTTGTTGTTTACCTGTTTTTCAGCATAGTCCAGTATTTGTGGGTCCGTTTGTTTTCCGGTGATGATTTGGCTCAGTTTTTTGCCTTTTACATCTTTTAGGGTATAACCAGTTATCGTTTCAAATGCTTTGTTTACCCATAAAATTTTGTTGTTTTCATCGTTGATAACCACGCCGTTGGTAACGTGGCTGGCTACCAATGATAATTGCTGAAGTTCCTGTTCTGCTAAAATATGTTTGGTTACGTCGCGGCCATTGCTCAGCCAGCGTTTGTTCAGGTTAACATTGAAAAATGAAAACCATTTAATTTCCAGGCTCTTAGTGAATAGTTTTACCAAAAATTCGGTTTTATCTTCTCCGCGTGCCAAGCTTTGCTGCATAATAAACCGGTCATCAGGAACACAAAAATCCAGGATAGAACGGCCAAGGACTTCTTCGGCCTGATAGCCTAAAATCTTTTCTACAGAGCCATTAATAAACTCTATTTTCCCTGCCTCATCAGAAATAAAATGCAGGTCGCCGGAACTGTCAAACAATGCCTTGAACTCGTTTTGCCGAATGGTTAGTGCCTGCAATTCACGGTTACGTTTGGTTGTTTCCATGTGCAGTACCGTTTCATCTGCCAGGAATTGCAATGCCTCTTTTTGGCTATCGTTGAGCAAGTTTGGCTTACGATCAAAAACGCAGATCGTTCCTAAAATATAACCTTGAGAGTTTACCAGCGAGATGCCTGCATAATACCTGATCCCGTTTTTGCAAGATACCGCAGGATTATCTTTCACACGTTCATCCAGAAATGTATCAGGAATTTCCAGCAGATGTTGTTGTAATATGGTGTATTTGCAGAAGGTAAGATCTTTGGGCACTTCGGATATATCCAATCCCACTTTTGATTTTATCCACGAACGGGAATCATCAATCAGATTGATTGCTGCCATTTTTGTACCGCAAATGTAGCAAGCCAGCTTAGTGATACGGTCATATTGCTTTTCAGCTTCCGTATCCATTAAGTTGTATGAAAATAAAGCTTTTAATCTTTTTTCTTCAAAAGTAAGCGTCATAGCACCAGGCTTTGTTTAGCAGTATTTGATAATGGCTTTTAGTACGTACATCTGCTTTTAAAGTTTTGTAACGTAATAAGTTGATACTGTTTTACAAAGACGATTTTTTGCGCTTAGGCTGCTTAGTAAATGCTGTTTTTAGCAGGTAAAAATTGGTGTTTGGACGGGTTTGTTTGATAAGCATTAAGCTGACCTAAAACTGCTTTTTAAAGCCAATGCTTCTTTTATCAGGGTAAAACTTAAAAGTAAATTTTATACCGATAAAAGAAGCATGATGTTATAAGTAAAGGAATCTACCCAAACTTAGCTTTATCTGGCTTGTACCTTTTGCTGATACGTCCTGGCAGCAGCCCGTACCGGCTGATTATTGCATTTTCCTAACAAGGTATAAATTACAATAAATATCACGACGGTGGATAAGCAGCCGCCGCCTAATTTTCTGGCACCCCAGGCAGCAATAATGGTTCTGAAAAAATTGTTCATGCTTCGTTTTTATGTTGTTAACGTACTTTTTATAATATAGTTTAACCTAATTTTTAAGGAGATTAGCAGGGTCATCTAACATTTTATCCGATAAAAGAAGCATTATATAAACAATATACTTTATCTTTTTAGTGCAATCAACTCCAGTTTGGCAGCACTTTTATCCAATTATCAATCGCCAAAAAAATCAAAAATAAGACCGAAAGCTTAAAATCAAAAAACCTCACTTACTAAAGTAAGGCTTTTTGTTTGATTTTGAAGTGACCCCGCAGGGATTCGAACCCTGGACCCAGTGATTAAGAGTCACTTGCTCTACCAGCTGAGCTACGAAGTCATTTGCAGGTGCAATAATACGCATTTCTGTTTTATTGCTTTCGGGATAAAATGGATTTTTAATGATTTTTACCCTATAAAAATAGCATCTGTAATATTTTTGCTGATATAAAACAAGATATAAAAAACTGTTGTAAATTCACCTTCCACTTATCAAATTAAAAAAACATGAAAAAATTACTTAGTTTACTGATGCTGTTCGCCTTTATCACAAGCGCGGGCATGGCTCAGGTTCCGGCAAAAAGCACTACCGGTTCTGTTTCGTCCGGCGGCACAATGTCAAGCAAAAAGAGCAGTGTCATGATGAAAAAAGACGGCACGCCAGACAAGCGTTACAAAATGAACAAAATGGAAAAACCAGCTCCGGTCGGGCCGATGAAAAAAGATGGTACGCCAGACAAAAGGTATAAAACCAATAAAATGGTCGCACCAAAAATGTAATTTACAATCAAATTCAATCATAAAGCCGGGAAATAACTTCCCGGTTTTTTTGTTTAATTTGAGCTGTATTAACTTAAACCAAAATTTAATCGTTGTGTTATCAACCCAAAAAACCGCTATGAAATATTTATTTACGATACTGTTTTTACTGCCTGTTTCTTTGCTTTTTGCGCAACCGGAAGTTTTTACCACTAAAAAAGGCAACCTCGAAATCACACCGGTTTTTCATGCCGCATTGGTAATGCAATGGAATGGCGTAACGGTTTATGCTGATCCTTATGGCGGTGCCGAAAGATATAAAAACATGAAAGCACCGGATTTAATTGTGATCACACATGAACACGGCGATCATCTGGATGAAGCAACTTTAAGCGGATTAGACTTGACTAAAACCGAGCTGATTGCACCACAAAAAGTGGTTGATCAGCTTAAAAATAAAACCTTTGCCAAAATCACAGTTTTAGGAAATGGGCAAAATTCAACCTATAAAAATATCAAGATTGAAGCAGTCGGGATGTACAATATTCCCGAAGAAACTGCCCGCCACAAAAAAGGTGTAGGCAATGGTTATGTGTTCACTTTCGGCGGCAAACGGATTTATATTTCCGGTGATACCGATGGCACGCCGGATATGCGGTCGCTCAAAAATATTGATGTCGCTTTTGTGTGCATGAACCCGCCTTACACCATGGATGTTGCCCCGGCTGCGGATGCGGTTTTGGCTTTCAAACCGGCCGTGGTTTATCCTTATCACTATCGCCAACCCGGCAATAAATTCAGCGATATAGAACAGTTCAAGAAGTTGGTGAACGATCAAAACCCGAAAATTGACGTACGTTTGCGCAATTGGTACACGCAAGTGCAATAAAATTGTGCTGCAAAGGTTTAATCGTTTAACCAAATTTAATCCATGAATTTTTCCGTTTCCATCCAAAAAACCATACTTCTTTTATCGGTCATTTTTTTGTTTGATACTGTGCAGGCGCAAAACAAGCAGGCGCAAAAACTGGATGCTTCAACACGCGTATTGCAGGAATTTGGCAAGCTGCGCGAAAGTATCCCGAAGCAATTGCTGCAAAAAACGGAAGGGATTATTATCATTCCAGGTTTGATTAATGCCGGTTTTGTCATCGGCGGCAAACGCGGAAAAGGCATCGCGATGATAAAAAACGAAAACGGAAGCTGGAGCAACCCGGTTTTTTTGACCATGACGGGCGGCAGTTTTGGTTTCCAGGCTGGCATCCAATCAGTTGATCTGGTGCTGGTTTTCCTCAACAAAACCTCCTTGTTAGAGATCGATAAAAGCAGTTTTACTTTGGGCGGAGATATTTCTGTAGCTGCCGGGCCGGTTGGCCGCACTTCTTCTGCCGGCACGGATTACAAGCTGGAATCCGAAGTTTATTCTTATTCGCGCAGCAAAGGCTTGTTTGCCGGCATCAGTTTAAGCGGTTCTTCGCTGGATATTGACCAGCCCGCCAATGATACTTTTTACGGTGATGAAGACGATGCAAACACCATTTTCTCCAACAAAAAACCTTCAACAGCTCCTGAGGTTAAAACTTTAAAACAGACTTTAAATAATTTGTACCGAAAATAATTTCGGCATACAATCCAATTTTATACCGATAAAAACAGCATCACCATGAATGAAACAACCGGCGAAAACCAGCATCAAACCAGTGCCAAAAGCGAGTTTGACATCAATACTATTTTGATCAGGGAAATGGGCATCAACAGTGCCAAAGTAGAAATGATTTTCAGGATGCAGGTAGAAATTCTGGCTTTGCTTCAGGATGAAAATATAGAACAGATTTTGGGTGAAAAAAACGAACGCGTAAAAGAATTGGCACTGGAGTTTTATATTGCCAACAGTCGGAAAATGTAAAGTTTAAGGTGTTGCATCTTTCAAAGCCGAAAGCGCATAAGCCTGTTTAATTATGGCCGCTTGGTTGCTGATTACAAAAGTTTTCAGCGGCGCGCACTGGATGTTTTTGGCAGCATTTGTTTCACGGATTATTGCATTATGATCTTTTAACATTTGCAACAAATAGGCGTGGGCAAAAGACTTTCTTTGTATTTCTTTCAGTTTTTGAACTTTTATTTTCAAATTATCTGAAGTAGTTACAGAGAGTTTAATGTTGTATTTTACTAAAATTGGAGTCAAAATATTTCCTAATCCTTTATAAAGATTTACATTGTGTTTTGAGAAATCTTTTACTGCTTTGTTTGTAGATATTCTCGAAGCAATTTCTCCAATAACTACTTGATCAAAACAAAATATATCAAGGTTTCTGGCTAATCTTTCATCTGCCGTATCTAAATTTTGTTTCTCAATTGTTGTAGAAGCATTTTGATGATTATTGGTACATGAAATACCAATCAGCATCGATACAAAAAACAGGCAGTAAAAACAGTGTGTCATTTTTGGTTTCAGGTTGATTTAGAATTTGATGAAACGATCCATTTGCTCGTCAGTAAATTTGATCGTATCTGCTTCTGTTAGGTTTCCATCCAAATCCAATTCTTTTCTAATAAAAGGGATGTGCAACTTCAGCGCAAAAACGTGCATATTAAAATAATTGCAAACACCGGTAAAATGATCTACGCCGCGGATATTGCCATATTTGCCAGAGGAAATGCCTACTAAAGCGGCTTTTTTATCATAAAAACTTTCAGGAAAATCGCAGGCATCTACAAAAACTTTCAATGTACCCGGAAAGCTACCGTTGTACTCTGGGATGATAAAAATAAACTTTTCGGAAACGTTGATCAGCTTTAAAACCGGCTTGAAAGCTTCGCTTCTTTTGCCATATAAATCTGTTTTCAAAAAATTGTCCGGCAAATCTTCCAAAGAAAAAACCTCCGTTTCAACCCCTTTTTCAACCAGTTTTTTTTGGTAGTATCGGGCTAATTTTAATGTACTGCTGCCGGCCCTGTTGGTGCCGGCAATGATGGTAAGCATAATAGGTTTCAGTTAAATTGACCGGATAAAAGAAGCATTTTGCAAAAATAGAAACTGTGTAGCTTGCAAGTTATCCGGCATCAGCATCATCCGAAACATCTTGCGGCGCATAAGTTTTTACTTCACCGGTATTGAGTTTTACTTCAATCTGATTATCTTTTTGCGCCTGGCTTTTGTGCACCACGCCTTCACCGTCTTTCGTAATCACTCTTTCGCCAGCTTCGTAAACTCCGTTTGTCATAATCTATCCATTTAAATTTTCACAAGTTTAACACTATTTGCCAGGATTTGATTGCGGCTTGTCTGCATAAAATTTAATCTGCAAAGATAATTTCGTCAAAAAAAGCGTTATAACTTTGTAAAGTAATTTGGCTGCAAAAACATATTATCCAAATCATATATTTTGTGGATATAGTGATGAACATGTGGAAATCTGGTTGGATGCTAATTGTAAAAATGTAGGTATCTTGCACCTTTAAAAAAAGTAAAAAAAATACCGGTAAAAGAAGCATCAGAAATTATGGTAATGCTTCTTTTAGGGCATCAAAATTTGCTTTTAAAATTATACTGAGGACTGATAATGAGTAAAATAATCGCGTTGGCCAACCAGAAAGGCGGAGTAGGCAAAACCACTTCTTCCATCAATCTGGCGGCAAGTTTAGCGGTGTTAGAATACAAAACCCTGTTGGTTGATGCAGATCCGCAGGCAAACGCAACATCAGGGATCGGGTTCGATCCGAGAACAATCAAAAACAGCATTTACGAGTGCATCATCAATGAGGTAGAACCGGCAGATGCGATCCAGAAAACGGAAACGCCAAACCTGGATTTGTTGCCGGCGCATATTGATTTGGTTGGGGCGGAGATCGAGATGATCAACCTGACCAACCGCGAATACAAGATGAAAGCGGTGCTGGAAAAGATCAAAAACCAGTACGATTTTATCATTGTAGATTGTTCGCCGTCGCTGGGATTGATTACGATCAATGCGCTTACGGCTGCTGATTCGGTTATTATTCCGGTTCAGTGCGAGTATTTTGCGTTGGAAGGATTGGGGAAACTGCTCAACACGATCAAAATTGTACAAAACCGCCTGAACCCGG
Organism: uncultured Sphingobacteriaceae bacterium; assembly: GCA_964236465.1. Classification (GTDB taxonomy): domain Bacteria; phylum Bacteroidota; class Bacteroidia; order Sphingobacteriales; family Sphingobacteriaceae; genus Mucilaginibacter_A. The sequence goes on along the minus strand of CAXSBZ010000002.1, from coordinate 130,172 downwards.
AACTGGATATTGAAGGTATTTTGCTGACGATGTATGACGTGCGGCTTCGCTTATCCAACCAAGTGGTGGAAGAAGTGCGTACGCATTTTGAGAACTTAGTTTTCAAAACCATCATCCAGCGAAATACACGGTTGAGCGAGGCACCGAGCTTTGGCATGTCAGTTATTATGCACGATGCAACCTGCAAAGGTGCCATCAATTATTTGAACCTGGCGCGCGAGATTTTGCGTAACAACGGGATGGTGAAAGACGAAGACAATCAGCAAAAAATAAGCATAAAATAGATGAACGGCGATAAAAGAAATGCTTTGGGCAGAGGTCTGGGTGCTTTGTTAAACGATTCTGTTCAGGTGAATGCAGCTTCTGCAAAAAAATCACAACCCACAGCAGATCAACCTGATACAGCAGAACTAAAATCGGTAAACGCGGTAAAGATCACTGAAATTGAAGTAAATCCTTTCCAGCCGCGTACAGAATTTGATGAACAGGCATTGCAAGAACTGGCGGATTCTATTTCTACACAAGGTTTGATCCAGCCGGTTACGGTACGCAAAACCGGCAAAAATACTTATCAGTTAATTTCCGGTGAACGGCGTTTGCGCGCTTCCAAGCTGGCGGGTTTGACGGAAATTCCGGCTTATGTGCGCACGGCCAACGATCAGCAAATGCTGGAAATGGCTTTGATCGAAAATATCCAGCGGGAAAACCTGAACGCGATAGAAATGGCTTTGAGTTTTCAGCGGATGATCGACGAATGCAATTTGAAGCAGGAAGAACTGGGCGACCGCGTGAGCAAAAACCGGTCAACCGTTACCAACTATTTGCGTTTACTGAAACTGCCGCCGGTGGTGCAATCTTCTATCCGCGACGGCGAAATTACGATGGGCCATGCCCGCGCTTTGATTGCGGTGGAAGATGCGGCGAAGTTGCTGTACATCCATCATCAAATCATTGAAAAAGGTTTATCGGTACGGAAAGTGGAAGATATGGTGCGCGAACTCCAAAAAACACCTGCTAAAAACAGTATGGCTAAAACAGCCAGTCCATCTTTCCAAATGCAGAAAATCCAAACCGATCTGACATCGAAATTCAATGCGCCGGTGAAACTGAAAGTTGGGCAAAATGGAAAAGGCAGCATTGAAATCCCGTTTTTATCGGAAGATGATTTGGGGCGAATCCTGGAAATGCTCGACTGGTAATATGCGCAAACCGGCCATACTTCTTTTACTGCTGTTTTTTTGTGTTGGATCAACCTTCGCACAAAAAAAATCCAACAAAAAACAACGCGATACGGTAAATACCCGCGGCGATACTACTTCTGTGCTGGTGCCGTTCAAGCCAAAATCAGAACAGCCTAAGGATAAAGTTTATCATCCCGATAGCACGCATAGCCCGCACAAAGCGATTTTGAAATCCCTTTATTTGCCGGGCACAGGGCAAATTTACAACAAGCAATATTGGAAATTACCCATTGTTTATGGTGGATTTGCCCTTTTAGGATATTCTTATTATGTAGCGCAAACCAATTACAAAGAATATTTACATGTTGCTCAGCTTCAAGCTACAGGAAAATTTGGTCAAGTGGATAAAAAATATGATGGCTATAATTCAGCCCTGATAATTGTTTACAAAGATTATTACCACCGCAACCGGGATTTAACCATTATCGGTGTAGTTGCTTTTTGGGGAATCCAAGCCATTGATGCTTATATTGCTGCGAAATTTCAGCATTCCTACACGATGGACAATGACTTGGGTTTTAAGGTTTCGCCGACAATAATTAATTCGCCAACCTTTGCTTACGGAGGCTTTACACCCGGGTTGAAAGTTACTTTTAGGATGAAATAGCCGGTAGCAATTAGTCTTTGCAAAACGTTTAAATATTAATTTTAGAAATATAGCTGAAAGCTGATTGCTGACAGCCAACAGCTCAATAATGAAAATAGCTTTACTCGGATACGGAAAAATGGGCAAGATGATTGAGCAGATTGCCTTGGAACGAAAACACGAAATTGTGTTGAAAATTACGCAAGAAAACCTGTATGACCTCACACTTGCCAATTTGCAACTGGCAGACGTAGCGATAGAATTTAGTACGCCGCACACGGTTTTGGATAATATCAAACTTTGCTTTGATGCCGGGATTCCGGTTGTAGTTGGTGCAACTGGCTGGTATGCGCATTTGCAAAGTGTTAAAAATGATTGTGTTACACAAAATGCTTCCCTGATTTACGCTTCCAATTTTAGTGTTGGCGTAAACATCTTCTTCCATATCAATAAAATGCTGGCACAATTGATAAACCGGTTTCCGGATTATGAAGTGCAGGTTGAAGAAATCCACCACACCCAAAAACTGGATGCGCCAAGTGGAACGGCCATCACCATTGCTGAAGGCATCATCGAAAATATACCGGTAAAAACAGCATGGGTAAATGTGGTTTCGGGTGAGGTTGATGATGCTTCTCCGGTGGTCATCACCCCAAATCAATTGCTGATTGAATCACACCGAATAGAAAATGTGCCGGGCACACATACCGTCATTTATGATTCGGAAGTGGATTCCATCGAGTTTAAACATACGGCGCATAACCGTTCTGGATTTGCGCTTGGTGCAGTGCTTGCCGCGGAGTGGATTAAAGACCGTAAAGGTTTCTTTACAGCCGCTGATCTGTTTAATTTTAATTTAATTTAGCAAACTAAAAAAGCATTATTGTGAATATCATTTTATTTCTAATTGCATTTATTTTACTTTTTGTATTACCATACATTGGATTATGGAAATTATTTCAGAAAGCTAATAAGCCTGGTTGGATAGCACTAATACCTATCATTAATTATTATGTAATGTTAGAAATTTGCGGTCGGCCTAAATGGTGGTTTTTGTTATTGTTTATTCCTGGACTGAATATTTTTATTGCTGTTGGTATTACTATCGATTTCATTAAATCTTATGGTAAAACTAAATTTAGTGATACTTTAAAAGCAGTAATTTTAGGATTTATTTACATTCCCAAATGGGGTTTTGATTCTTCAACCAAATATTTAGGACAATCAGCTAGTCCAGAATTTAGAGGTAAATATCAAAGTCTTTTAAAAAAATCATCAGGGCAGGAGTGGACAGAAGCCATCATATTTGCCGTTGTTGCCGCCACGCTGATTCGGGGTTTGTTTATTGAAGCATTTACGATACCAACACCTTCTATGGAACGCTCGCTGCTGGTTGGCGATTTCCTGTTTGTCAGCAAGGTGAATTATGGCGCACGCACACCGATGACGCCGGTTTCTTTTCCGTTTGCGCATCATACTATGCCGATTTTCGATGTAAAATCTTATTGGGATGGCATCAAATTGCCTTATTACCGTTTGCCGGGATTGAGCCATGTTAAAAAAGGTGATGTGGTGGTTTTTAATTATCCGATGGATGCGGATTCGCCTTTGTACCGACCGGTTGATAAGCGTGAAAACTACATCAAACGCTGCCAGGGAACGCCGGGTGATACTTTGAAACTGATCAACACGCAGGTTTACATCAATAATAAAGCTGCGATAACCCCGCCGGAAAGCCAGACTTCGTATTTAGTGCGCACCAACGGCCAGGAACTGAACCCTGAAGTTTTGTATGATCTGCACATCGATCCTTCGCATGGACAAGTAAACGCCACGGATTTGGAATGGATTATGCCGCGCGAAAGTGTGCCCACGTTAAAAAGTTATTCCAACATCACTTACATTGCGCCGTATATTCAGCCAGCCGGGCAGTTTGATTTACAGGTTTTTCCGCACGATCCGAAATTGAAATGGAACGTGGACAATTATGGCCCAATCATCATCCCCAAAAAAGGCTGGACAGTTACTTTGGATTCGACCAATTACATGATCTACGAACGCGCCATTAAACTGTACGAAAACAACAAGCTGGAAAAACGCGGCAACGATATTTACATCAACGGTACCAAAACCAACCAGTACACCTTTAAAATGGATTATTACTGGATGATGGGCGACAACCGTCACAACTCGTTAGACAGCCGTTTCTGGGGTTTTGTGCCCGAAGACCACATTGTAGGCAAAGCTTTATTTGTGTGGATGAGCTGGGATGAGCAAGCTTCTTTTCTGCATAAGATACGGTGGGACAGGTTGTTTATGGGGATTAGGTAGATGCTTCTTTTATCGGTATAAAATAGGAAAGGTGTGATTGGATTGGTTGCACTTTTGGTATTTTGCAATCTATCAAAGTCGTTTATAATTCTATTTTTAATTAATAAAAAGAAGCATTGATAGATAGGTAATAGAATTATAAGTTTTTAGCACATAGAACAGCATTACTGACTTCAACCAACAGAAATTAATAGTTACGACATAAGGGGCGGACCTGGTAAGCCATATCACTTTTCGTAACAATTTTTTCAGCAGTATCATTTGATTTATCTTTCAATCTTTTAAGCTTTTGCAGAAGGCCTTCATATTGATAAACTGCTTTTAAAATTTCTTTTGCAAATTCAAGAGACACTTCAATCTCTTCCTTCCCAATTTCACTAAATGTTTGTGCTTCTATATGAGCTGCATCATTACCCAAAAGCCTTAATTCATTCATTCCACTTATTAGTTCCTGTGGAATTAAAACTTTGTTACCAATATTTTGGAGCTTTTTATATAAGCTATCACCCATTACGCCTTTTTCAATACAAATTTCTTCAAGTGTTTTTCTAATCATTATTGCCGAAGCGATAAAGCATGAGTTAGCATGGCATTTTATTGCTTCTTCAAACGCATTTAAAACTCTATCAGGAATGTTTTCTTTGTCAAAAGGTATTGTCTCTGATGGAGAAGTAAAAAGAATGTTTCTATTCCTATCTGAAATAAAAAATAAGTGTCCTAAGCAGTTATGGTTCGGACACTTCCTTACTCCCAAGTATTTTTCAATAGTGCCTGTAGCAGGAGTATATGTGTAGACATCGTTTATATCAAGTGATAAAAATGTACCAAAGTGTCCACAATGAGGACATCTTGTCGCAACGTTAGTTACCGCATTATTTTTAACATAGTTTAATGTAATTTTCATATTGGTATAGCTTCAAACTGCTTTTATTAGGATTTGCGATCCCGTTGTTTGAAATACGAATTTCTAAACAAATAAATGCTAATATATTAAAATTCACTCAACTTTTTCACCCCCCCAAACTTCTCCGCCACTTCATTCAAATCCTCAACCACCGCATCCACCAAAGGAATCCCATTTACTTGACGATCCAGTTTAGGTTCGCCAGGAATGATTACTTTTTGATCTGGTGATACTATTTTGCCGGTTTAAAACGTTCAATCCAGTTATTATCATTTTTATGCAAATTTGAAATGCGTCAATTTAGGCGGATTTTTTAAGAATTTAATTTTTTCTTCCAGTAAATCATAACCTCTTTGCATCCTTAGCCAAAAATCTGCATTTCCTCCAAAAACTGTTTCAATCCGTAAAGCGATATTAGGCGTTATCGCCCCTTTTCCATTCGCTATTTTAGACAAGGTTAACCTCGATACGGCAAGTAAATCAGCAGCTTGTCCAATACTTAACCCGTTCGCTTTGATCACATCCTCCTTTAAAATTGTACCCGGATGTATGTTTGTTTCAATCGCTCTTTCCATTTTAACAAATATTAATGCGTGTCTAAATAATCTAAATCAAAAGCATGTCCATCTTCAAACCTGAAAATGATACGCCAGTTGCCCGAAATATCTAACGACCAAAAACTTTTAAGATCGCCCTTTAATGGATGTGGCCTTAAATGCTTAAACGTTTCGAGGTCTTTCGGCACTTCTTCTAAATAATGGATTATGTTTAATACCCTATTAATCTTATGCACGTATTCTGATTGTAATTTACTGGCATCGCCCTTTGTCCAAAACAACTTTAGGCCTTTATGCTGTATCGACTTAATCATTAGGTAAATGTATTTGCATACTGTAAATATACAGCAAGTAAAAGAATCTTAATTGTATTCCTTTGAGATTTGAATTTCCAATTCAACAACCATATTTTAAAACCCATTTAGCTCTTCCACACCCAACTTGTCTGCCAGCTCATTCAAATCCTCCACCACCGCATCTACCAAAGGAATCCCATTTACTTTTCGGTCTAGTTCTGCTTCCAGTTCCGGTTCACCAGGGATAATTACTTTTTGGTTTGGATCGATGGTGCTGGCTGATTTAAAACGTTCAATCCAATTATCCAAATGGTGTTTAAAATCTTCAACCGGCCGGAAACCATCCACGCGCATTGCACCTAAAAAATGACCAATACCAGTACCAACAGGATTTGGATCTGGTTCGAGATAAGCCACAAACGGCGGAACCCAAGGCCCGTAATTAGCGCCGGAAAGCACGGCCGAAAGTATATCAACCGTAGCACTCAATCCAAAACCTTTATGGCTGCCATGTTCGCGGTCGCTACCCAAAGGCAACAAAGAACCACCAGACTTTAAAGCATGCGGATCAGTTGTAAAATTGCCATTCTCATCTTGTATCCAACCTTCCGGAACAGCCTTTCCGGCACGTTGTGCAATTTCCAATTTACCGTTTGCAGCGGCAGAAGTGGCCATATCTACAAGCAGCGGCGGGTATTTTCCTGCGGGGAAAGCATAACACATCGGGTTGGTGCCCAGCATCCGCTCGTTGGAAAATGTAGGGGCAACCAGCGGACTGGCGTTCGTCATAGCAAAACCAATCATGTCTTTTTCTACCGCCATCAAAGCGTGGTAACCGGCAATCCCAAAATGGTTGGAATTACGGACAGAAACCCAGCCCGATCCATATTTTTCTGCTTTTTCAATTGCAACCTGCATGGCAAAAGGCGCAACCACCAAACCTAATCCGGCATCACCATCAACCGTTGCGGTGGTTGGTGTTTCGTGAACAATTTGAATGTTTGGTTTTGGGTTGATCCGGTTTTTCTCCCACAAACGTACATAGCCACTTAACCGGGCAACACCGTGTGAATCGATTCCGCGCAAATCAGCACGAAGCAAAACATCGGCTGCCAATGTTGCATGTTCTAAGCTGCAACCTATTTTCAAAAAAATGTTTTGGGTAAAGGTTCGTAAGGATGCTTCTTTTATCAACATAAAATTGGAGTTATGTGCTGCGCTTTGTTAATTTTAGTTTTGTCATTACGAGTGTTCGAAAGACTTCTATTTGTTTTGTCATGCCGAACTTGTTTCGGCATCCCATTAGAAATATAGCAAATGTAACTCGGTTTCAACCTTTCTGGTGAGATGCTGAAACAAGTTCAGCATGACAAATCCGTTCTTTCGAACACTTGTATTTTGTCATCCCGACAGTAGGAGGGATCTTCATCAAAGCGTTAAAGTTTGAATAAGATTTTTCCCTTTGGGTCGAAATGACAACGGGTCGAAATAGCAAAAGCTTACTCTGTTAAAATCGTAAACTTAAAATCCAAAGGTTTAAAATTTTCCACCAATTGTTCAATGAATTTTGATCCATGTTTCACATAAAACAAACCAAAGTTTTCATTCCGTTCCTGCAAACTTCCACCCGGAAAAAGTTCAGTTTTGATTTGATCAATCTGGTTTAAGCGCGTTTCGTAGTTGCGTTTCTCGGCTTTCACTAACTTTTTTTCGAGGTTAAAAACAGCATATTCCAACCGCTTTTGGATGGCTTCTGTGGAAGGCCCTAAAGTTGGGTCAATGTTGGAATTTTGCAATTTCATCCGGTCGAAAATATCGCTCAGTTCCTGCCATTCTTGTTTCAATTGTAATTGGTTTTGGCTATTTGCTTTGATCCAATTTGTTTTTAAAACGGTTGTATCTTGGAAGAAATCAATCAAAACCAAACCCATTTTTTCAGCTTTTTCTGCCGCTCTTTTGCTAACTATCAATCCTGAATTTCGAAGAATTAAAATTGGAAAATCAACTTTGTAAAAATCAAAGTTAGCTTTCAGTTCCAACCAATAAACAATTTCTGCGCCGCCACCGATGTAAGCGATATTTGGTAAAATTACTTCCTGATACAATGGCCGCATCACCACATTCGGACTAAACCTTTCCGGGTGTTGCGCAATTTCGGTTTTCAATTCTTCTTCCAAAAAAGCAATTTCTGTATTTAAAACTTTGTATTGATTGTTTTCAAAAACGATCCGTTCGCGTACTTCTTTTACCAGGTAAAAAAAGTTAATCTCTCTTGGGTTTACTTGGATATGTACACCAAGTTCTTGTAGCTTTTTGTTGGTTGCCGAAATATTTTTAAAACTGTTTTGTTGGATAATATCCTGCTCGATAATTAGGGCAAATTCTTGTTTTAAATGTGCATCATCTGCATCAATTATCACCAAACCAAATTTACTGAACAAGCCGTTAACCAAATAGCACGTCGCATCGGCCAGGTTGTCCTGTTTTGAATAAGCTGTTTCTACTAACCCGGCTAATTCTTCTGCAAAATTCTCAATCCCCAAAACACCTTTATAAGCATTTAAAGCTTCACGTATTCCTTTCGTGGCAATCCTTCCTGTTGCACCCAAAACTTCTTCGTTCCATTGTACTTTTTTGCCGGCAATTTGGGTATGGTTGATCTCGGCAAAATCATGGTCTTCCGAAGCCATCCAATAAACAGGCACAAAATTTTTATCAGGAAATTCGGCTTTTAAATCTTTTGACAGCTTGATTGCCGTAACAATTTTGAAAATAAAATAAAGCGGACCGGTAAAAATATTAAGCTGGTGGCCGGTTGTAACTGTAAATGTGTTTTCCAGATTTAGCAAATCCAAGTTTGTCCGCGTTAAATCCGATACTTCTTTTACCGGTAGTTTTTCGTATTGTGAGTTTAATACTTCCGTTAAAATGCTTCTTTTACAGGTGTTTTTTTTGTGTTGAAGCAATTGCCGGAAGCCATCCAAATCCGGCCGGTAACTGTAAAAAGGTTGTAAGGCTGGATCGTTTTCTAAATAACTGATAACGGTTGGCGAGAAGCTACCGGTTGATTTATAATTGATGTACGTTGCCTTCATGAATTTAAAGCTAACGCTTCGGCAAAAGTTTTTGTTGGTTTTGGCTGAATGATTTTTCCGTACAGGTCAAAATCTTCTGCTGAATCAATTTTTACCTGTACAAAACTTCCCGGAACTGCATATTGTTCGTGCGCATCAATCAAAACTTCGTTGTCCACTTCCGGCGAATCAAATTCTGTCCTTCCAACTAAAAAATCGTCTTCAATTTTGTCAATTAAAACTTTAAATGTTTGTCCAATTTTCTGATGGTTTTTCTCGTGCGAGATCAACTGCTGCACTTCCATAATTGCTTCGGAGCGTTCCTGTTTTACGTTTTCCGGAACATCGTCCACCAAATTATGCGCATGTGTTTTTTCCTCGTGCGAATAAGTGAAGCAGCCCAAACGGTCAAACTTGGTGTCCATCACCCATTGCTGCATTTCCTCAAAATCCTGCTGCGTTTCACCCGGATAACCGGTAATCAAAGTGGTGCGTAAAGCAATTCCGGGAACTTTATCACGGATTTGGTTTACGATGTCCATTGTTTTTTGCTTGGTAATTCCGCGGCGCATCGACTTTAACATATTGTCTGAGATATGTTGTAGTGGCATATCCAAATACTTGCAAATATTGCTTCGCTCATTCATCACATCCAGAATTTCCATTGGGAAACCGGAAGGATAAGCATATTGCAAACGAATCCATTCGATGCCTTCCACATCAGAAATCCTTCTTAAAAGTTCATCCAAATTGCGTTTTCCGTAAATGTCCAAACCGTAATAAGTAAGGTCTTGTGCAACCATGATCAGTTCTTTTGTTCCTTTTGCAACCAGTTTTTTTGCCTGTAAAACGAGCTCGTCCATTGGTGTAGAAACGTGTTTGCCGCGCATCAGCGGAATGGCGCAAAAGGAGCAGGGACGGTTGCAGCCCTCAGCAATTTTAAAATAAGCAAAGTGTGAAGGCGTCGTGAGCAAACGTTCGCCCAGCAGTTCGTGTTTGTAATCTGCACCAATGTTTTGCAAGATTTCCTGCAAATTATTAGTGCCAAAAAAAGCATCCACATTTGGTATTTCGGCTTGCAGTTCAGGTTTGTAGCGTTCGGAAAGGCAGCCAGTTACAATCACTTTTCCAACTTTGCCTTGTTCCTTCAGTTCGCTGTATTGCAAAATGGTATCGATAGATTCCTGCTTGGCATTGTCGATAAAACCACAAGTATTGATGACGACAATATCATTACGGCCAATTTTTTCGCTCTCATGCATCACATCAAAATGGTTGCCCTGAAGCTGACCCATCAGAATCTCAGAATCGTATATGTTTTTAGAACAACCTAAAGTGATAACATTAACTTTAGGTTTCCTTGTGATGTTTATGTTAGATATTTTCGTTTTCAATTTTTTTTAATGAGGTTAAAGATCGATAATAAACTATAGCATCTTCTATATTTAGATTTTCTGCCTCGTCATTCTCTTGAATTAATTTCGCTATAATTATATCCTCTTTTTCTGATTTTGTAATAATATATTTTTGATGGCTCATTTTATTCGTAGAAACTGAAGTAGATTCAAGCTTTTATAATAAGTTAAGTAAATAATAGAACTTATCAATTATTTTAAATTTTAATCTTGGTTTAAATAGTTTTGAAAACCTTTTGTTGCTCTTAACTGCATTTCCTGCTTTAAGAAACAATGTCTCCAAACCTATTTTTGCCTAAGTGTTTAATTAAGATATGATCAATTCCATCGTATTGAATCTCATTTCTAATTGCTTTTAATCGTTCATCCTCTGTTAAACCTTCTATGTTTGTCCATCCTCTTGGATAGCCTAATTCTTCTTCAAAATCTTCTATTGTTTTACCTGTCTTTTTTATGTTTTCAAATGAAAAGTATTGTTCTGGATCAATTGTGGTTCCAAAAGTTTGGTAGCAGTTAAATACTACAGTTAAAAGCACAGCCAAATATTTTTTACAAGCAGTCACAACATCTTCTTTCGGAACGTATTGTGCAATTTCTTTTATATAATTATCAAAAACATATTCAACTCTCCGATTGCCATTTTCATCGTGATAGATTTTTCCATTAGACATGGGATAGTAACCAACTTTTTGTGAAAAATTTCTTGCTTCTAAAAAGTATTTCCCCAACTTACTTTGCCGCATAAATTCTTGTTGGCTTTCATACCAACTTTTAAAACCTGGCAACTCAGATATTGAAGCTTGTATTGCAAAAGTTATACTTCTAGATGAGGACAAAAATGCACTAACATAATTTCTTGCTTCAAATAATTGGAATCCATATGTTGATTCTTCTATTTTATTTAAAAAGAAGTCCGTTTCTGCAACCTTAAATTCTACAATCTGAAAAGAACGAGTCATCGATTTTTTTAATTAGAGCGAACGCTTAAATATTATTAACAATAATTTATTGCAACATCTTAAAATAAAATATTATACAACTAATCGTTTTTGAACAAGCTGTTCACAAACGCTTTCCTATCAAACAACTGCAACTGATCTTGTGCTTCGCCTACGCCAATATATTTTACCGGAATTTTAAACTGATCTGAAATTCCAATCACTACGCCGCCTTTTGCTGTGCCGTCCAATTTTGTTAAAGCCAGTGCATTTACATCCGTTGCCTGCGTAAATTGTTTGCATTGCTCGATCGCATTTTGTCCGGTGGAAGCATCCAATACCAACAGTATTTCATGTGGTGCATTGGGGATAACCTTTTGCATCACATTCTTGATTTTGGTCAGCTCGTTCATCAAACCAACTTTGTTGTGCAAACGTCCGGCCGTATCAATAATCACCACGTCATCCCCGTTGGCAACAGCAGATTTTACGGTATCATAAGCCACAGAAGCCGGGTCAGAACCCATCGCTTGTGCCACAACCCGAACACCAACCCGCTCGCCCCAAAGCTGAATTTGTGAAACTGCCGCCGCACGAAAAGTATCTGCCGCGCCGATAACTACCTTGCTGCCTGCTAATTTTAATTTGTAAGCCAGCTTGCCAATGGTTGTTGTTTTGCCTACGCCATTAACGCCTACTACCATAATTACGTAAGGTTTGTGGTTGCCGTATTCAAAATTCTGGAAGTCATTGCTATTATTTTCAGCTAATAAAGCTTGGATTTCTTCTTTCAGGATTCCATTTAGCTCTGCTGTACCAAGATATTTATCGCGTGCCACACGCTCTTCAATCCTTTTGATGATTTTTAAAGTAGTGGTTACGCCCACATCCGAAGTAACCAAAATTTCTTCCAAATCATCCAGCACTTCTTCATCAACAATAGATTTTCCGGCAACAGCTTTGGTGATCTTGGATAAAAAACTGTCTTTGGTTTTCTCCAAACCTTTGTCCAGGTCCTGCTGCTCTGCAACGGTATTTTCTTTCTTCTTAAAAAAATCAAATAAGCCCATAATTGATTTTGAAATTAAGCTGAAAAGCCAATGCTTCTTTTACAGCATAAATTTAGGTGGTAACAAAAAAAGCCCTTCCGGTAAAATCGGAACGGCTTTCTTATTTTTTAAAAGAACTTGTTATTGATTAGCAGCTTTAGCTGCAGTAATTGCATCTTTCACGTGATCGTTGTGTGCAATAATTTCTTTGAAAGAATAAGCACCAGTTTTAGGTGATTTGATCATAGTAATCACTTTAGAATATTCTTTACCTTTTCCGGTTTTCAGGGTTGCAACTACTTTCTTTGCCATGTTTTTTTAAGTTAATAGATAATTAGTTAATAGTTTATTGATAACCCGACGTGCAGCCACTATCAACTATTAACAATGAACTAAGTGCCTATTTAATTTCTTTATGAACTGTTACTTTTCTCAATACCGGATTAAATTTTTTTAATTCCAGTCTTTCTGTTGTATTTCTTTTGTTTTTAGTGGTAATGTAACGAGACATGCCCGGCATTCCACTGGTTTTGTGCTCTGTACATTCTAAAATTACCTGAACCCTGTTACCTTTTTTTGCCATGATATTTTAAGTTAATAGTGAATGGTTGATGGTTAATAATTGAAACTGCAATAAACAGACAAGCTATAACGAGCAACTAACAACTATTTTAAATGTGTCCTTTTTTTACAAACTTGTTGATACAAGCGGAAATACCGTTTTTATTAATAGTTCTGATAGCCGAAGTGGAAACTTTTAGCGTGATCCACTTATCTTCTTCCGGGATAAAAAACTTTTTCAGTTTCAGGTTCGGGTGGAACTTACGTTTGGTTTTAGCGTTTGAGTTGGAAACGTTAAATCCATTCATGGAAGTTTTACCGGTTAAATCGCAAATTCTAGACATGATGAAATGTTTTGTTATTTCTTCTCCTTCAAAAAGAGTTTGCAAATATCAGCATTTCAATCAAAAAATCCAATAGAGATTTTGAAATTAGTTTTAATGGATTTTTAGTCGATAAAAGAAGCATCAATCAACTGTATATTTTATCGATACAAATGCCAACCATAAGTACGAAATCGTTAATTTAACCTGCTCAATTTCCGGATTGAATAACCAATTATCAACCTAAAATTTATTGTAATGAAAGAAATTAACGAACTCGTTCTTCGGGATTCTTCTGCCAATCCCGGCCCACTTGGCTTGTTTGGCTTCGGCATGACTACCGTTTTGCTTAACTTACACAACGCCGGTTTTTTTGAAATCAATTCCATGATCCTGGCGATGGGTATTTTTTATGGCGGAATGGCGCAGGTAATTGCCGGAATCCTGGAATCGAAAAAGAACAATACTTTCGGGATGACAGCCTTTATTTCCTACGGCTTTTTCTGGCTGACCTTAGTTGGCTTAATTGTAATGCCAAAATTAGGCTGGATTCCGGCAGCTTCAGAAACTGCAATGGCCTCATATTTAACTATGTGGGGGATTTTTACAGGATTGCTGTTTATCGGAACTTTAAGGATCAACCGCGCCCTGCAGTTTGTTTTCGCAACCTTAACCATCCTATTCTTTTTGCTTGCTGCCGGCGATGCAACCAGTAATAAATCCATTACGCATTTGGCCGGATATGAAGGATTGGTCTGTGGGTTTTCTGCTATTTATGCCGGTGCCGCAACTTTACTGAATGAAGTTTACGGCCGGGACTTCTGGCCTGTTGGCACCGTAACGAAATAATTATAAACCAGATCAGCTTACTCAAAAGCAGAATTTATAGTTTTACAGCGAGAAGGCACAATAATCAACCCAATGAACCTGCAAATAAAATCTTTTGAAGAATATCAAAACGTTTATCAATACAGTATCAACGAACCAGAAAAGTTTTGGGCAGAAATTGCCGATAATTTTTTATGGCGAAAAAAATGGGATCAGGTTCTTGACTGGAATTTCACTGAGCCTAAGATCAAATGGTTCTCGGGAGCGAAACTAAATATTACAGAAAACTGCCTGGACCGGCATCTGGAAACTTTGGGAGATCAGCCGGCAATCATCTGGGAACCAAACGATCCGGAAGAACATCATCGCACAATTACTTATAAACAGTTGCATCAGAAGGTTTGTCAGTTTGCACATGCACTCCAAAATAATGGTGCTAAAAAAGGTGACCGGATTTGTATTTACATGCCGATGGTGCCTGAGCTGGCCATTGCCGTTTTGGCTTGTGCACGGATCGGCGCAATCCATTCGGTTGTTTTTGGTGGATTTTCGGCACAATCAATTGCAGACAGAATTAACGATGCCGAGTGTTCGTTGGTTATTACTTCGGATGGTGGTTTCCGAGGAAATAAAGAAACACCGATGAAATCTGTCATCGATGATGCCCTCGTTCAATGCAAATCGGTTAAAAAAGTAATTGTATTAACCCGAAGCCGCACGCCAGTTTCGATGCTGAAAGGCCGCGATGTTTGGTGGGAAGATGAAATCCGAAAAGTGGAAACCAGCGGACAAGCTGATTTTCCGGCCGTAGAAATGGATGCGGAAGACATGCTTTTTATCTTGTACACTTCCGGCTCAACCGGCAAACCAAAAGGCGTGGTGCACACTTGCGGCGGCTACATGGTTTATACCGGTTATACTTTTGCCAATGTTTTCCAGTACCAAACCGGCGAAGTGCATTTTTGTACCGCTGATATCGGCTGGATCACCGGCCACTCATACATTGTTTATGGCCCGCTTTCTCAAGGTGCAACTGCGCTGATGTTTGAAGGTATCCCAACCTGGCCGGATTGCGGTAGGTTTTGGGATATTGTAGATAAGTATAAAGTCAATATTTTATACACTGCACCAACAGCCATTCGCTCGTTAATGAGTTTTGGTTTAGAGAATGTGGAGAACCATGATCTAAGTTCTCTTAAAAAATTAGGTTCGGTTGGAGAGCCGATCAATGAAGAAGCCTGGCATTGGTTTGACAATCACATTGGTAAAAATCGTTGTCCGATTGTAGATACCTGGTGGCAAACAGAAACCGGCGGACTGATGATTTCACCTATTGCAGGCGTTACGCCCACCAAACCAGGTTACGCTACGCTGCCACTTCCAGGCGTACAGCCAATTTTGGTGGATGAAAACGGAAAAGAAATTGAAGGGAACGGTGTCAGCGGAAACTTGTGCATCAAATTTCCGTGGCCAGGAATGCTGCGCACTACTTACGGCGATAATGAACGTTGCCGGACCACTTATTTTGCCACTTATCCAAATTTGTATTTTACCGGCGATGGCTGCCTGCGTGATGCAAATGGTTATTACAAAATCACCGGCCGGGTGGATGATGTGCTAAACGTTTCCGGCCACCGCATCGGTACTGCGGAGGTTGAAAACGCCATTAACATGCACTCGGATGTAGTAGAATCTGCGGTGGTTGGTTATCCGCACGATATTAAAGGACAGGGCGTTTACGCTTTTGTGGTTTGCCCGAATATGCACGGCGATCAGGAACTTACCCGAAAAGATATCACCATGACGGTTTCGCGCATCATCGGCCCGATTGCCAAACCTGATAAAATTCAGTTTGTAACTGGTTTACCAAAAACGCGTTCCGGCAAAATTATGCGAAGGATTTTAAGAAAAATTGCGGAAGGTGAAACATCTAATTTAGGTGATACTTCTACTTTGCTTGATCCGGCTGTTGTGGAAGAAATTAAGGAAGGTGCATTAACTAAATAAGATCGGTAAAAGAAGTATTTGATTTCGATGCTTCTTTTACCACTTAAAAATTGGAGGAAACTTAATTTAGGCTTCCTTTTTTATTTACAAAAAAAGCTTTTCAAAGGAAACTGAAAATCCTGCTATTGTTTGTAAAACCAGATTTCCTTCCGCATAAACCGTTTCTTTAAGTGCGAAAGATTGTTCGGTTGATCTGTAAACTTCTGCGCTCACTTCCAAAGGATCAATAATCACATATTCTTTTACGCCATAACTTTCATACATTCTTTTTTTGTGTTTGATATCATAATAAGCAGTAGAAGGAGATAGGATTTCGATACATAAATCCGGCGCAAAATTAATTTTACCATTAACTATTTTCTTCCTGTTTTCTGCGGAAACAAAAATTAAATCGGGTTGAAAAATGTTGCCATCGTTCAACTTCACATCAGTTGGGGCAATCAAAAAATAGCCTCCGTCATTGGTTTTATCCAGATAGTTTGAGATGTGTTGTGCAAGACGAATGATAATTGTTTGATGCAAATGTGTTGGTGCGGGAGACATAATTAAATCATAATTGATCAACTGAAAAGGTGCACCTTCTTCCAAAAGCATGTAATCTTTTTCAGTGTATTTGTTTTTTGTTTCAGTAAGCATAATTGATTGAAAGTTAGATTGAAAAAAGTTCTTCTAAATCAACAGAAAACTCTTTCAAAACAAGTGAATAAAAACTGCCTGGAAGTTTCACTTTTTGGTCGATAAAAAAAGCATTGTCTTTTAAAACGTGAACCTCTACGGATTGCTGAATTGGATCAATTATTATATATTCAGCAACACCGTACTTTTCGTAAATGTCTTTCTTTTGCCGCAAATCGTAATAGCCGTTGGAAGGAGACAGGATTTCGATTACTAAATCCGGCGCACCTTGTATTTTATTTTTTACAAGCTCAGGTTTTCTGCTTTCAGAAATATAAATTAAATCTGGTTGGACGATATTTCCATTATCAAAAAATATATCCAATGGTGCAGATGCAGCGTAACCTTTATTTTTTGTCGCTCTTAAAAAAATGCCAAGTTGTATTGACAGTTCAAAAGAAATTCTTTGGTGATATGGACTGGGCGAAGGCGACATAATTAAATCATAATCAATTAATTGAAAAGGTGCACCTTCTTCCAAAAGCATGTAATCCTCGGCGGTATATCTGGTTTTATTTTCGGCGGTCAGCATCTATCAAATATAAAAAATCTTATTTATAATTTCGCGGCATGGCAAAAGCAACAAAACCAACTATTTTAGTCGTAAACGATGATGGCATTACGGCACCCGGCATCAAAGTGCTGATTGAAGTGATGCAGGAAATCGGCCATGTAGTTGTCGTTGCGCCGGATAGTCCGCAATCCGGAATGGGCCACGCCATCACCATCGGCAAACCGCTGCGTTTGGACAAAGTGGATTTGTATGAAGGCGTGGAAATGTACAAATGCTCGGGCACGCCGGTGGATTGTGTGAAGCTGGCCGTCAACGTGGTTTTCAAAGGGAAAAAACCTGATCTGTGCGTTTCCGGGATCAATCATGGCTTGAATAATTCCATCAATGTGCTGTATTCCGGCACGATGTCGGCAGCGGTAGAAGGTGCGATTGAAAGCATTCCGTCCATCGGTTTTTCGCTGGATGATTTTACGCAGGAAGCTGATTTTTCTTCCGCAAAAAAATATATCAAACAAATTGCAGAACAGGTTTTGAGCCACGGTTTGCCGCAAGCTACTTTGCTCAACGTCAACTTTCCAAACACAAAAGAGATAAAAGGCATCAAAATTTGTCGGCAGGCAAATGCCAAATGGGCCGAAGAATTTGACGAGCGTTTAGATCCGCAGAAACGAAAATACTACTGGCTGACAGGTGTTTTCCAGGTGAACGATCAAGGCGAAGATACTGATGTTTGGGCTTTAGAACACAATTATGTTTCGGTGGTTCCGGTGCAGTTTGATATGACCGCACATCACGCCATCGGATTGCTAAACAGCTGGAAATTTAATAGTTAAATTAAAAACCTGATTCTTCTATTCTTTTTAAGCTGCTGTTTTTAGGGTGATAAAAGAAGCATTGCAAATTATTTCTTTCATTCTCGTAATTTTGGCTGATGCCAGTTAAAAATAATTATGCTTTTGGTGCGCTGCTGGGTTTGATATTGCCTTTGCTGGCTTATTTTTTGGCTGAAGTAATTTTTAAAGATCAGCTTATGCCTGCAAAACCCGGCGTTCCGTATCTAATTGCTATTGCGGCCAATCTGTTTTTGGTGCGTTTTAGTTTTAAATCCGAAGCAGATAAAACGGCAACTGGCATATTGCTCATAACTTTTCTGGTGCTGATCCTGACTTTTATCTTTAAAATAAAACTTCGATGAAATACTATCTGATAGCCGGGGAAGCTTCGGGCGATCTGCATGGCGCAAACTTGATGGCAGCTTTAAAAGCAAGGGATCCAAAGGCAGAATTTCGTTTTTTTGGCGGCGATTTAATGCAGGCCGAAGGCGGAACGTTGGTGAAACATTATGCAGATATGGCTTACATGGGTTTCGTGGAAGTGGCTTTGAACCTACGCAAAATCCTGAAAAACATGAAAAGTTGCAAGGAAGATATTGCAGTTTGGAAACCGGATGTGGTTATCCCGATTGATTTTCCCGGCTTCAACCTAAAAGTTGCCGCTTTTTGTAAAGAAAAAGGTTTCAAGGTTTTCTATTATATTTCGCCAAAAGTTTGGGCCTGGAACCAGAAACGGGTTTTGAAAATCAAAAAAGTGGTGGACAAAATGTTTTGCATCCTGCCTTTTGAAGTTGATTTTTATAAATCCTGGGACATGAAAGTGGATTACATTGGCAATCCTTTGCTCGATGCTGTTTTTAGGCACCAAAAAAACGAGTCGTTCCTCGCCCAAAATAACCTCAGCCAAAAACCAATTGTAGCTTTGCTGCCCGGAAGCCGCAAACAGGAACTGAAAGGGATTTTGCCGGTGATGATGCAGCTCGTCGATCAATTTCCGAATTATCAGTTTGTGATTGCCGGTGCGCCTTCTTTTGATCAAAACCATTATGCTTCTTTTACAAGCAAAAAAATGGTACCCGTTATTTTCAACCAAACTTATGACCTGCTGGAACATGCCGATGCGGCTTTGGTCGCTTCGGGCACGGCTACTTTGGAAACCGCTTTGTTCCATGTTCCGCAGGTGGTTTTGTACAAAGGCAACCCGCTTAGTATTGCCATTGCCCGCGCGGTTATCAAAATCCGTTTTATTTCTTTGGTGAATTTGATTATGGACCGGGAAATTGTGAAAGAACTGATCCAGCAGGATTGCACGCCGGAAAAGGTCGGCCAGGAATTAGAACGTTTATTAAACGATCAAACTTACCGACAAACAATGCTTGACAATTACGATCTTTTAGATGAAAAAATGGGCGAGGCCGGCGCATCTGCAAAAACGGCTGATTTGATGATTGGCTATCTCGGAAAATAACCTTATTGAAAAAAGGGTGCTAAAAGAAGCATCAGCAACTGCTTTATTATCAGCGTACAACCTTAATAATTTATTAAATACTTCTTTTATCTGCAAAAAAATTTGTCTTCTTTTACATAAGCTTTTTTAACTGATAGTTTTTAAAAAATCAACCTAAACTTAATTATTGTAATTTTATGAAGACATTTTTTACAAACCTGGTTTGTGTGCTTCTTTTTATTTTTTTATCTGAGGCAAAACTATCTGCACAAACAACCATATCGGGCACTGTTTCCGATAAAACTTCTAAAGAAAAACTGGTTGGCGTAACCGTATCGTTAAAAGGCGGTTCGGGTACTTCTACAGATGCCGGCGGCCGTTTCAGCTTCAAAACCACCAGGCAAAAGCCTTTTACGTTGGTTGTTTCTTACATCGGTTATCAAACTATCGAACAGCAAATAACCGGTTCTTCCACTAATTTGAATTTTGAATTAAACCAGCAAGGGATTTTAGGCCAGGAAGTGGTTGTTGCGGCCTCACGCACACCGGAAAGGATTTTGGAATCGCCGGTTTCCATCGAGCGGATGAGTGCTGCTGCCATTCAGCAAGCTGCCGCACCATCTTTTTATGATGCTTTAGCCAATTTAAAAGGCGTGGAATTGAGCGCGCAAAGTTTAACTTTTAAATCCATCAACACGCGCGGTTTTAATTCCAATGGCAATGAGCGTTTCAACCAGTTTGTAGATGGCATGGACAACCAGGCTCCGGGATTGAATTTCTCTATCGGCAATATTGTCGGGCTTTCTGAAATTGATGTGGACAACGCCGAATTGCTGCCCGGCGCGTCTTCGGCTTTGTACGGAGCCGGCGGCATCAACGGAACTTTGCTGATGACTTCCAAAAGCCCGTTTACCTATCAGGGTTTAAGTGTTTTGCTGAAAACCGGTGTCAACCACGTAAACGATCCGCAGCAAAAAGCATCGATTTATAATGATTACAGTTTGCGTTTTGCCAAAGCGTTCAACAATCGTTTTGCTTTTAAGGTTGATTTTTCTTACCTGAAAGCAAACGATTGGCAGGCCAGAAATTATACAGATTATAACCGTTTGAACCTGACAACCAAAACAGGAACGCGTACAAGCGACCCGAATTATGATGGGGTGAATGTTTATGGCGATGAAATTAACACTACTTTTGGTATCACGGCTGGACTGCTGAATGGGCAAACCGTTTCGCGCACCGGCTACAATGAAAATACTTTGGTTGATTACACTACAAAATCTATCAAAACTTTGGGTGCTTTGCACTATAAGTTCAATGATAACCTGGAAGCGATTGCACAGGCAAATTATGGCGTTGGTACTTCAGTCTATACCGGTTCTGATCGGTATTCTTTAAAGAATTTTACTTTAGGCCAGTACAAATTAGAATTGCGCGGTGCAGATTTCTTTTTGCGCGGATACACTACTCAGGAACGCTCAGGCGATGCTTACAATGCAACAGCTTTAGGAACTTTGATCAATGAATACTGGAAGCCATCAACCACCTGGTTTACACAATTTGCACAGGTTTATAACGGTGCGCGGCTTGGAAGTCCGCTTGTTTTAACACCCATTGGATTAGCCGGCCCCCAAAGTGATGCCGTAGCGCAGCAAATTGCCCGCGCTGTTGCAGATAACGGCCGGCCGCAGCCCGGATCAGCAGCATTTCAAACTTTGAAAGATCAAATAACCGGCAAAACTATCGGCCCCGGCGGCGGTGCTAAATTCAATGATAAATCCAATCTGTACAATGCAGAAGGCATGTACAACTTTTCCAAACTGCTAAACAATGCGGTTGATATTTTGGTGGGTGCCAACTACCGCGTTTACAAGCTGCATTCTGACGGAACGCTGTTTGATGATCTCAGCAGAAGTATCAACATTAACGAAGTTGGTGCTTATACACAAGTAGTTAAAAAGCTTTTAGATGAAAAATTAAAGCTAACCGGTTCTTTGCGTTACGATAAAAACCAAAATTTTGAAGGCCAGTTTACGCCGCGCATTTCCGGTGTTTATACATTTTTGCCGAACAATAATATCCGGGTTTCTTATCAAACCGGCTATCGGAATCCAACTACTCAAAACCAATACATTGATCTGCTGGTACGCCCAAGTACCAGGATTATTGGTGGTTTGCCGGAACTGATTGATAAATATAATTTAAACACCAACAAAGGTTACACATTACAAAGTTTTCAGCAATTTAGTGCAACCGGCAATCCTGCTGTTTTACAACCGTATACATTTACAAACTTTAAGCCGGAAAGCGTACAAGCTTACGAAATCGGGTACAAAGGTTTGGTAACCACTAAGCTTCTGCTCGATGCTTATTACTATTACAATCAATATAAAAACTTTATTTCCAACCAAATTCTCATTCAAAACCCAACTCCGGGAAACCCGGCGGGATTGGCGAATTATCAGGTTTATACAACGTCTGTAAACAACCCGGCAAAAGTTAAAACCAATGGTTTTGCTGTTGGTGCAGATTACCAGTTGTATAAATTTAATGTAACCGGAAACGTTTCCTACAACAAATTGACCAGCTCAAGCAATGGATTGTTCAATCAATACAACACGCCTGCTTACCGGTATAATCTGGGTATCAACAGCAGTAACATTTACAAAAATATTGGTGCCAATGTGCAGTATCGCTGGCAAGACCAGTTTTTGTGGGAATCTCCTTTTGCAACCGGCATCGTTCCGGCTTTCGGGACGGTTGATGCGCAGGTGTCTTACAAAATCACTTCTGCAAAATGTACTATAAAAGTAGGCGGATCAAATGTTTTGAATAAATATTACGTTACTTCCTACGGTAATCCGCAAATTGGCGCAGTTTATTATGTTTCTTTATTGTTTGATCAGCTCTTAAAATAACACTTAAATTTCATCAAAATACAAAAGGCTTTGTTCAACTGAACAAAGCCTTTTTACCTTTTTAAATAATATATCTTTTATACAAATTCTAGTTTATTCTGTCTTAGAAAAATTAAGGTTATTTGTTTTTTTAAGGTTGATTTTGTTGATTTCTAATTCGTTAGTTAATAATTGTTTCAACTCTTTATCAAAGTTTTTGATCATTTTATTGATAGAGGACAGATTGCTTTTCATAATTGCTAGATTGGATATTTTAAAAAATTTACTTTTTGGGTTTATCGATGTGGTCTTTTTCTGTTAAATTATTCTTTCTTCTCTTAGCTTCATTTACTTGCCGCGTAAATTGCTCTTCATCTCTGTTATCATTGGGCTTCTCCGGATTTGATGGATCAGCCCAATCTTTTTCTTCAGAACTTTTGTCGGGAATGCTGTTTTTAGTAGTCATGTTTTACAGTGTTCTGCTTAAATCTTTTCCAATATGATGCCATTGACTTTACTTTGAATAAAAAGTTTCAAGGTTTTTAGAAATTAATTTGTAACATATTGAAAATCACCATATAATATATTTCTACAGTAATTATTATTTTAGCTTCCCCAAAAACAAATTATATTTAAGGCACAAGAAAATTTCTTCAGTTTAATTTATATTGCAACTGTACCGTTTTCCGGTAAAGCAGGTGTACTAATAATGCTGCACCAGACAGCGACAAACCAATCATGCTTACGCCTTGCCAATGCCAGGTGTTCCAAACGCGGCTGGCCAGAAAAGTGCCCGTAGCTCCGCCCAAAAAGTAAGAAACCATATAAACAGTGTTGAGCCGGTTGCGTGCTTCTGCTGCCAAAGTAAAAATCATGGTTTGGTTGGAAATGTGCGTCGCCTGGACGCCAAGATCGAGCAAAATTACACCGATAACCAAACCGACGAGGCTGCGACCGGAAACAAAAAACACGACATAAGAAATCACAATCAGCAGTATGGAAAAAGTAGTAACCGCGTAAGGATTGCTTTTGTCGCTAATTCTGCCCATAAAAGCAGCACCAAGCGCGCCGAAAGCACCAACTAAGCCAAATAAACCGGCTGCCTGACTATCCAGATTAAATTGCGGCTGGCGAAGCAGAAAGATCAGCGTTGTCCAGAACGCGCCAAAGCAGGCGTAACACAAAAACCCGCGGATGGCTGCCAGCCGCAACAGTGGTTCTGTGCGGATCAAGGTGATGAGCGAACGCATCAGATCCGCATAACTGCCTTTGTACTGCGGCTCGATCTCCGGAAACAAAAAGTAAATGATCACCCATAAAAACAGCATCAGCCCGGCAGCAATCATAAACATAACCTGCCAGCTGTAATGTGCGCCGACGTAACCGCTGATCGTCCTCGAAAGCAAAATCCCGATCAGCAAACCGCTCATTACCTGGCCAACAGTTTTTCCGCGTTCTTCCGGTTTTGATAAATGTGCAGCCATCGGGATAATCAGTTGCGGAATAATAGAAGTGAAACCGATCAAAAAACTGGCAACCATCAGCACCGTAAAATTGGGTGCAAAAGCGGCCAGGAGCAAGGCCAAAACAATCAAACCAAAATCCGCAATGATCAATTTTTTGCGTTTCAGCATATCGCCGAGCGGAATCAGAAAAAGCATTCCGGTGGCGTATCCAACTTGTGTGAGCATCGCAATGTTTCCGGCGGCACCGTTGCCAACGTGGTAAGTGTGCGCAATATCATCCAGCAGCGGCTGGCTGTAATACAAGTTGGCCACCACCAAACCGGTGGCCACAGTCATCACCCATAAAGTTAGTTTGCTTAAACCGGGATTGGTTTCGGCCGTATTTGTTTCATTCATGCCAGGTAAACAATTATCGGCAATCAAGTTTTTGGTGAAAAAAACAAGGTTGAAATTAGCTGGCAAAATTTTATGCCGATAAAAGAAGTATCCGCATTTTTTGGGTTGAAGCGTTTACAGTTTTAAGCAAAAAAACTACTTCTTAATTTTATACCGATAAAAGAAGTATCCGCATTTTTTGGGTTAAAGCGTTTGCGGTTTTAAGCAGAAGGACAATTTCTGATTTAATGCTGATAAAAGAAGCATCACCAAATTTAACCTAACAAGCGATTGGTAAACCGCACTTTGATGCCCAGCTGAAAATTTTTGATGATCTTGAAAATCTCTTTTAAAGTAGCTTCTTCAATGGTGGTAAGTTTTTCAATATGGATATAATTATCCGGGTCTGATTTATCGTGGATGATCTGGTTGGCCTGGTTTTTCAAACGCATACTCATCAAAAAATAATACGATTGCGACAATTCCTGCACTTCAGCTTCAGTGAAAACGCCTTTTTTCTGCAAAGCTTTCAGCCGTTCGCCGGTATTCACTTCAAAAACCCGGTTCTTTAAAGCATAGATTCGCACCAAGTCCACAATTGGTGTCATGGCTTTTTTAATGTCGAAAACTTCCAAATTGTCGCGTGTTATCGTGCGGATATTTCGGAAAAAAGTAAGCGGCGGCTCATATTGCAAAGCGTTGTTGGCCATGTGAAAAAACACTTTTTCCATCGGTTTTTTCAAAGCTTCGTCCAGAAAAGATTTCAAATCATTCATGATCGAAACCTCGCCATAAATAAACCGGCAATCAAAAAATGTAGAGAAATTGATGATCGTTTCTGGCACGGATTCTTCCATCCACTCGGTATAATTCCGTTTCCAATGTGATAATGAATGCGTCCATTTGGGGTTTTTCGCCATAAAACCGCCGGTGCAAAAACTGAAGCCGATGGTATTCAACCGTTCGGAAACAATATCTGCAAAAGTGAGAAAATAATCACGCACCAGTTCGCGGTGTTCGTTGGCTTTATCTTCATAAACGATGGCATTGTCCTGGTCCGTTTTCAGCGATTGTTCTTTCCGGCCCTCACTTCCCAAAGCCATAAAAACAAATTTGGCGGGCGGCTGCCCAAGTTCTGTAATTACCGATTCGATCACTTTTAGCGTAATCGTATCGGCAATGGTCGTGATCAGCTGATTGACAATTTCTGCATTCACGCCGCGATCCAGCAACTGGATCACAAACAGCGGCACACGCTGCCATTTTTGCTTCAATTCCGCTACAGACGAAGCAGATTTGACCGATTGGATAAACACCAGAGGCGACTGCGCCTGCTCGCTCAGCAGTTTATTGCGGCTTAAAAAACCAATGTATTCGCCATTTTCTTCAGTTAGCAAATAGCGGGTTTTGGTGCGGAACATCATCAGTAAAGCTTCATAAACGTAAGCATGTACACTGATAGATATCACCGGGTTATCCATCACACTGCCGATCGGGCCGGCCGCGTTTATTTGTTTGGCCACCACATTATCGCGGATGGTAATATCGGTGATGTAACCATAGATTTTGCCCTGTCCGTCTTTTACAAAAAGGCAGCTTACTTTGGCCTGCGCCATGGTTGCAGCTGCCTGATAAATGGGCGTATCATAGCTGCAGGAAATCATTTTCCGTTGTTCTATATCGATGATTTTTTTAGAATAAATCTGGTCTGTGGCACCGTTATTTTCGGCAAAAGAAGCCGGGTTTTTAAAAAAAGTAGCAAACTCTTCATTCATCATCCTCCGGCCAAAATCGATCACGAAAAACTGGAAAAACGGCTCAAACGTTTGGCAAAGTGCTTTAAAGTTTTTTCGGGGAAGAAAATAAACTTCTGTTCCTTCCCTGGCAATTACGGTGCGCAAAGAGCGGTTCCGGTTGAGCAGGATAGACTGACCGCCGAAGCAAAATCCCGGCAGGTGGATTTCTGCCAACCGCGTATGGTGCAAATTATCGTAAACAAAAGATTCGTAACTGCCGGTGGCAATCACGTCCACACCTTTCATTTTTGTTGTTTCTTGCTGATAGATAACGGTTTCCTGCGTGTAAACTATCTTTTGCATTTGCCCGGAAACATTTTCCAATACCTCGTTTGGCAACAGGTTAAATGGCTCGGCTTTTTTTAGAAATTCAAGTATTTCCACGGTAAGTAAATAAAATGATCACCAAAAGAAGTATCAATAATACAACAACCCAACCGATAAAACGATTAAACGGATGATCGTATTTTTTGAGGGATTGCTGTTTCAAAATTAGTTCATCATCAATTTCGCCTCTTTTCAGCAGTTCAAAAAAACTCTGGGCAGTGGCCGCTGCATCGTTCAAAGCATTGTGCTGATGCTCCAGTTCTTGGTTGAAAAGAAAGCGGTACAGATCGCCCAAACGCAAATATTTGTGCTGCGGATGATGGTTGAAGTATTTGGTGGCCAGCATAGTGCAAAATGTACCGAGGTTTACGGCCGGGTTTTCTACTCCGGAACGAAAAAAATCAGCACTGATCACCTGAAAATCCAGTTCCACAAAATGGCCAATCAGTAAGGGCTGGTATTTTTCCATGTCGTTTGCCAGCAGCTGCATCACCTCAAAACGCGGCTGGCCGTGATGCTTCAAAAACTCTTGGGTAAAGCCATGAATTTGCTGCGCGGCCGGCGTAATCTTAAAATCGTTATCGCTGATAAAATGGTTTTCCTGCTTGATGAGTTGCCCTTGCCGGTTATAAACCAGCCAGGAAACCTGTACGGAATACGGCCAGTTGTTGATTTTGGTAATCGGGGCGTTCCATTTTTTAGGCAATCCGGAAGCTTCTGTATCGATGAAAAGCAGGTTATCGGTCACAACTAAAAATCAAACGCATGAGGTAATTTATTGGCAACTCAAAATTACAATCATTTACGAATAGGAAGAAAATTTTTTGCCGAATAAAAAAAGCATTCAAGCAAATGTTAAAACAAAAAAATGGAAACAAGATCAGGTTGAGCAACCTGATTTTAAGCCGATAAAAACAGCATTGGATTGTTTACAAAGCTTTTTTGGCAAGCAAACAACTCAATATAAAAAACACTGACGGGCAATTAGTTAGCACCGTTTGCCTGTTTCAATTCCTGCTGGTTTTGGCGCATTTGATAATAAGTAAGCGTAGGTTCGGCTTTGTAAAACTCGATTGGTTCTTGCAAGGTTTTTGCATCGGCAACAGGCGTTTTGATGCGTGTTTGAACCAAAAAAATAACAAAACTAAACGTACTTGAAAAAGCAATTAAAGCAGCCATTATCCAAAAATAAAATATAAAACCATAACCGATCAGCGCAAGAATTCCTACAAACAAAACTGAATAGAAATAATCTGATCTTTTCATCATCCTTTACTGTACCGATTTTATACGATTGGTTTTTGCAGTAAGTTACGGCCGGCGTAGTAAAAGTTATGGATTGAGAAGTTGGGTTTTTGATACGGATACTTCTTTTATCAGCCTAAAATTTATCTCCTAAAAGAAGCATTTAGGTTTGTATTATTGCAGCAGCAAAATTATTGACTATTGCTGTCCGGTTATGCCTCAGGAATTCATCCATTTTATCAATCAGTACGGCTACTTCGCCATCTTTGCGTTGATATTTATACAGGAGATCGGTATCCCCACGCCGATCCCCAACGAGCTGCTGATGCTGTTTTCAGGCTACTTATCTTTCAGCGGTACGCTCAACCTGTACCTGCTTTTGTTCACCATCATTTCTGCCGATTTTTTGGGCGCAAGCGTTTTGTACACTACGTTTTATTTTTTCGGCCCGTACCTCCTCAGCCACAAACCCAAATGGTTCCCGCTTTCTACCCAAAAGATCAATAACCTGTCTGCCAAAGTTTCTAATGGCGGCTTGTGGACGATCTTTCTGGGCCGCGTTACGCCATTTATCCGTGGTTATATTTCGGTCATAGTCGGCCTGCTGCACATCAAACCCAAAAGTTACGTGCCCATTACTTTTATTACGGCCTGCCTGGTTACCTGCACTTACGTTACCACCGGTTATTTTCTCGGCCCGTATTGGGGGCAAGTGGCGGGCAAACTGGAAACCGTAAAATATGTTGTGCTCGCGGTAATTGTGCTGATTGCTGCCTTTTTTATCATCCGTCATTTTCGCCGGAAAAAGGCAGCCGCACTTGAAAATACCCAACCTTAAACGCTGTGGAACCTATGCTGAAAATCCATGTGGTATCCGAAACGCCTTTTGTGATGAAAGGGCAGGGCGTGCATACTGCTTTTGTGGAGCAAGTAGAATTGCTTCGTGAAAAAACTGATATACAAGTAGTTGTAAACGAAGAAGGCTGGGGCGATTTGATGCACTGCCACACATATGGGCCGTATTATTTTTGGAAAGGCCGCAAATACAAAAACCGCCGCATCCATACTGCGCACGTGATCCCGGATTCAATTAAAGGTTCGCTGCCGATGTGGAAACAGCTTTTCCCGTTTGTAAACTGGTATTTTAAAAAAGTTTTTTCTTATGCCGATGTTGTGATCGCACTATCGCCGATGGTGGAGGAAGCGATTTTGAAGCTGGGCGTGAAAAGCCGTATCGTAAAGATTTACAACCCGGTTTTGATCAGCAAATGGAAACGCAGCGAAGAAAACCGGCAAAAAGGCAGGCAATTGTTAGAGCTTTCCAGTGATCGAAAAGTAGTTTTGGGCGTTGGGCAATTGCAAAGCCGCAAAGGTTTGGAAGATTTTATCGACATTGCCGAAGCTGTGCCCGAAGCAGATTTTGTGTGGGTTGGCGGCCGGCCTTTTGGCAAACTCACCGAAGGCATTGAGCGGATAAATAACCGCATAAAAACAGCATCGCCGCATATTCATTTTGCCGGCATGTTTGATCTGGCAGATATGCCAGCTATTTATGCGGCTGCGGATTTGCTGCTTTTTACTTCTTATCAGGAAAACTGCCCGCTGGCACCAATTGAAGCCGCTGCCTGCGGAATGCCGGTAGTTTACCGCGACATCCGCGAATATGAATTGCTTTATGAGCAGCCTTACCTCAAAGCCAAAACCACGGAAGCATTTATCCAAATCACTAAAAAACTCATCAACGAACCCAATTTTTATGCGGCAGGTTTACGGATTTCTGTGGAAATGATCAAGCAGTTTGATCAGGAAAAGATCCGGACAGAGTTGATTGATCTGTACCGAAGTTTGGTTTAATTATTGATTAATTCCAACAAAAAAAGGTTGATAAAAGAAGCATCTGCCCATAAAACCTCTGCAAATCTCTTTCTGCTTTTTAGGATTTAATTTTGTAAAAAAATGATTTTATCAAAACCATATAAATCTTGATAAGTTATTTGTTTAACTATTAAATTGCATCAATTCTAAAACCAATTTTGAGAAAAGAACATGACTTTACAAAACTCTAAACTTGAAGAAATGACGACCATAGAAAATTAACCAGTATAGAAATAGTGTTATAAAAACAGTATCAATAAATTAAAAACAAGATGTCAAACAATCAAAAGTACGCACTGATAACTGGTGCAACCAGCGGTATCGGATACGAGCTGGCCAAATTATTTGCAAAAGATCAATACAATTTAGTAATCGTTGCCAGAAATACAGAAGAACTGGAAAAAACGGCTAACGAACTAAAACAGTCTGGAGTTGAGGTAATTACTATTGCTAAAGATTTATCTAAACTTGAAGCTCCGCTTGAAGTTTATAATGAAATAAAATCTAAAGGCATTCAAATTGATGTTTTGGTAAATGATGCCGGACAAGGTCAATATGGTTTATTTGCAGAAACGGATATTAATCGCGAACTGGAAATAATCCACCTGAACATTGGTGCAACTATCTCTTTAACAAAACCTTTTTTAAAGGAAATGATTGCCCGGAAAGATGGAAAGATATTAAACCTTTCTTCTATTGCTGGTAAAACGCCCGGCCCTTACCAATCGGTTTACCATGGTACAAAAGCATTTATTCAATCTTTTACAGAAGCTTTACGCTCTGAAAATAAGGACAACGGCATTACAATTACCGCTTTGCTGCCAGGTGCTACCGAAACCGACTTTTTTAACAAAGCAGAAATGCAGGATTCTAAAATCCTTCAATCAGGAATGTCTTCAGCAGCTGATGTAGCCAAAGATGGTTACGATGCTTTGATGGCTGGTGATGATATGGTTATCTCCGGTTTTAAAAACAAAGCGATGATTGGTATGACCAATTTAACGCCCGATCATTTGGTTGCTGATATGATGAAAAAACAACAGGAACCGGTTGACAAATCAGAATAAGCAGATGCTTCTTTTAGCACATAAAAATGCCGGAACTTGAGTTTAAGTTCCGGCATTTTTATTATAATATTGATTAAAATGGTTTTGACATCATTATTAATATAAAAAATATTTAAACTTTCCTAAAGTTATTTCGTACGTCTTTATTAAACAAAATATCCATGAATTATAACGAAAAAACACCCAGACGAGTTTTCTTTAAAAAATCAATAAAAGACACGATTGCCTTGGGTGCAGGTGCTTCACTTACACTTTCTTTGTTGCAATCTTTTACTGCTGATGCTGCTACAGCTACCGTTGCTTTTGGTGATGCACCAACACCGATGGCTTCTAATGAAAAAGAATTTCGGGTGGGCGTTATGGGCCCAGCTGAACTTTCATTAGTTACCAGCCAGATTGCAGTTAGCAAAGCGACAAACAAAAATGCGAAAGAATTTGCTGGATTTGAGTTGACAGAAGCAATTGCTGTAACCAAGGTGCTTGAAGATTTAGCAACCCCAGTTCCGCCAATGGATGCAAAAGCAAAAGCAACACTTGCCAAGATTAAAGCGGCAAAACCAGGAATGGATTTTGATAAAGCTTACATCCAGGCACAGCTTGAAAACCATGAGTTTTTAAGAGATTTGACGCAAAATTACTTAAAAAACGCAGCAGGCAAAACCAGCCCGGCAGAAAATCAAACCAAGCATTTGGCTACTTTAACTTTAGCTGTTTTTAAAGAACATGTTGCTATCACGTCCAGAATTTTAGGCGAGTTAAAAGGTTAATTTATTAACAAACCAACACTTCTTTTATCCCATAAAAAACCCTGAACTTGGATCCAAGTTCAGGGTTTTTTGATTCAAAGCTGATGAATTGAAATTATGGTTTCAGCACAACTTTCACACAATCATCTTCTTTGTTTTTGAAAATATCATAACCATGTGCTACTTCGCTTAGCGGCAAAGTGTGGGAAATAATATCATCCAAGATTACCTTTTCGGTAGTAACTAATTCGATCAAATGATCAATATAATTTAAAACTGGGGCCTGGCCTTGTTTGATGGTGATACCTTTATCAAACATACGACCTAACGGAAAATTATCAAACGGCGTACCATAAACACCAACCACAGTAACGGTTCCGGCACGGCGCACGGCCCGGAAACACATTTCGAGCACTTTCATCGTGCCTTTTTCAAAGTTAACAGTGGCTTTTACTTTATCCAAAAAAGAACGTTCGGCTTCAAAACCTACGGCATCTACACAAACATCAGCACCGCGGCCGCCTGTCATCTCGCGGATGGCTTCTACCACGTCTACATCATGCGGGTTTAAGGTTTCTACTTTGTTCACGTCTTTTGCTCTTTTTAAGCGGTAATTTTCAGGATCGATGGCGATAACGCGGCCTGCACCATTGATCCAGGCGGCCTTTTGTGCCATCAAACCAACCGGGCCAGAACCGAAAATAGCAACCGTTTCGCCGCCTTTTAATTGCGCCCAATCTATTGCAGACCAGCCGGTTGGAAAAATATCTGTTAAAAACAGCACTTGCTCATCCGTCATATTATCGGGTACTTTCCGTGGGCTGATATCCGCATAAGGCACACGCACATATTCTGCCTGGCCGCCGGAATAACCTCCGTACAAATCGGTATAACCAAACAAAGCACCGCCTTTTTGATCCAACAAATCGCCGTCCGGGCCGTAATGTTCGTAGTTAGAATTTTCGCAATGCGGCGTAGCTCCGTGTGTGCAGAAAAAGCAATGGCCGCAAGCAATCGGGAACGGAACGACCACACGGTCACCCTTTTTCAGGTTTTTTACAGATGGCCCAACTTCTTCCACAATGCCCATGAATTCGTGGCCTACAATCATGTCTTTTGTTTGCGGTATCCCGCCGTCGTAAATATGTAAATCCGAACCGCAGATAGCGGTGGAAGTAACTCTTAAAATAACATCACCCGCATCTTCAATTTTCGGATCGGGAACGGTATCGTAACTGATATCGCCTGGTTTGTGAAAAACTGCTGCCTTCATAATTATTTTTTTATTTATGATCTGAACAACATGCTGACTAAACCAATAGTTTTTTGAAATTAAAAAAAGCTTACTTTGAAGTAATTGCAAGTGAAGTTGTTTAAGCTTATTAGTGAGAAGATTATATGCTTCTTTTATCATGCTAAAATCAACGGGTTTAAATCCGTTGCTACAAAATGTACTGAGGCTACGCCTCTGCAATTGCAGCTTTCATAGAGTTGTAGGCTCGGCCAGTTTTGTAAAAATGGGTTTCAACCCGTTTGTCCAACTTCAAAAATAAACCTGTTTTAGAGCTGTTTAAAATTTGTTCAATCTATTTTCGATGCTTCTTTTATCACCTAAAAATTGGTAAACTTTTGTTTTTTAGTTTTATTTAGATTGAAACCGATACCAATTTTTATAGGGTAAAAGAAGCATTGGCATCAATTATACAATTATGCTTTCCAATTTATCTAGATATTGCTGATCAATATCAGCCCCGATTCCTGGCGAATCATCCAATTCCAACTCCGAAATATGGCACTGGCAACCGCCAATTACCGGATCGACCAAATGCCCCAACAAACAAGTATCCAAGTCAAAGAAACAGATATTTTTAAAAGCCATTGCAAAATGAATATTGGCCGTTAAAGCCAAACGGCTTTCCAGCATTCCGCCTTGCATACATTGCATGTTATTTTGTTCGGCAATTTGATTGATCTTGATAGCTTCATTGATGCCGCCGCTTTTGGCAAATTTGATGTTGATGTATTTTGCGGCTTTGTTCCGGATGATCCGCTCGGCATCATAATGTGTGTAAACACTTTCATCAGCCATAATCGGAATGGGCGAAAGCTGGCACAATTCGGGCAGCAATTCATCATTGTAAGTGCGCATCGGCTGTTCGCAAAACTCAATTTGATAAGGTGCCAAATTTTGCAGGGTAAAAACAGCATCGTCAAAAGTCCAGCCCTGGTTGGCATCAATCCTGATTTTGGTTTCCGGGCCGATGGCATTTCTGATCTGTTTGATGCGCTCTACATCCGCAGCCGGTTTGCCCAATTTTACTTTGATGATCTTAAAACCCTGATTTTTGAATTGTATGGCAGATTGGGCCATTGCTTCCGGCGTTGCAATCCCGATGGTAATATCGGTTTCGACCTTTCTTTTTTCTCCGCCCAAAAACCGGTACAAAGGCTGGTTTGCATTTTTGGCCGCCAGATCATATAAAAGCATATCGAATGCACTTTTTACCGTATAATTTTTGGCGATGTACAAATCCAATTCCGCCAACCTTGCTGCTATATCCAACGCATCTTTGTTTTTCCACAAAGCAGCAAAGTCTTTTGCCAGTTCGTAGCACGTGTTTTGGGTTTCGCCCACAATCATCGGGAAAGCCGAACATTCGCCAACACCAGTGAAACCGGTATCGGTATGCGCCCGGACAAACAGGTTTTGGGCGAAATCCATTGTGCCGATAGCGATGGTAAAAGGTTGCATCGGGATAGAATACTTATATATTTCAAAGGCGATGAATTTCATGGCAAACAAGTAGATAATATTTTTTTAAGTTGAAGGTAAAATACAGTTTAAAAACAGATGATTTTTATATTTTGAATTAATATAGGTCTCGTTTGATATAAAATTTGGTTGTGTGATGATTATTAGGGTTGAATTATCACTCTAATGAAGTAAAATATATCTTAATTCTTTTGTAACAGCATAAAATTTTAGCCGTAGTATATTAAAGCGTACTAAAAAGAGTTACTTTTAAAATCCTTGCTTGAGCTAAATTTTATATGACGAACTTTTACTTATGTTTTCCGGTCAGATTATCATCTGTACTGTTTTTATGCCTGTTAAATTTAAATGTTTTTGCCACAACTTATTACGTTTCGTCAAGTGGGGGCGATGATAGCCGGAGCATGGCTACAGCGCAGCAGATGGGCACGCCATGGCAAAGTTTGGCCAAAGTAAGCGCAGTGAGCGGACAGTTACAAGCAGGCGACCGGGTACTATTTAAGCGGGGCGATACCTTCAGCGGAACGTTAACATTAAATTGCTCCGGCGGTAACGGCGCGGCAATTACTTTTGGTGCTTACGGAGACGGGGCATTGCCGGAGCTGACAGGTTTTGTACAGCTAACGGGTTTTGTGCAAAAAGGCGGCAACGTTTGGGAAGCTACGGTTCCAGGCGGGCTTTCATACTTGAACACCTTGACGGTAAATGGTGCAGCAAAAGCAGTAGGCCGCTACCCGAATGCTACGGCTGCCAACGGCGGCTACTTGACATACGATAGCTTCAACACAAATAACTCCATTACAGATAGCAAACTGGCCGGGCAAAACTGGGCTGGCGGGCAATTGGTGCTGCGCAAAACACATTGGATAATTGACCAAAACAACATCACTACACAATCCGGCACTACGCTAAATTACAGTTCGCCTACGGGCTACTGGGGTGCAACGGGTTTTGGCTATTTTATACAAAACCACCCGGCCACACTGGATAGCGAAGGA
The DNA here is from genome assembly GCA_964236465.1 of uncultured Sphingobacteriaceae bacterium. Classification (GTDB taxonomy): domain Bacteria; phylum Bacteroidota; class Bacteroidia; order Sphingobacteriales; family Sphingobacteriaceae; genus Mucilaginibacter_A. Next base: position 95,028 of record CAXSBZ010000002.1, on the reverse strand, counting down.
GAATGGTATTACAATGCAAGCAGCAAAACCCTGCGACTGTTTTCCGGAAGCAACCCGAGTGCAGTGCGGGCAGGCGTTACTGAAACGCTGGTACGCATCATCAACCAAAGTAATTTATCATTTGAAGGGTTACGGCTAAGTGGTGCTACGGCAAGTGCGATGGAGATCAGTGCGGCACAGAATATTCATGTTTCCGGTTGCGAGCTGTTGTTTTCAGGCAAAAACGCGATCAATGCAACAGGTACAGAAGGGCTGACGGTGGAGAACACGCTGATCTGGCACACAGCCAATAATGCCATCAGTGTGAACGGCGGAAACGGAACAGTGCTGAGAAATAACCAGATCAAAAACACGGGTATGGATGCCGGTATGGGCGATAACGGTGATGGAACTTATGAAGGGATTACGATTGGCGGCGACAATAATTTGGTAGCTAATAACGTGATCGACAGTACAGGTTACATCGCGCTAAGCTTCAGCGGAAACAATGTTACGATCAAAAATAATGTGGTAAGCAACTTTACCATGGTTAAAGATGATGGCGGCGGAATTTACACCTGGAACAACGGTTCCAATGCGCCGCAAAATACGGGTAGGATAGTTTCGGGTAATATCGTACTGAACGGCAAAGGCGCACCTGCCGGAACGGACAACCCGAATAAAGCTTACTCCCATGGAATTTATATTGATGATAATGCAGGGCAGGTAGCGGTTACAGGCAATACGGTGGCCAATTGCGCTACTTACGGCATGTATATCCACAATGCGCACGACATAACAATCAGCCAAAATACGCTTTATAACAACGGCATTACGCAGCTGGTAATGGAGCACGACAATGTAGCGGCAGATAAACCGGTTTATAATTGTTCGGTAACAAGTAATATCTTTTATGCCCTCCAGGCCGGGCAGATGCCGGCAGAATACAAGTCGAAAGACAATGATATTGCAAACTTCGGTACGTTCAGTCAGAACTATTATGACCGGCCGCTGAATAATGATCAGGTAATCGGGGTACTGCAACAAGTAAATGGCACCTATAGTTATCGTACATTGAGTGTGGAATCATGGAAGCTACTATATGGTAAAGATCAGGGTTCTACCACACCTACGCACAATGTTGCGGCCTATACAATAAATAAAACTACGGGCAGCAACCAATATGCAAACGGTACTTTCGATGCAAACACAAACGGATTATACGCATATGCTTCGGCGGGTAACTGCACGACGGCTTGGAGCAGCGGTGCGCTAGACGGCGGCGCACTGAAAGTATCGTTTTCAAATGCTTCAAATACAGGTAATAATTATGGTTCTGTAGTAATTGGTATTGGTTCTGTAACGGCTGGTAAAAGCTACCGGTTGCGCCTCAGTATGCTGGGTACAAATACAGGCAAGGCCATAACGGCTTACTTGCGCCAAAGTACAGGAGGTTATGCTGATTTGTCGGCGCGGTTATCAGCAACAATTAACAGCAGCCGAACCGAAAAAGAGTTTGTATTCACTGCTACCGCTACAGAAAGCAATGCCAGCATTGTGTTTGATGTGCCCGAGCAATCAGCAGCCTTGTATTTAGACAATATTCGTTTGGAGCAGACCGATGTTACGGCTACCAATCCTGCAAAATATATTAGCTTTTTGTACAATACCAGTTCTGCAGTTCAAAGCTTTGCCACTGCCAGCCAAAGCTACGATGCTGCCGGAAACAGCTATACCGGGAGTATCAAACTCAATCCGTTCAACTCCGCGGTATTGGTCGCGGACACGGCAGCAACAAACACCACCGGTAATGTTGCTGCCGTAAGTTGTGCTGCTACCGGAACGATCCTGCGGGAAGAATGGGACAATGTTGGAGGCACCGGCATTGCCAATATCCCGCTTCAAACCAAACCCACTTCAACCAGTCAGCTTACTTCTTTTGAAGGACCAAAAGATGCAGCCGATAATTACGGTTCCCGCATCCGCGGTTATGTTTGTGCACCACAAACCGGACTTTACACGTTCTGGCTGGCTACGGATGATGCTGGGGAATTATGGCTTTCTTCGGATGATAATCCGGCTAACAAAACACGGATTGCTTATGTGGATGGCTGGACAAATTACCGGGAGTTTGGCAAATATCCAACCCAAAAATCAGTTGCTATTACCTTGCAGGCCGGCAAAAAATATTATATTGAAGCTTTGCAGAAAGAAGGCGGCGGCAGCGATAATTTATCTGTGCAATGGCAATTACCGGATGCTACGATGGAAACGCCGATCGCGGGAAACCATTTGTCGCCTTACGTGGATACTGCAACTGCAACTGCGGTTGTAGCAACCGGTTCAGGATCAATTAGCAGAGAGGAATGGGATAACGCCGGCGGAAACACAATTGCCGATATTCCGCTTCAAACTACGCCAACTTCAACCGCTCAGATCGCTTCTTTCGAAGGGCCAAAAGATGCAGCCGATAATTATGGTTCCCGCATTCGTGGCTACGTTTTTCCACCGCAAACCGGCAGCTATACTTTTTGGATCGCCAGCGATGATGCCGGAGAACTATGGCTGTCGTCGGATGATAATCCATCCAACAAAACACGGATTGCTTACAACGATAGCTGGACGAGTTTTCGTGAATTTGGCAAATATCTAACCCAAAAATCAATTACGATTGCGTTGCAGGCCGGCAAAAAATATTATATCGAAGCTTTGCAGAAAGAAGGTGGCGGCGGCGATAACTTGTCTGTGCAATGGCAGCTGCCGGATGGCACGACAGAAACGCCGATTGCTGGAACCCATTTATCGCCATACACCACTTTGGTAGTAGCTGCAGCAGATCAAACAATTAGTTTTGCCGCGCTTGCTTCAAAAACTATTGGCGATGCAGCTTTTGCGCTCTCGGCTACGGCTTCGTCCGGGCTGGCTGTTAGTTTCAGAATTGTTTCCGGGCCTGCTACAATTTCGGGCAATATGCTCAGCATCACCGGCAGCGGAACCGTAGTGGTAGAAGCTTCTCAGGCGGGCAATGCTTCTTTTACCACTGCAAAATCAGTAACACAAAGTTTTATAGTTTCGCCTGCTTCAACTACTTGTTCGGCTACCGGAACAATTTTGCGTGAGGAATGGCGGAATGTTCCCGGTAATAATATTTCAGATTTTTCTTTTCAAACCGCACCAACTTCCAGCAGCCAGCTCACCGCATTGGAAGGGCCGGGAGGTGTTGGTGATAATTATGCTTCGCGCATCCGCGGATACATCTGCGCGCCGCAAACCGGCGGTTATGTTTTTTGGTTGGCTGCTGATGATGCGGCAGAATTATATCTTTCTACGGATGATAATCCGGCCAATAAAGTCAGGATTGCAAATGTAGTCAGTTGGACAAGTTTCCGGGAATGGACAAAATACGCCTCGCAACAATCTGCCACTATAAGTTTGGTTGCAGGCAAAAAATACTACATCGAAACGTTGCACAAACAAGGTGCCGGCGGTGATAACTTATCGGTGCAATGGCAGCTGCCCGGCGGAACAGTTGAAAGTCCGCTGCCCGGCAAATACCTTTCGCCGTACAATGCTGCGCAATTAGGCACCACACTTTTTAAAGCCAATAGCAGCATTCCTGCAGCAATAACTGCTACAGATATTGTTTCTGAAACGGTAAAAATCGGCTTGTTTATCTACCCAAACCCGGCCGTGCAGCAAACCAATGTAGAATTTGCTTTGCCGGATGCCGGGCAAACTACTATCCTGATGTACAACGCAAAAGGCCAGCTAATGGGTAAATTGTTTGATGCCATGACGCAAGCCAACACCAAAACCCAGCTAATGCTGAACGTTGGAAACCTGCAAACCGGTTCTTATATCATCAATTTGATGAGTGGGAAAAATATATTAACCAAAAAATTAATTGTGGTTAAATAAATTTATCTTCTTGTCGGCAGGTTAAACTTGGAACTTACTTGCCGACAAGCTTTTGCAGCAATCGTTTTATTCAAATTATCAAACTAAAAAATAGGTGATAAAAGAAGCTTTTGCTGCAACTTTCAATCTCATTTGGCTGTAAAAGTGTTAGGAGCAAGCGTTTTGCAACCCTTGGTACTGAATACACAGCAAAGCATGAAAAACGAGATGGAGGTATATTTTACCAGTCCGATTTTGGGACAGATTTATGGCAAGGTAACAGCAGAATGTGATGGTTTATACCGGTTTATCGGCAGGAACATACTGGTTAGTATTGAATTGCGGCGGCTTGAATCGGGTTGGATATGTGAGAAAGAAGAATGGCTGCACAATTCTCAAGTGCAGGAGCTTGGCGACCAGATAGACAAGAAAGAGGATTGGATTTCTGCCAAGTAAAGTTATAATCCGGCAAAAATATGTTTCTCATCACAAATTTATGCCGGTAAAAACAGCATGATAAAAAACAATCTCCGAAGCGTTTAAGCGCAAATATTCTTAACCATTACATCCAAGTTATTTGCTTCGGTAGATAAATAACGGCGGATATCTTCAAAATCCTGACCGGAAGTACAGTTTTCATCCAGCAAAGAAACCAAGCCCAAGATATTGGCGATAGATTTGTTAAAATCCCGACCAATGGTTTGCTGGAGCTGCTCTTTAGAAATCAATAATTCGGATAAATGATGCTGTTTTTTTGTTTTGAAAGCATTGACTAAAAATTCCATGATACAATTAGTTAATATACGTTTACAAAAAACCCCGAAACTGGCATCTAAGCCAATAGATTAAAAGTTTGATTTTCAATCAGATGACAAAACCAAGATATAAATTGTTTTGTTGATTAATATTATTGTGGAAAAATTAAATGTTTTTGCAAAAAAACTGTTTTAAACAAGAGTTATTAATATTTTGTCGCGATAAAACCAGCTAATTTCTCAATTCGAACAAAAGCAACAGGATTTTATAAAGTTATCAGGTAACACATACCGAAAGCACACAAAATCAAGCATCGGCAGATCAAAGAATTGTACCGATAAAAGAAGCATGGCAACCGGCATATTTTGAGATTGAAAGATGGTGGTTTTCGTTAAAATACAAGCTTCTTTTATCAATATAATTTATTGTTTTAGGTTGAAATAAGGAATATACTTGCCTACACAAAACCAAATCGAAAAAATCCATTTATGAAAAATATTTTTGCAGCATTCGTTTCCATCCTGTTTTTAGCTGCCTGCAATCATAAAAGTAATGATGAAGGTTCCGTTACTTACCAACTGGAGTACCAGCTGCCGGACAGTTTAAAGCGTTTTGCAGCTTTTTTGCCGAAAGAAGCCAAAGTATATTTTAAAGGTGATTCTACCGTGAGCATCCAAGAATCCAAACAGGAATCGACTACGATCATCACGGATAAAAAAACCGGTTTTATGCGTGTTTTGCTGAAATCTGCTTTCCGGCAGTTTAAGGTAGATTACAACAAAGCCGAGCAGGCAGAAGAAATTGGCACGTTGCCGCCGCATACGGTTACGCCACAAAAAGAAACCAAAACGATTGCCGGTTATCCGGCCCAAAAATATCTTTTTCAGGACAAATTGTCCGGTGAAACCACGGAAGCCTGGTTTACCAGTAAGATTGCCGTACCGCAAAATTCAATAACGATGATGCTGGATTCTACTTTGGGCGTGCCGCTCGCTTTCACCATCAGCCAGGCCGTGATGAAAATGAAAGTAACCGTAAAACAGCTTAAATTTGAACCTGTTCCGGCAGGTGTATTCTCCACGCCAACAGGTTACAAGCAACTTACGCCGCAGGAATTGAGGGAAATGCCGGTGCAGAACTAACGTGTTTTTCAACCCAAACCCAACAAAAACAAGCTCGGCTGATCCTGATTTTTAGGTGATAGAAAAAGCATCTGTCCTGCAAACCATTTTTGGCAAATACTGCTTTTACCAATAAAAAAACTATGTCAGCTCTACAAAATTTTGTGCAATTATCCGTTGCCGACGGCACCACTATGCAGGCTTATACATCCATTCCGGTGCATGGCAAAAGCCCTTTTCCTGCTTTAATTTTATTTCAGGAAGCTTTTGGGGTGAACCATCACATCCGCAAACTGGCTGATCGTTTTGCCGATGAAGGTTATTTGGTTATCGCCCCAGAACTTTTCCATCGCTCCGCGCCGGCTGGCATCGAGATTGATTATACTGATTTTCCTTCTGCCATGCCGCACATGCAAGCCATCACCGTTGCAGGTTTAGAGGCCGATATCCACGCTGCCTGGAACTGGCTCAATAGCAATGCGCAAGTGATTCATAGTCAAGTTGTTGCTACCGGATATTGCCTTGGTGGCCGCGTTAGTTTTTTGGCCAATACGTTGTTGCCATTCAAAGCGGCGGTTTCTTATTATGGCGGTGGCATTGCACCAGAACTCATCAAGCGGGCAGCTTCTTTGCAGGCACCGCATTTATTTTTTTGGGGAGGAAAAGATCAGCACATCCCGAAAGAGCAGATTGAAACCGTTAAAACAGAACTCACCAATGCTCAAAAAAAGTTTGTTTATGTTGAGTTTTCTGATGCCGACCATGGCTTTTTCTGCGATGAACGAGCCAGTTTTAATGCCGAAGCCGCAGAACTGGCCTGGGGTTTAACGCTGGAATTTTTTATCCAAAAGCTGAAAAGATAAATGCTTCTTTTATCAACATAAAATCCGTTTAATAAATTCGGATGCTGTTTTTATCAGGTCAAAATTAGTATCAGCTTGACAAAGAAGAAAATTACGCATTATAAGTATTGAACTTTAGCACAAAAAATTCGTTAAAAAGATAAAGTATTATTTATTTACTTTATCAATCTTATGAATTTAAACTTATCCATGAAAAAACTGATTTTAATTTTTGCCGTAATCTTTACGCTATCTGCCGCTAATGCAGATTTTGTGCAGGCGCAAACTGCTAAGCACACTTACTACAAGAATGGCCACAAGTATCTTACCAAAACTAAAACCCGCCACGGCATGTCCAAAAGGGCAAAAGATGCTATCATTGGCGGTGGTGCAGGTGCTTTGGGTGGCGCACTAATTGGCCATGGTGTTAAAGGTGCGCTGATTGGCGGCGCATTGGGTGCCGGCGCAGGCTATGTGGTTGGAAATGAAACAGATAAAGGAAAATCTCGTGCCGGAACACATACCATAACCAAACGTAAAGCAATTTATTAATTATCATACTTCTTTTATCACCTCAAAATCCTGCTGTTAACTTAACAGCAGGATTTTTTTATGGAATTTTGTGTTGATTATCAGGAGCCAAAAAACAAATCAATTTCCAGTAAGTTGTTTATCATAGATTTAAAACCGATAAACATGACTCCATTTGCATTATTAGCCCGCGTAGAAGCCAAGCCAGGCAAAGAACAAGCCGTAGAAGATTTTTTAAAATCTGCCTTGGCATTGGCTCAGCAAGAACCAGAAACGGTAAGCTGGTACGCCTTAAAATTAAGTCCTTCTACTTTTGGTATTTTTGATACTTTTAACAATGAAGATGGCCGCAAAGCCCACTTGGCCGGAGAAATTGCCAAAAACCTAATGGCAAATGCTTCAGAATTATTATCGAAAGATCCGGTAATTGAACAAGTAGAAATTTTGGCACAGAAGTAAAATTTTACCTCATAAAAAAAGCATCGCCAACAACAGCGATGCTTTTTTATGAGGTATTTTTTGATTAATTTAAAGAAGCCATATCAATCACAAAACGATATTTCACATCTGCATTTAAAGTACGTTCATAAGCTTCGTTGATCTGATCAATGCTGATCATTTCTACATCCGAAGTAATCCCTTTTTCGGCACAGTAATCCAGCATTTCCTGTGTTTCCTTAATTCCTCCAACCAAAGAACCTACAATACTACGACGGCCAAAAATCAGGTTAACTGCATGTACATCAGACGGTTCCGGTGGAACGCCTAACAAAATCATTACGCCGTTGGTGCGCATCAAAGGCAAATAATCGTTGTAACTATGTTTGGCAGAAACTGTATCGATGATAAAATCAAACGTGTTGGCCAAACCTTTCATCGTTTCCGGCTCGGTAGTTAAGGCAAAATGATGCGCGCCCAATTCCTGGGCATCTTTTTCTTTGGATGGAGAACGGCTCAGCATCGTAACTTCTGCGCCCATAGAAGCAGCCAATTTTACAGCCATGTGGCCTAATCCGCCCAAACCAACTACGGCAACTTTATCGCCTTCTTTTACGCCCCAATGTTTCAGCGGAGAGTAAGTGGTGATGCCGGCACACAACAAAGGTGCAACTTTTTCTAAAGGTAACTTATCAGAAACATGCAACACAAAACCTTGTGTAACAACGATATGTGAAGAATAACCACCGTTGGTGATGGTTTTTCCATCCTGGGATTTGGAGTTGTAAGTTTGCGTATTTCCGTTTTCGCAATATTGCTCCAGGTCGTCTTTGCAATTGTCGCAGTGGCCGCAGCTATCTACAAAACAGCCTACGCCAACGGTGTCACCTTCCTTAAATTTGGTTACGTTCTCGCCCACACGGGTTACTTTTCCAACAATTTCATGTCCCGGCACAACCGGATATTGCGTGCCGCCCCACTCGTTGCGCGCAGTATGGATGTCGGAGTGGCAAACGCCGCAATATAAAATCTTAATTTCTACATCATCAGCTCCCGGTTCGCGGCGGTCAATCTGATGAGGTGCTAAAGGTGTTTCGGCTGCCTGCGCCGCGTATGCATGTACTGAATTCATAATTTTTCTTGTTTGATGTTGCAACAAGTATCGGGTTTTTAATGTTTTTGGAATGTCAAGGAATTTATAAAGCCTCATCAACCCTTAATAAGGTTAATAAGGTTTCAAACTAAAACCTCATTTTCGGTATTGTTCATAACAATTTTACCCTGATAAAAACAGCATCATGCCAAATAAACTCATCAATTCTACCTCGCCCTATTTACAGCAGCACGCCCAGAATCCCGTAAATTGGTTTCCATGGGGCGAAGAAGCGCTGCAAAAAGCTAAATCCGAAAACAAATTATTGCTGATCAGTATCGGTTATTCTGCCTGCCACTGGTGCCATGTAATGGAGCATGAAAGCTTTGAAAGTCAGGAAGTTGCCGAAATAATGAACCGCTTTTTTGTCTGCATCAAAGTAGATCGGGAAGAACGGCCGGATGTTGACCAAATCTATATGAGTGCTGTTCAACTGATGACCAACCGTGGCGGCTGGCCATTAAATTGCATCTGTCTGCCCGATCAGCGGCCGGTTTACGGCGGCACTTATTTCCCCAAAAATGACTGGTTGAACTTGCTCGTCAACCTGGCTGGTTTCTGGCAAGAAAAACCGCAGGAAGCCGAAGATTATGCCGTCCGCCTCACCGAAGGCATCCACAAATACGAACAATTTGAGTTTGTAAACGAAGCAAAAGCATTTTCCAAAAATGATTTGGAAGCCATAATAACGCCTTGGAAACGGCAATTTGATATGGTGGAAGGCGGCCTCAACCGCGCGCCAAAATTCCCGATGCCCAACAACTGGCAATTCCTGATGCGTTATGCCCATTTAATGAAAGATGAAGCCGTGCAGATGAGTGTCCGCGTCACGCTGGAAAAAATGGCTTTCGGCGGGATTTATGATCAGATTGGCGGCGGTTTTGCCCGATATTCGGTGGATGGAAACTGGCATGTGCCTCACTTTGAAAAAATGTTGTATGACAATGCGCAGCTGGTGAGCTTGTATGCGGAGGCTTTTACCTGGGCCGTTGATCCTTTGTATCCGAAAATTATTGCGGAAACTTTGGCTTTTATCGAACGCGAACTTACTTCTCCGGAAGGCGGTTTTTATTCGGCTTTGGATGCGGATAGCGAAGGTGTGGAAGGTAAGTTTTACACGTTTACCAAAGCTGAAGTAGAAGAAGTTTTGGGTTCAGATGCAGAATTATTCAACACTTATTTTCATGTAACCGAAGAAGGAAACTGGGAAGAGGAGCAAACCAATATTTTTTTCCGAAAAGATGATGCCGATGAACTGGACGAACGTTTCGGGCTTTCGGTGGATGAACTGCAAACGAAAATCAATCAGGCACGCCAAAAAATACTCGATAAAAGAAGCACGCGCGTTCGGCCGGGATTGGACCATAAAATCCTGGCCGGTTGGAATGGTTTAATGCTGAAAGGTTACTGCGATGCATATCGCGCTTTGGACGAACCGCAATATCTGGAAACGGCTATCCGCAATGCTTCTTTTATCCTGCAAAATCTGTCAAACGGAAACGGCAAACTAAACCGTGTTTATCAAAATACTTCGCCTGCTTTTCTGGATGATTATGCTTTGGTTGCCGAAGCTTTAATTGCTTTGTACGAAGTTACTTTTGAGGAAAAATGGCTGTTGGAAGCCCGAAAAATAAACGATTATGCCGTGGATCATTTTTACGATCTGGCAACCGGCATGTTTTTTTATACTTCGGATGAAGATGTGCAATTGATCGCCCGAAAAACAGAAGTGATGGACAACGTAATTCCGTCTTCCAATTCTGTAATGGCCAGAAATCTGAAAAAGTTAGGTTTGCTTTTTGATCACGAAGAATATCATCAATTGTCTGGACAGCTTTTATTGAACATTGAAAAAAGCATGGCATCGTATGGTTCGTCTTTTTCCAATTGGGCAATGCTTCTTTTAGATGCCGTTTTTGGCGTTTACGAGATCGTGATCACCGGTGAAAAATCCGAAGAAAAAAGAAAAGAATTCGAGAAAAAATATCTTCCCAACAAAATTATCTTGGGCGGAACAAAAGGAACTTTACCTTTGTTGGAGGATAAAATCGGCAGTAAAAACAGCATTTTTGTTTGCAAAGACAAAACCTGCCAGCTACCGGTTGATGAAGTTTCGGAAGCATTTAAACAGATTGTAGAATAGGTGCGAGGAGCGGAGATTGAGGTGCGAAGATATACATGTCTTAATCTTCGCTCCCGCTCTTCTCACCCAAAACAAAAAACATGAAAATTGAACCACAGCACGTTGTATCATTAACTTATGATTTGTACGTAGATCAGGAAAATGGCGAAGAAGGTTTGGTAGAAAGTGCCACCCAAGAGCAGCCGCTGACATTTATTTATGGTGCCGGCCAGATGCTGCCCAAATTTGAAGAGCATTTGAGCACTTTAAGTGCCGGCGACCCATACGAATTCCGGTTGACAGCCGAAGATGCTTACGGCGAATACGACAATGAAGCCATTGCCAGTTTGCCAAAAGAAATGTTCGGGACAGAAGAAATCCCGGCGGTTGGCAGCATGTTGCCTTTGCAGGACAATGAAGGCAACCGCTTGCAAGGCCAGGTAGTTTCGGTTGCAGAAGATACGGTTTTGGTAGATTTGAACCATCCGATGGCCGGACAGGCTTTGCATTTTAAAGGCGAAATTTTAAATGTCCGCCCGGCAAATGAAGAAGAATTATCCCATGGGCACGCGCATGGCGAGGATGGGCATTCCGGCCATTAAAAAGTTGACATGCTTCTTTTAGCACATAAAAATTGGTGCATGAAAAATCCCGGTTCGTTTTGACCGGGAATTTTTTTATGTATCAATTATAACTTTCCCGGTTTGCCAGCTTTTTCTGGTACAAGTTTGCGCTGTTCATCTAAGGATTTTTTCCAGTTTGCCCCGTCACTGTCTACTGCGCTTTTCCTCAAATCTTCCATCTGCTTTTTCCATTTTTTGCTGTTGTATGGCATGTTCAATTTTATGGAAAGATTTTTCATGCTTTCTTCTTGCTTCTTCCATTCCGGGCTGTTAAAATATTTAGTAGTTGCTTCGTTTGCCAATTTATTGATATTCTCTATCTGTTTTTTCCATTCCGGACTGTTAAATTGCTTTTGTATTTCTTCACCCTGAACCTTGATGTCTGCCATCTGCTTTTTAAATTCCGGACTATTGAATTGTTTGCGTATTTCTTCGCCCTGAACTTTAATGTCTTCCATCTGCTTTTTCCACTCCGGGCTGCTAAATTGTTTTTGTATTTGTTGGCGCATCACTTCTGCTTGTTTGCGCATAATTTCTGCCTGCTTTTTCGATTGCGGGTTAAAATGAAACTTATTATTAAAATTGTAAACGAATTTATTAGAATCCGGGAATTTAAAATCGAAATCTACTTTTTGAAATCCGTTCAACTTTGAATTCTCTTTCAAAAATTCTTTTTGCGCATCAGCTGGCAATTCATCAATTGAATTGTATTCTTTTTTATTTCCAACTGAATCTTCCAAGACAATTTTAAACTTGTTTTTAGATTTGATAATGGTATCAGCAGATGGATCGTAAATTATTCCTTTACCTTGAAAAGTTAACTTTTGATTTGGTTTATTTCTTAGCTGATGTTCAATAAAGATTGTATCTGCAACCATCTCAATCTTCGAAGAATCAGGTGCTGCTTTATGAACAAGCAACATTTTATTTGCAGCTAACTTAAATTTAGAAGAATCTGGTTTTGTTTCAACAATTGTAACACTAGTTAAATGACGATTAGTAGATTGTTTCAATACTTTTTTTACTGGCATATTCCAGGCAACAGAAATGCCAATTGTAATCAAAGCCAGTAGCAACACAACTAGTTTGTTTTGGGGCGAAGGTTCGTTAATTTTCATATTTGTGATTCTTTTGATGCGGTTTAACAAGGTGTATTTTTTTCCGTTGGAAGCCAAAGCAAGCGTTAATTGTGTGTTTCTGGATTCCTCGATCAGTAGCAAAGCATGTGCATAAGCTATTTTGTGTTGCGTATTATCCAGCACCAAATCATCACAACATTGCTCGCGGTATTTATTGATTTCGCGTTTCATTAACCAAACTATTGGATTAAAAAACAAGAAAGATTGGACGATGCAAAGGAAGATGTTCAGCAAATAATCATTCCGTTTGATGTGTGCCAGCTCGTGCAGCAAAATGGCTTCGGTTTGTTCTGCGGATAATTGGTTGACCAATGCAATCGGAAAAACAATGATCGGTTTGATAAATCCAATTGTCAGCGGTACGCAAATCTGATCAGACAAATAAACCGATACTGTTTTTATCAACCTAAAATTGGAACTCAATTGGTTTGAGATATTGCTTAGATAACTATCCAATTTTAAATTTTTATTGTTTCTAAACCAGCTGATATTGATGATGCCGATAGCTAATTTCAGTACACAAAACAGCAATCCAAGTAAATAGAAACCAGTAATTAAATAAGCGTAATTACTTGTCCAAAAGCTAAATTGCAGCCACAAGTTTGGCTTTGAAATTATTGTTGGGATACTGTCCCCAATTTTATTTGGCAACAAGTTTGGATTGAAAGAAGTAATTTGGCTTTGTTGGTAATGATGAAAAAAAGTCAACACAAATCCAGCAAATAAACACAAGTTGGCCACATAATAAAGATTGAACTTTAATGAAGGCGTGCTTCTTTTATCAATATAAAAAAGCAATTGCAATATCAAATAAACTGCTAAACCTTGCAGGCAGGATTCGGGCAATGTTTTGCTGAGTGCCAATATGAACGGGTTAGTTTCCATAATTGTAATGGTTATTTAAGTTGGTCCAGATATTTTTTAATCGCTTCCAATTCTTCCGGCGAAGATTGATGATCGCTCAATGCTTGCATCACCAATTGCGAAGCAGAACCATTGAAAGCACTGTTAATCAATTTGTTGACTAAGCTTTTCTGTGTCTTCTTTTGGTTGAGTAAGGCTTTATAAACATGTGTCCGGCTGCTGGCGTCTCGTTCTACCAAACCTTTTTCGTGCATCAATTGCATTAGTTTTAAAGTGGTGGTGTAGCCAATTTCGGTTTGTTTGATTTTGCTTAATTCTTCATTTACTTCGCGGACGGTGCAAGAATCGTGTTGCCATAAAATCTGTAAAATTTCCAGTTCGCTTTCTGTTGTTTTCATCGCTATCATATCATACGAAAAACTTCGTACTACAATGGTACGAAGTTTTTCGTATTTAAAAATAATTTTGAAAATATTTTTTTTGCAGATAGAAATTAAGAACCTACTTAAAATTTGTTCACTCGATTTTCGATGCTTCTTTTATCACCTAAAAAACGGTAATAACTAAGTTTCTGATTGCATTAAATTGATACAACACCAATTTTTATAGGGTAAAAGAAGCATTAGTATTTTTCATTGTATAGATTTAAACAAGCCCTAAGAAAAATTATTGAAAGCGGGCTACAGTCTGGCAGTTGCTTATACTTTCAATAATTTTTTTATCAGCTGATTGAATTTTCTATATCCAGGTCAATTGCTTTTACATCAGCATTTTTGGCTAATTCTTTTATTTCGACAGGCGTAAGTTGTCCGGTAAATAATCCATCCAAACCTTCAAAACTTTTCAAACCAAAACCTTCAGGCTGCTTACCAGCTGTTGTAACGATGACGTTATGCTTATCTTCGGGATTACTTCCGGCTATTGCAGCACCTAAATTTGCAGTAATATTTTCCATAAAACATTTTTTTAGTAATGGCGAAAATCAATTGATTTCCGCCATTAATTTGAATAATTAAAACGGTTACGCTACTGCTTTTTCACAATTCAACAATCCGGCCCCGTAGGCGGTATCAATCCCGGCAGGGCCAAGATCCGTTGCTGAGCTTTGCAGCAAACTTTTCACTTGTGCTGGTGTGTAATTTGGAAAACGTTGCTTGATCAGTGCAACAGCACCTGCTATATGCGGTGTGGCCATGCTAGTTCCGCTCATATTTGTATAACCACTGTCTTTGTAGGTAGAATATACATTTACACCAGGGCCAACTAATGTTACCTGGTTCCATGGAGAAATACCAGGCTTACCGTCTCTGGAAGAAAAGTAAGCAATAACAGATCGGGCATCTACCGCACCTACAGCTACTGCACCAGGAGTGTTGCCAGGAGAATTTACCCAGGGAAATACGGAAGAATATACTATTACCCGCGGCGCAAACTACGGTAACACCGGCATCATTGAGCTGTTTAACGGCAGTAGTGTAGGCAACAGACGGATCGGAGAGTGAGCCCAAACTCATGGATACTACTTTTATGCCATTATTTTTGGCCCAGGCCATCCCGGCCAGGATAGCAGAAGTTGGGCCGCTGCCGGCATCGCTCAGCACTTTTACCGCATATAAAGCGCATTCCGGTGCTACACCAACTACGCCAATGGCATTGTTTCTGGCACCAACTATACCGCAGCAATGAGTGCCATGTCCGTGGCCGTCATTGTAGGAAGATACGCCAGGCACAAAACTGATACCGCCGGAAATAACTAAATCCGGATGGGCCGCCACGCCAGTATCTAATATGGCAACTTTAACGCCTGTTCCTTTGTAGCCTTTTGCCCAGGCACCAGGTGCTTTTACCAGGCTGATGTTCCAGGGGATTGGCTGGTTGGGGGTGATCGGACTGAAGGGCAACTTCGGATTTTTCAGTCCCTTGCCATTCGTATCCGGTACAACTATTTTTTGAAACAGTTCATACATCGCAGAAGTATATCCCGAATGATAAGCAGAAGTAATAGCTTTCTCATAATCCTCTGTCAGCGTATCATTCAGCACAAACATTTCTTTATCTTCCTCAACAGCAAGCACATCAGGATTATCCTGCAGCTTTTGTGCCTGTTCATCAGTTAGCGAAAGACTTGAAATACCGATGTTTTCAAAATGTACAATATCATCTGCGGCGAGTATGGCATCAGTTGCCATAATACTTTCTGCGCTCTGCATAGAAGAATTATCAACATTAAGAATAGCACTTGCAGCTTGCTGAGACAGGTTGCTATCTGTATAAGTTACCAAGAACCTTTTGGCAGGTTCTGTGGTTTTTTCTTTATTTTCCATTTTTTTAAGTTGATTTTTGAATGATTATTATTTTATTATAAGTTCATCAGGAATTAAAATGATGAGCTTTTTAAGCTGATCAGTTTAATGATTTTAACATCCTGTGCCACCCGGGCCACCAAAATAGAAGTAAGAGTTCCATGGTCCGCCAGACAATAAGTTGATTTTATAACAAGCCGGAGAAGGCTGCGAGGCTGTAAGCGAAGCATTTACGCTGCCGCCTGTTTTTGCAAAATAGTAGATGTTTCTTTGAAAACAGGTTTTCCCAAAACCTTCTGCCGGAAAATGTCCGCTGCCCATTGGTGGCCAGGATGTAGTTCCAACGGTTTCACCGCCGTAATCTATCTCCTGGGCACCGGTGGCCAATTGTCCGCCGTTGAACAATGCAGTTGGGTAATAAGCGATTGCCTCTTTGTAAGATGTGCCTTTAAGATACAACCACCAGTTGCCCTGATACAAATAATACGCAAACTCAAGCTCAAACTGCGGGCCGTTGTAAGTGCTGACCGGGCTTAGTGCGCCGCCAAGTGTCCAAGCCGGATTGGTTTGCACAAAAGCTTTTTTATCGAGATTGTAATTACCGGTTTTATTGTAATTATCGGCCGTCCAATAAATAAAAAGGCAAGGTTTGCTGTTATTGTATTTGCCCGGATATACCTGCCAGCCGCATTCTACCGTTTGCAAATTGCTGCCGGAACCGCCCACATACCAATGCTGCGACAACGAAAAAATTTGATTGGCACCAATACCAGGTTGCCAAATATTCAGAAAGCTATGCCCGCCCAGGTTGGGTACATACTGATAAGCGTGTGCATACTTATGCGTTGCAGCTACGTCGGTAATTGTTCCTGATTGCTCTACTTTGCCATGGCCCGAATGGCCGCCCTGATTTAAGAAAGGGCCTTTGTGAAAGAAATGGTCTAAAGTTTCAAACCTCGACATTTCTTCCAATGTAACGCGCCTGATCGGAATAGTGTCTTTCGGGCAGAACATGGCATTGCCCAAATGATCTTTACGGTTTGGCGAAAGCTGCGCCTTTACTTCAACCGGTTTTTCTGCCGTAGCTGTAGTGCCATGTTCTGCTTGATACATGGGCATATCCGGTGGCGTTGCTGCTTTTATGCCGGTCCCTTTCAGCGCAGGTTGCTGGTCAAGCGGCACACAATCCCAAATCTGGCCATCTTCATCCATAAAGCTGTGTGGTACAGCCATCCCGCTGTAATGCTCGGAAAGGTAAACACGCATTTCATCAAAGTTGCTGGCACTACTCACTTTGGTTGCAGGGTCTTGCCTAAACTCCTCAACAGTGGTTTGCTTCAATGAACTTACAAATTCATTAAACGGAATTAGTTTTTTTGGCATGATCATTAATTTTAATTGCCTACTCTTTGATCCCGTTTTCGGCTTGCCGGGTATAAATATTTTTGATGAAATCCTTCACATTCAATCATGTCTGGCAATCAGCAGGCTTTTATCATAAGCTGTAGCTTTTACCAAAAAACCGAGATAAATAATCTCCTGATGTCCATTAATATGAACTCAAATGTCGATGTAGGAATGCTTGGGTAAAAGAGCGATAATACTCAATCCGAGACGTAGAAATACGTTAAATAACAGCGTAAAAACAGCACGTAGAAACACGCTGAAATACAATATTTTTCAGAGGGAAAATTTAGATTGAAGTAAGGTTTGCTTAATAAAAAGAAGAAAATGATGCCGGCAAAATCAGTTTCGCCAGGTACAAATCCACATATCCTATTCATAAATAATTTTGCCAATCCAGCCATCTTCGGATGCTGTTTATAGAAGGGGAAAATTGTACTTGCAACACAATTAGATTTTGGCAGAAATCAGGAATGCTTCTTTTATCAACCTTTTTTCAAGTTGAGCTGATGGTTTCATAATTCTGATCCCACCAAAAATTCAACTCACAAAAAAAACGCCGGAACATTTGCCCGGCGTTTTTTGGATACCAATTTTAGGTTGATAAAAACAGTATCAGTTATTTGTTTTTGGCGTTGTGGCAGCTGCAGCTTCTGCTTTTTCTTTCTTCTTGAAAAAACCACGCAGCAAGAAATTATGCTGTACAGCTTCCAGATCATCATTTAATTTAACAGAGCTTTCCTGCAAATTGCCCATCGTTGTTTTTACCTGATCGGCAGTTTTGGCATCATTCAGCAACAAACCCATGGCATTGTCGCTGCTGTTTAATTTGTTACTGGCTTTGCTCAAATTTTCGGTGATAACGCTGGCTTTGGCAGCCGTTTGTTTCAGCTGGTCCGCAGTGGCAGACAGCTTATTGAACACGCTGGTATCGGTCAGCATCTTATCAGCCAAGCCACCTTTTGTGTTCAGTTTTGATGAAAAAGCACTCAATTGCCCCGCCAAAGCAGCAGAAGTTTTGGTGGTTTTTTGCAAATTCATTACAATGGCGCGGAAGCTGTTGGCCAAGTTAGAATCTGCCAGCAAAGCTCCGGCCGTACCTTTTCCTTTCACCATATCGGCACTCAATTGTTTAAAATTTGAGGTGATGCCGATCAGGTTTTGGTTGTTTTCCTGAAAAGTTTTCATGATGTCGTCGGTAGAAAGGTCTTTCTGCACCTGCAAAATATCACCATCTTCAATTTCGGCTGTTTTCGGGTTTCCGCCAAAAATAACGATGAGTTTATTGCCGATCAAACCGTCTGAACTCAATTTGGCACTGGCATCTTTGCGGATATATTCCCGGGCAGATTGCTCAATGTTCATGGAAACTTCCACCTGAGAATTGCCATAGAACTTGATGGTTTTGACTGTGCCGATTTTCACCCCGGAAAACCACACATTATTACCAGGTTTCAGGCCGCCAATATCGCTGAATACGGCATTAACCCGCAGTGATTTTACAAAAGTTTTTTGCTGGCCACCCAAGGTAAAAATGCCTACAATAAATATCAGTAAGCCTAAAAATATAAATAAGCCTACCAATACGTTTCGTTTAGTTTCTGCTGCCGCCATGTTTTTATTGGATAAAATTGTAAGTATAAAATGTTTTTACGCGTTCGTCATCGGTATTGAAAACCTCCTCAAAAGTTCCCGTCCGCATAAACTTGCCGTCCAACAGCATGGCTACGCGATCGCCGGTAGCTTTAGCGCAGGTAAGGTCATGGGTGATGATGATGGAAGATGTTTGATAGCGTTGCTGTACTTCGTTTATCAGGTGGTTTATTTCCAAACAAGTAATCGGGTCTAAACCGGCAGTTGGTTCATCATACAGCATGATGGCCGGTTTCAAGATTAAAGTCCTCGCAATACCGATCCGTTTGCGCTGGCCGCCGGAAAGTTCGGAAGGCATTTGGTTGATCGTTTGCGATAAACCAACTGCATCCAGTACGGATTCTACCTGTTCGTCCACTTCTGCTTTACTAAGGTTGCGTTGATTGCGCACCAATGGAAATTCGAGGTTTCCGCGAACAGTCATGCTATCGTACAAAGCACTATTTTGGAAAGAGAAGCCGATTTTCAGACGCAATTGCTCCAGTTCTTTTGTGTTTAAGCTGTTTACATCCTGACCAAGCACGGTTACCGTACCGGAATCCGGCGTAAGCAAACCTGAGATGATTTTGATTAAAACTGATTTTCCTGTTCCTGACCGACCCAGAACCACCACGTTTTCGCCTTGAAAAACTTCCAGATCGATACCGCGCAACACTTCATAATCACCAAAAGATTTCTCCAGGTTTTTTATTTCGATAACTGCGTTGCTTCTATCTATAAATGAAACTTTTTCTTTTTCCATCAGCCCATTATTAAACCCGGAAAAAGCCGGAAATCTGTACAATTACTATTTCTTCCACAAAAACCAAAAACATACCGAGCACTACGGCAGAGTTTGCAGCTTTGCCCACGCCTTCAGTCCCTTTGGTAGAATTGAAACCTTGGTAGCAGCCCACCATCCCGATGGTAAAACCAAATACAATAGATTTTATTAAAGAAGTGTTAAAATCCAAAAAAGAAATCGGCTCAAAAGCATTTTGAAAAAAAGCACTAAAACTGGTGCCTTCGTTCTGGCTTACATTCAAATACGCACCCAGCATAGCTACAAATGCAGTGTACATCACCAAGATCGGGATGCTGATAGTAGTGGCCAAAACACGCATACAAACCAAGAATTTGAACGGGTTGGTTGCAGATACTTCCATGGCATCAATCTGCTCGGTCACTTTCATCGAAGCCAGCTCGGCACCAATACTGGAACCTACTTTGCCGGCACCAATCAGCGCAGTAACTAATGGCGCCAACGCCCGGAAAATAGCAATGGAAACCAAAGATGGCAACCAGGAAGTGGCACCAAACTCGGCCAGTGAAGGGCGGGATTGCTTGGTAAAAACAATCCCGGTGATAAAACCGGTTAAAGTGATGAGCGGGAAAGAGCGGTAACCTACTTCGTAACACTGGCGGATAAACTCTTTAAACTCGTAGGGCGGCAAAAAAGCTTCCTTAAAAAACCGGAGGATAAAACGGTAAACATTGTATATATCTTCAAAAAAACCTTTAAAACTGTCTGCAAATTTGGGCTTAGCCGTTTCCTCTATTACTGCGGTGGTATGATCAGTCTTCATCAAGGTTGTTCAAGATAAATTTGTAGTTTTTGTTTGCTGCTGCTATTAATTTTCAAGCAGGCTAAAAACCAAAACATAATATGAATTTAAGATTTGTACGCGGGACAAATATATAAAGATTGAAAATGTTAATCGTTTGATTAAATAATTATACGCTGTTATGATAATTGTTAAAACAGTTTTTTGGTAATGCTTCTTTTACCGGATAAAAATCATCGAAACATAAGTAATAGATTACTGTTGACCAAAAGGTCGAATTTTTAGTTTAAAAATTGTACATTTAGCTTAATCAGGTTTCTGGTTAATTTTACTTAACCCTTAAAAATTACAACAATGAAAAGTGAATCAAAATTAATTGCCGGCATATTGATCGGTGTGGCAGCAGGCGTATTGGCTGGTATTTTATTAGCACCGCAAAGCGGAGAAGAAAGTCAGGAAGATTTTGCGGATGCAGCTTCTGATTTTGGCGGAAAAGTAAAAGATAAGTTTGCTGACCTGATGGATGAAGCCGGCGATCTGAAAGAATCTTTGAGCGATAAAGTTTCCTCTAAACTGGATGATTTGATCAGCCTGATTTCTTCCAAATCAGAAGATGCTAAGGATTGGGCAGAAAGTAAAGCCGATGAAGCAAAAGACAAAGCTTCTGATTACAAAAAGAAATATTCTTAATTTTAATCAGCATAAAAAAAGCATCCTGCCAATTGACAGGATGCTTTTTTTGTGACCTGAATTTTAGGTCGATAAAAACAGCATTGTTAAAAGTAAAAAGGATAAAGGCGGAAAGAAGAAAGGCATACCTCAAAACCCCGCACCCCAAACCTTATCCAAACAAATCACTGCT
Organism: uncultured Sphingobacteriaceae bacterium; assembly: GCA_964236465.1. GTDB lineage: Bacteria > Bacteroidota > Bacteroidia > Sphingobacteriales > Sphingobacteriaceae > Mucilaginibacter_A. Next base: position 73,797 of record CAXSBZ010000002.1, on the reverse strand, counting down.
CAGATAGCGATCGCCACGATCACAGGCAATAAAAACGATCAGGCCGGAATCCAATTCCTGTGCTATTTTTAATGAAACAGACAATGCCCCGCCGCTGCTCATCCCGGCAAAAATGCCTTCCGTGCGAGCTAATTTCCGGGTCATTTCCGTAGCTTCTGCCTGAGAAACATCTACAATTCGGTCAACCCTTTTCGCATCAAATATTTTTGGCAGATAAGCTTCCGGCCAGCGGCGTATCCCTGGAATGGAAGATTCTTCTGTCGGCTGGCAACCCACAATTTGAATAGTTGGGTTCTGCTCCTTCAAAAACATTGAATTGCCCATGATAGAACCCGTTGTGCCCATGGCACTCACAAAATGCGTGATTTTTCCGTTGGTATCACGCCAGATTTCTGGCCCGGTGGTTTTATAATGCGCCAGATAATTGTCTTTGTTGGCAAACTGGTTCATCAAAAAATAATCACCGCTTGCTGCTTTTTCCGTAGCATAATCCCGGCAGGCTTCAATATTTTCTAGCAAAGTAACTTTCGCTCCAAAAGCTTCCATCGTCAAAACGCGTTCTTTGGTAGAGTTGGAGGGCATTACCAGCTCAATCTCCAGCTCAAAAAGCCGCGCAATCATGGCTAGGGCAATGCCTGTATTGCCGCTGGTGGCTTCAATTAGTTTGCTGCCGGTTTTGATATCGCCGCGTTCCAGCGCACTGCGTACCATGTTCAAAGCGGCGCGGTCTTTCACACTTCCGCCGGGATTGTTGCCTTCTAATTTGGCGTATATTTTAACGTTCGGGTTTAAGTTGAGCCGCGTAATTTCTACCAGCGGCGTGTTCCCGATCAAATCTATTATTCCTGGCATGATGCTTCTTTTAGCTGCTAAATTTTCCTTCAACTACTTCAATATTCGGTTTGTGGTAAACTATAGAACCGGGCGGTACGCTTTTGGTCAGCCATACATTACCGCCAATAATGCTGTTTCGGCCGATCACGGTATCGCCGCCCAAAATGGTTGCGCCCGAGTAAATGATCACGCCATCTTCCACCGTTGGGTGCCGTTTGATATCGGCCATACTTTTATCCACACTCATCGCGCCCAAAGTTACGCCCTGGTACAATTTTACACGGTTTCCGATGGTGCACGTTTCGCCGATCACCGTTCCCGTTCCGTGATCTATCGCCAGGTGCTCGCCGATATTGGCTGCCGGATGAATGTCGATCCCGGTTTTAGAATGTGCATATTCCGTCAGGATCCTTGGCAAAAGCGGCACATTGATTTTATATAAATTATGGGCAATCCGGTAAAAAGAAATCGCATAAAAACCGGGATAAGTGCGGATCACTTCAAACTCAGTTTTTGCTGCCGGATCGCCGTTAAAAATCGCTTTTATGTCCGTATTTAATATCCGGTAAAGTTCGGGTACTTTTTCAAAAAAAACTTCCGTCAGCTGGAAATTATCACAATGCTGGCAGGCACCCGTGGCTTCCATAATCGTAAAGAGTTCTTTTTTTAAGGAAGCAAATGCTTCTTTTAGCTCCTGTAAATTGGTAAAAGGCAGTTTTGATCTTTCGGGGTAAAGCAACCCAATCAGCTTCAAAGTCCACAAAGCAATTTCTTCGTTGGAAGGCACGGCCTCCGTTTGCTGCTTTTTGTTTAATAAATGCTGATAAAATTCCTGCTCCGTCATCTTGCTGCAGCTTGTTTGGCTGTGAAAATTAAACATGCAATTGTAGGAATTTGTATTTGATCTGATTGTAAAAGAAAATGGTTATTTAAATTGACTGCTTGCGAGAAATATCTTTTTAAAATTGGATTATAATCCCTCAATTATTTTCATATTTGAGCATCAGCCTGAATTATGAAAAACGAATTATTTGAAGCCCTGTCGGTTTTGCACGCCAAAGTTGCAGACCTCAAAGTATATGATCATGAAAATGCAACTTTGCTGCGCCGCTACTCGCAGGAGTTTGAAGCCCTTTCAACCCGTTTGCTGAGTTTTGATGCAGAAAAATTTAAAGATGTGACTACCGATTATCAAAAATCTTTACCGGAAGGTTTTCATTCTGAGATAGATGTGCACGATGATACCGATAATGATAATGGTTTGTATGAAAGTGTGGCCAATTTGAATAACCACATCAATGATTCGGTAGAGATTATTAATGGGATCTGAATCTTGTTTTGCTGTTTTTACAATAAGAATTTGTTTGGGAACAAATATTAACTTGCACTTTTTGCTTGCCTGTTGTACTCTTTGATAACAGCCTGAATAGAATCAAAACTGTAACTATCAGTTGTATTAAATTGGTCTGTAAGAGCTTTATTGTCCTCAATTAAGTTTAGAAGTTCAGCTTTTCGTTCTTTATGACCTTTACTGTTAATAACTCCGTTTGTTTTAATGTGTATTAACGTATCTGTTCCTTTTGCTGCGTACCAGTCAATATTTGTATAAGAATGGGTACCACCACTGGTTACTTGTAAATCCTGAAATAAATTTATTTTTCCTTCTTCCAATAATGCCAAAAAGGTTAATTTTTTGTCTTTTGGTATAAGCACAGCCCTATAAGGGAACTTGTCTTTAACGTGGAAGTATTGCCTGATTTCATCAGAATTAATTTTTTCGTAACTGGTCATTGAATCTGTTTTGTACTTAACAGAAGCGAAAATAAACCCTTTTTTAATTGAACAATTCAGCGTGTCTCCTTTTTGGGTAATTACATAATCAGAAGTTTGTGCAGCAACTTTAAGCGTCAAAGTGCTGATTAAAAGAAATATTAAAGTAAATTTTATTTTCATAGTTGCAAAATATGTTTTTAAAACGGATTAAAGGAATTTCTTCAAAATATTTTCCAGATCTGCCGGAGTATCCACAGCCAAAGTTTCCAAATCAGTTTCGGCTACTTTAATGCGAAAACCATTTTCTATCCAGCGCAATTGCTCCAAACTTTCGGCTTTTTCCAAATCGGAAACCGGCAATTTGGTAATCGCCTGCAAAACATCAGCCCGGTAACCGTAAATGCCGATGTGCTTGTAAAAAATGTGGTGCTGCAACCAGTTTTGCAGCTGCTGGCCGCGGATGTACGGAATAACCGAACGCGAAAAATAAATTGCTTCAGATCGATTGTTCAAAACTACTTTCGGTGTGTTGGAATTGTGCAGTTCCTCATCCAGCAAAATCTTTTTGACCAATGTTGCCAATTCCGTTTTTTCATCGGTAAAACAAGCAGCCAGCTTAGCAATTTGGTTTGGGTCGATAAAAGGTTCGTCGCCTTGAATGTTTATTACCACATCAAATTCTAGCAAAGCAGCCGAGATTTCGGCACAACGGTCTGTTCCGCTTTGATGTTGGGTAGAAGTCATTTCTGCCGATCCGCCAAAACCTCGCACGTGATCTAAAATTAATTGATCGTCTGTTGCCACGATCACTTTTTCCAGCAAACTACACTGTAAAGCCTGTTCATAAACCCTGCGGATCATGCTTTTGCCGGCAATATCTGCCAGTGGTTTGCCGGGAAACCGGGTAGAAGCGTGGCGCGCCGGAATAATGCCGAGGATTTTCATTTGGTTAGTTTAAGTTATTGATTTCAGGTTTTGAGTTTAAATGTGAAAGTTTAGATGTTTATATAGATGCTTCTTTTATCGGCATAATTTTGCGATAAGTTCAAAATAATACCGATAAAAGAAGCATTGTTAAACTTGTTGTTTTAGAGCCAACAATCTAAAACAACCCATTAATTTCTACTTCAATTTTTTCAATTACCGAACTTAAATCTTCGGTATTATTGGCAAAATCCAGCTTGTCTTTATCCAGAATCAACAATTTGCCGCTGTTATAACTTTTAATCCATTTCTCGTACTTTTCATTGAGTTTGGATAGATAATCCAGCCGGATCCCAATTTCATATTCCCGGCCACGGCGTTGGATATTGTTGACCAAAGTTGGCACAGAAGCTTTTAAATAGATCAGCAGATCTGGTGGTTTGATAAAAGAAGTGATGTTATCAAAAATTTTGCGGTAGTTTTCATAATCGCGTTCCGTCATCAAATCCATGTCGCGCAAATTGGCCGCAAAAATGAAAGCATCTTCATAAATCGTCCGGTCTTGGATGATATTGGCCTTGCTTTTCTGGATTTCCATAATTTGCTGGAAACGGCTGTTCAAAAAGAAAATCTGCAAATTGAAACTCCAGCGTTTCATATCGCTGTAAAAATCTTCTAAATACGGATTGTTTTCTACCGATTCGTACTGCGGCTGCCAGCCGTAGTTTTTGGCCAGCAATTCGGTGAGCGTAGTTTTTCCAGCTCCAATATTTCCAACAACGGCTATGTGCATTTGGTTGATAGTTTTTAGTTAATGGTTCATGGATAATGGTGGATAGTTTATAGATCAAGGTGGATAGTTTATTGAGATTTAGGTGGACATTCGCTATGAACCATCAACTATTAGCCATTAACTTTCTCAAAATTTCTTAAACCCAATAATTTCCCGTACTTCTTTCAAGGTTTTTTGTGCGCTTTCTCGTGCTTTTACGGCTCCAAAACGGCTTACTTGTCGCAGGTAAGATTCATTTTTGGCAATGTCTTCAATCCGTTCACGGATGGGTGCGGTGGCGATGATTATATCTTCTGCCAATTGCTTTTTCAAATCGCCGTAACGGATTTGGCAAGTGTTATAAAGATGATCAAAATGCGTTAACGTATCTGCCGGGGAAACCACTTTCATTAAATCAAACAGGTTTTGGATTTCGAGTGGTTTGGGTTGATTTTCTTCCGTCGGGCCGCTATCTGTCACCGCGCGCATTACTTTTTTGCGGATTACATCGGGCGAATCAGCTAAAAAAACAGCATTGCCTTCGCCTTCAGATTTTCCCATTTTGCCTTTGCCATCCAAACCCGGAATTTTTATCAGATTTTCATCAAAACTAAAAGCATAAGGTTCCGGGAAATAATCGTGCTGGTACAAACGGTTAAAACGGTTGCCAAACGTGCGTGCCATTTCCAGATGCTGCTCCTGATCTTTGCCAACCGGAACTTTCGTGGCGCGGTGCATCAGAATATCCGCAGCCATCAAAACCGGATAAGTTAATAAACCGGCATTCACATTTTCCGGTTGCTGCCGAATTTTATCCTTAAAAGAAGCACTGCGTTCCAGCTCGCCCAAATAAGAATTCATGTTGAGGTACAAGTACAATTCCGTTACTTCCGGCACTTCGGATTGGATGTAGATCGTTGCTTTTTCCGGATCAATCCCGGCTGCCAGATATTCTACCAAAACCTGTTTTACATTTTGGTGCAGATCAGCTGGCGTTGGGTGCGTGGTGAGCGAATGCAGATCGGCAATGAAGAAAAAACAATTATATTCATGCTGCATTTTGACGAAATTTTGCACCGCGCCGTAGTAATTTCCCAAATGCAGTTTTCCGGTAGATCGGATGCCGCTGACAACAGTTTCCATAGGCGGCGAAAGTAAGGATTTTTTATATTTTTGAGGCTGATGAAATTGATTGCCCGGAAACTGCACACTTACTTTTACCTATTTTCGGTGCTGTTTTTATACCTGTTTTTTCATCCGTTTTTTTATTATTTCTCCCGAAAACCAGCACGTTACCTCACTTTAAATAAGCTTCGTGCAAAATGGGCAAAATGGAGTTCGGCCATGAGCGGCATCTTTTACCGGCTGGAATTTGAAGTTCCTTTTGATCGCAAAAAAACTTATGTCATTTGCCCGAACCATACTTCCAATCTGGATGTTTCCTGGGCAACTGCAATCTCGCAAAGTAATTTTAGTTTTATGGGAAAGGAAGAATTATTGCAAAACCCAACTACCAAACTATTTTTTAAAACGATTGACATTACGGTAAAACGCGACAGCAATATTTCTGCTTTCAAAGCTTTTAAACGGGCTTCTGATTATTTAAGAAACGGGATCACGATGATTATTTTCCCCGAAGGAAAAATTGCCGAAATCTATCCGCCGCAACTACAGGAGTTCAAGATCGGCCCGTTTCGGCTGGCAATTGAGCAGCAGATTCCGGTAGTTCCGGTTACTTCTTTTAACACTTGGAAAATGCTGTGGGACGATGGTTTAAAATATGGCAGCCGGCCAGGAATCTGCAATATTTATGTGCACAAACCAATAGAAACTGTAGGTTTGAAATCGGCAGATGCAGATGCTTTGCGGGATCAGGTTTACCAGGTTATCAACCAAAAACTACGAGATTATGAAAATTGACATCAACACGGTTGATAAATTAGCGAAACTGGCACGGCTGGAAATTGCACCGGAAGAAAAGGAAAACGTGATCAAAGACTTGAGCAAAATTCTGTCTTTTATGGAGAAACTGAACGAACTGGACACCACCAATGTAGAACCTTTGGTGTACATGAGCCCCGGCGTAAACATCACCAGAAATGATGTGGTAAAAGAAGTAATTACGCATGAAGAAGCTTTGCAAAATGCGCCGGACCATGACGAAAATTATTTTAAAATACCAAAAGTGATTAAGAGGAATTGAGTTGATAAATTAATAGATCATGGTTGATAGATCATGGTTGATAGATCATAGCTATAGTTTTCTGCTATCAACCATGACCTATCAGCTTTGAACTACAAACAAACTACTGCGAATTCAATTTTATCAGCATGAAAATTTATACTAAAACCGGCGACGATGGTTTTACTTCGCTGATTGGCGGAATGCGTGTGCCCAAGTATCATTTGCGGATTGAAAGTTACGGCACGGTGGACGAATTAAATAGTTATATTGGCTTGATCCGCAGTCAGGAAATTGATGAAAAAGATAATTTAACGCTGAAGGAAATCCAGGATCGGTTGTTTACCATTGGTGCTTTGCTGGCTGCTGATCCGGCGAAATTAACCCAAAAAATATTGGATCTGCATTTGCACGACGTTGGATTATTAGAACAGGAAATAGATAGGATAGAAGCTATTTTGCCGCCTTTGAAACATTTTATATTGCCCGGCGGTAATAATGCCGTTTCCTTTTGCCATTTGGCCCGCTGTGTTTGCAGGCGTGCAGAACGGATTACCATCGAGTTGTCAGAAAATAGTTTTGTAGATGAAAAGGTGAAAATTTATCTGAACAGACTGAGTGATTACTTGTTCATGCTGGCAAGAAAGGTTGGTTTTGATCAAAATATAACAGAAAATAAGTGGATTTCGAGGAAATAAACCGCTAAAAAAAGTTTTAACAATCAACCTTAAATATTATACTTTTGCAAACTTTTAAACAATAGATTTTAATTATGTATTGGACACTTGAACTGGCATCGCATTTAGAAGATGCACCCTGGCCGGCTACTAAAGACGAACTGATTGATTATGCAATACGTTCTGGAGCGCCGGTTGAAGTAATTGAGAATTTACAGGCTTTGGAAGACGATGGCGAGCCGTATGAAAATATAGAAGAAATTTGGCCTGATTATCCTACCAAAGATGATTTCTTTTTTAATGAAGACGAATACTAACATTTCTAAGCACCAAAAAACAATTTTAGGATAATTATAAAAAATTTGTCATTTTTTGAAATAGTTTTAGCTTTGGATGAATTTAAACAAAACAATTCATTTAAACCTTAAACACAAAAACATGGGAAATTTAATTTATCTAATCGCAGTAGTTCTGGTTATCATTTGGGCAATCGGTTTCCTTTTTCACGGATTAGGGACTTTTGGCGATGGCGGAATTATACACGTTTTGCTGGTTATTGCAATCATTATCGTATTGCTGAAAGTAATCAGAAGAGCTTAAAAAATTTCATATAAATGAGAAGGGCCGCAATTAGCGGCCCTTCTCATTTAAGATCATTTCTGCCAAATGCAGATCGGAGGGGAAAGTTATTTTAAAATTATCAGGATCGCCGCTCAATAAATTAATCTGAACACCGGTACTTTCAACCACGCTGGCATCATCTGTAAAATGCTCACTGTGAGATTGTTTATAAGCTTTTTTGATGATTTTGGATTGAAAAGTTTGCGGTGTTTGTACCAAAAATACTTCAGCTCTATTCAAACTCCGGGAAGTGCCGTTTGGATTTTGCAGCCTCACAGAATCTTTACTTTGCACAGCAACTACTGCGTTTCCTTTTTTCAAGGCTAATTCATAAGCATCAGCAATAATTCGGGTAGAAATTAGCGGGCGAACGGCATCATGAATAGCAATTATCGAATCTTCTTCAATCAAATCCAATGCTTCTTTTACACTATGAAATCTGGTGCTTCCGCCTGCAACTAACTGATGCTGAGTTGTAAAATTATGTTTTCTGCATAAATCTCTCCATAAACCAAAATGCTGTTGATTCAAAACAATAATCAGTTCAGGTTTTTGGGGCGAAGCAAAAAAAGCCGAAATCGTGTGCATGATTACCGGCTTTCCGTTCAATAATAAAAATTGTTTTGGTATTTCTGTTTGCATCCTCGTGCCCGAACCGCCTGCCACAATCACTGCAAAGTATTTCATAACCACAGCAAAAACTGATTTTAGGGTGCTAAAAACAGTATCAGATAATTAGCATTGCATCACCATAACTGTAAAAATGATATTTCTCTTTGATGGCTACTTCATACGCATTCATCACATAATCGTATCCGCCAAAAGCAGAAACCATCATCAATAAAGTAGATTCCGGCGTGTGGAAATTAGTGATCATCGAGTTGGCAATACTGAAATCGTAAGGCGGAAAAATGAATTTACTTGTCCAGTCATTGGCCGCTTTAAGCGTGTGGTTTGCAGAAACGGCGGATTCAATGGCGCGCATGGAGGTAGTCCCTACAGCGCAAATTTTGCGTTTAGCTTCAATGCCTCGGTTTACAATATCGGCTTGTTTTTGTTCGATGATGAACTGCTCCGAATCCATTTTATGCTTCGTCAGATCTTCCACTTCAACCGGGCGGAAAGTGCCCAAACCAATGTGCAAAGTAACTTCGGCAAATTCTACACCTTTCAGTTCCAAACGTTTTAGCAGTTCGCGGCTGAAATGCAAGCCGGCAGTTGGCGCGGCAACGGCACCTTCATTTTTGGCAAAAATAGTTTGATAACGCTCTTTGTCTTCGGCTGTTGCTTTGCGTTTGATGTATTTCGGAAGCGGAGTTTCGCCCAAAATCTCTACATTTTTTCTGAATTCTTCGTCCGTTCCGTCAAATAAAAACCGGATGGTACGGCCGCGCGAAGTCGTATTGTCCACCACTTCGGCAATCAACAAATCATCATCACCAAAATAAAGCTTGTTGCCCACACGAATTTTTCGGGCCGGATCAACCAAAACATCCCACAAACGAAGCTCTTTGTTTAGTTCGCGCAGCAAAAAAACCTCGATGGTAGCACCCGTTTTTTCTTTGTTGCCATACAAACGGGCCGGAAAAACTTTGGTGTTGTTCAGGATCATCACGTCTTTATCATCGTAATAATCCAAAACATCTTTAAAAATTTTATGCTCAATTTTGCCCGAATCTTTGTGCAGCACCATCAACCGGGCTTCGTCCCGTTTTTCTGATGGAGAATGTGCAATTAATGATTCCGGCAGGTTGAACTTAAATTGAGATAATTTCATGCTTTAACGTAATAAATTTCAGGGCGCAAATGTACAAATAACAATTCTTTTTTGTATAGAATTGTTTTGATACACAAAATCAAAATCATTAGCAGGAAAATGGTGTATTTTTTCAGCGTTTTTGATGTTACATAAAACCTTTCAGCCGATCTTTATTATATTGCCGATACTGTTTTTACCGGCATAAAAACAGTATTATTTTTCAACCTCAAATAATTGTTACCGTGCAATTTTTATTTGTTTTTTTCCTGATTCGTGCTATCCGAAATAATTTAAAAAAAGTTTCACATCCGACGGAATGGGACCACTGGGCAAAAACTGCGTTTATAGTTAACATTGTGCTGCTGGTTTTTTTTATTGTGGCAGATGAGTATAAGATTGTAACAGAATGGATATGGGACATTTCTTTACTTGCAATAATCTATCTCGTTTATCAAGAAAAAACTTTGCAACAGGTTCGTAATCTTGCTTATAGCGTGCTGCCTTATATTGCAGTTTCTATATTGAAAAATCTTTTAATATTGTTTGATAATGAGCTGTATCAAAAATGGCACAACTATTTTGAAACAGCGAAGTTGCTGGCTTTTATTTGGGTTTTTGCAACCTGGTTTATTTCCAACCGGCAGGAAAAAGTCAGGAAAAAAGAACTGGAAGAGCGGCGGCTGGAAGAATTGCAAAATAAAGCCATTGCCGAGCGTAAAGTAGAACTGGAAGTTTTGGTGCGGGAAAGAACGGCGGAATTGCTCAATCAAAAAGATGAACTGCAGCACGCTTTGGCAGAATTACGGACGACACAAGATCAGTTGATCCAATCCGAAAAGTTAGCTTCACTGGGCGAACTAACCGCGGGAATTGCGCACGAAATTCAAAACCCGTTGAACTTTGTGAATAATTTTTCTGAAGTCAGCATTGAACTATTGGACGAGATGGAAGAAGAAATGGAAAAAGGTGATGTAAAAGAAGCATCGGCGATTGCAACAGACATCAAGCAAAATTTAGAAAAAATACGCCACCACGGCAAGCGCGCCGATGGTATTGTAAAAGGCATGCTCCAACATTCGCGCAACAACAGCGGCGAGCGGCAGTTGACAGATTTGAACGTTTTGGCAGATGAATATTTGCGGCTGAGCTACCACGGTTTGCGTGCAAAAGACAAATCGTTTAACGCTGCTTTGACCACGCATTTTCAGGAAAATTTGCCTAAAATCAGTATCATTCCGCAGGATATTGGCAGGGTTTTATTAAACCTTTTTAACAACGCTTTTTATGCTGTGCAACAAAAGCAAAAAACAGCCGGAACCGATTACAAACCGGAAGTTATGGTCGATACTTCTTTTACCGATACTTTTTTGGTAATCAAAGTAAAGGACAACGGAACGGGAATACCGGAAGCTGTAAAGGACAAAATTTTGCAGCCATTTTTCACCACAAAACCAACCGGCGAAGGAACAGGTTTGGGCTTGAGTTTGAGCTATGATATTGTGGTAAAAGGGCACGGCGGGAAGCTGGAGGTGGAGAGTGAAGTAGGTGAAGGTTCAGAGTTTTTGATTAACTTACCTTTAAAAATTTAATAATTATATTTAATACAACGGGTTAAAACCCATCGCTACAAGATGTTCCGAGCTTACGGCTCTGTTTAAAACCTTGTTCATAAAAGAGGCGTAGCCTCGACCAATATTGTAGCAACGGGTTTTAACCCGTTGAGAAGAAAAGTTTAAACATGGCCAATACCTATCATCAAATTTACCTCCAGGTAGTTTTTGCAGTAAAGTACCGACAGGCAGTAATTCAACAAGAATGGAAACATCAACTATATGCTGTTATTGGCAATTTAATTAACGAAACAAAATGCAAAACAATTATAGTAAACGGAATGGAAGACCATGTACATTGCTTTTTAGGTTTGAAACCTGTTGTCTCAGTTTCCGAATTAATAAAGACGGTAAAAGCCAAATCATCCAAATACATAAATGACCATGCACTAACACCAGAAAGATTTGAGTGGCAGGAAGGTTACGGCGTGTTCTCTTATAGTCAGTCCAGCGTAGATGCTATGTATAAATATATCCAAAACCAGGAAGAACACCATAAAAAGCAAACCTTTAAAGATGAGTACCAAAATTTTTTAAAAAAATATCAAGTAGCTTACGATGACCAGTACCTTTTTCAGCAATTACTGTAATGTATTGGTAATATTCACATACTCTTTTTAATCAAATTGAAATAAATGATGAAAGTATTGGTAGTTGATGACGAGGCAGATGTACAACCACTTTTTATACAACGTTTTCGCAAAGAAATCAAAAACGGAGAAATCGAGTTTAGCTTTGCACAATCCGGAGAAGAAGCTTTAGATTATTTGCATCAGCATGATTCGGAAATTGTATTGATCCTGTCAGACATCAATATGCCTGGCATGAGCGGATTAGATTTGCTGAAAGAAATCAGGCAGGAACATCTTGCTGCACCGCCGTATGTGATGATGATTACGGCTTATGGTGATGATGAAAACTACAACCAGGCGATGCAAAACGGTGCGAACGATTTTTTGACCAAGCCGGTTAATTTTATTCAATTGAAAGAAAAACTTAAAACTTATATGGCGTAATGGCAAAGATTTTAGTGGTGGATGATGAACCGGATTTGGAACTGCTGGTGAAGCAGAAGTTTCGCCGCAAAATCAGGGACAATCTGTACGAATTTATTTTCGCCCGAAACGGAGAAGAAGCACTGCAAAAAGTAAAGGAACATCCTGATCTGGACATTATTTTGTCTGACATTAATATGCCGGTGATGGACGGCCTGACACTTTTGAGCCGGCTGCCGGAAGCCAACCCGATGCTGAAAGCGGTAGTGGTTTCTGCTTACGGCGATATGCAAAACATCCGCACGGCCATGAACCGCGGTGCATTTGATTTTGTGGTGAAGCCGGTGGATTTTGAAGATCTCGACCTTACGATGGAAAAAACTATCCGGCATGTACGGCAGTTGCAGGAAACGTTGAAAGCCATTAAGGAAAACGACATCCTGAAAATGTATGTGGATGAAAATGTACTCAACTTTATGACGCACAAGGAATTTGAAAGCAACCTGATGAAAAATGAAGTGATCGAAGCTACCATCATGTTTGTGGATGTATGTGAGTTTACCTCGATTACAGAACAGGTTCCGGCAAACACGGTGGTGCATTTGTTAAATAGCTTGTTTGATCAGATTGTGAAAGAAATTATTGCGCAGCAAGGGCACGTAGATAAATTTATCGGCGATGCAGTGATGGCTGTTTTTAAAGGCGAAAATCATTTGCAACGTGCTATTCAATCGGCATTGGCCGTAAAAGCGCAATTGGGCACGGTGCCAGAAATCTCCGCAGGAAACAAAATTTTTCAGCCTAAAATTTCTATCGGCATCAATTCCGGCGAAATGGTTTCCGGTAATATCGGTTCGATTTCGCTCAAAAGGCTGGATTATACTGTTATCGGCGATTCGGTCAACACCGCACAACGCCTGCAATCTGCCGCCAAACCCAGCCAGATTTTGGTAAACGAACAAGTTTATCAGCAGGCCAATGCTTCTTTTACCATACAAAAAATAGGGCAGGTTACGCTGAAAAACAAAGCCCTGCCGGCAACCGTTTATGAAATATTGGCCTGATTTTCAAATTGATCTTGAAACCTGAATTTTACAATTATATCCAAACGTAAACCTCAAATTAGCCGGATTTATTTACTTTTGAGCTTTAACCAATATCTCCATGCCAGAAACAGCACAAATAAAGCTCGCGGAAAATACTTATGATTTGCCCGTAATTACAGGGACGGAAAATGAAAAAGCGGTTGATATTGCCAAATTGCGTGATCTTACCGGTTACATCACTTTGGATACCGGCTACAAAAATACCGGTGCCACCAAAAGTGCCATTACTTTTTTGGATGGCGAGCTGGGCATCCTGCGTTACAGAGGTTATTCTATCGAGCAGCTGGCCGAAAAATCAAGCTTTATGGAGGTTGCTTTTTTGCTGATTTATGGCGAACTGCCAACCGAACAGCAACTAATTGATTTCCAAACCGAAGTGAGTCATCACACATTGGTTCATGAGGATATGAAAAAGTTTTTTGATGGCTTTCCGAGCCATTCCCATCCGATGGGCCAGCTGGGATCATTGATTTGCTCGCTGTCGGCTTTTTACCCCGAATCTTTAAACAACAATCAAACGGAAGCGGAAATCAATCTCACCATCATCAAAATGCTGGCTAAAATGAGTACGATCGTTTCCTGGATTTATAAAAAATCTTTTGGCCATCCGATCATTTATCCGCAGAACAAATATGATTATGTAAGCAATTTCCTGCACATGACTTTTGGGCAGCGTACGGAAGAAGTTGCAGTTGATCCGGTTTTGGTAGATGTGATGAACAAGCTGCTGATCCTGCACGCCGATCATGAGCAAAACTGTTCTACTTCAACCGTTCGGATTGTGGGTTCTTCGGATTGCAATTTGTACGCTTCTATTTCTGCCGGGATTTCTGCTTTGTGGGGGCCGCTTCACGGTGGTGCCAATCAGGCGGTGATTGAAATGCTGGAACAAATCAAAAATGACGGCGGCGATACACAAAAATGGATCGCCAAGGCAAAAGATAAAAATGATCCTTTCCGGTTAATGGGTTTCGGCCACCGGGTTTACAAAAACTTTGATCCGCGTGCCAAGATCATTAAAAAAGCATGTGATGATGTTTTAGAAAGATTGGGCGTGAATGATCCGGTTTTGGAAATAGCCAAGCAACTGGAAGAAGCCGCTTTAAAAGATGAATATTTTGTGCAGCGTAAATTGTATCCGAATGTGGATTTTTATTCCGGGATTATTTACCGCGCCTTGGGTTTCCCAACAGAGATGTTTACCGTTTTATTTGCTTTGGGTAGATTGCCGGGCTGGATTGCGCAGTGGAAAGAAATGAAAGTGAACAAAGAACCAATCGGCCGGCCGCGTCAGGTTTATGTGGGTGCCACAGAACGGGATTATGTGGAAATGCAAGCACGATAATTTCGGTTATAAATTTTAGGTGATAAAAGAAGCTTTTGGAAACGAAGGCTTTTTTGTGTAACTCGTGTGCTGTCATCTCGACGATAGGAGAAATCTTCTTTCAACAAAAACCATTTTTTAGGCGTTAAAAAAAGCATTCAAGCCAATCAGTATAATAAAGATTTCTCCCTTTGGGTCGAAATGACAACGTGCATTAAGATACTCAATGCTTCTTTTATCACACAAAAATCTACATTAAAATACCGGCAATGGTGGCTGATAAATAAGAAGCTAAAGTTCCGCAGATCAAAGCTCTTATTCCAAGTTTTGCTAAATCATGGCGGCGTTCGGGGGCAAGTTCTCCAATGCCGCCAACTTGTATCGCAATAGAACTGAAATTGGCAAATCCACAAAGTGCAAAACTGGCAATTACCAATGCTTTTGGTGTTAAAGCTGCTTTAATTTTAATTAGGTCGAGGTAAGCCACAAACTCATTCAGCACCATTTTTGTACCCATCAACGAGCCAACAGTGCGTACATCTTTTCCCGGAACACCCATCGCCCAGGCGAAAACAGAGAATAAAGCACCCAAAATCTGCTTTAAACTCAATGTTTTTAGATCGATACCGATAAAATTCAAACTGGCGTGCAGGTTATTACCCATAAAAAAACCAACTTTACCCAACAGATAATCTACCAAAGCAATGATCGCGATAAAACCAATTAGCATCGCAATTACGTTTAATCCAACTTTCAAACCGTCGCTGGCACCGTGCGAAATGGCATCTACCAAATTGGCATCTACTTTTTTAATATCCAGCGAAACTTTTCCTTTGGTTTCAGAAATTTCCGTTTCCGGCCAAACGATCTTGGAAATGACCAATGCACCGGGTGCTGCCATGATGCTGGCCGCCAGCAAATACTCCGCAGGAACTCCAAAAGAAATATAAACCGCCATCACGCCGCCCGCAATGCAAGCCATACTGCCAGCCATGGAAGCCAGTAATTCCGACATGGTCATGCCTTTCAAAAATGGTTTGATCATAATCTGCGCTTCCACCTGACCCACAAATGTGCTGGCCACGTTGGACAAAGCTTCGGCTCCGGAAACGCCCATCAATTTATAAACCACAATAGCAACCCCTTTTACGATCCGTTGCATAATGCCCAAATGGTAAGCCACGCTCACTAAAACAGCTACAAAAATGATGGTTGGAATGATGCTGAAAAAGAAAATGGTGTTCACATTGGTGCCGAAAGCTTTGTTCAAAAACAAACGATCCGTCAGCGGGCCGAAAACAAAAATCGCCCCGGCATGAGAAAAATCAAGAAGTTTGGAAACCTTTTCGCCCAGCCAGGAAAAAGTATGCTTGCCAACCGGCGTTTTTAAAATAAACAGTGCTAAAAGAAGCTGAATGGCCAAACCCGACAGCACTACCCGATAATTAATCGCTTTTCTGTTGTTGGATAATAAAAAAGCAATTGCAAAAATCAACACAATTCCTATTAGTCCGGTAAATCTTTCCATACGTTAATTAATTCAGCTGCAAAATTAAAAGCTGAAAATTAAGGTTTAGATCGGGGATTACAGAAAAATGTGGACAAATATCAGGAGGATTTGCGCCTCGTCAGCTCGTCGCGGATTTTGGCAGCTTTTTCGTAAGATTCCTCAGAAAGTGCTTCTTTCAGTTTCGTTTCCAATTCTTCTAGGCTAAAAGAAGTATAGCCTTTGGCCACGGCTGCAATGTTTTTTTCATCCTGCGGATCAGCGTTGATGTTTTCGAGATACACAAAATCGTTCCCTTCAATCACAATCCCGGCAGAAGATAGAATAAATTCGTAAGTAAATATCGGGCAATTAAAACGGACAGCCATCGCAATGCCATCGGAAGTACGGGCATCAATTTCCATCGTTTTTTTGCCGTCGGAGCAGATCAGCTTAGCATAAAAAATCCCGTCGATCAAGTTGTAAATAATCACTTCCTGAATGGTAATGTGGAAAGCTTGGGCAAAAGTTTTAAATAAATCATGCGTGAGCGGCCGGCTTGGCGTCATCTTTTCAATTTCTATAGCGATGGCTTGCGCTTCAAAACTGCCAATCACAATTGGCAATCGCCTGCGGCCGCTGATCTCGCCCAAAACCAGTGCATACGCGCCCGATTGAGTTTGGCTGTAGGACAAGCCCACAATATCCAGTTTTATTTTTTGCATGTTATTGCCCATCACAATTCTAATTAGCTTAAAGCCAGTGCTTTATAATTTTTTATAGCTTCTGTTAATTTTGGTACGATCTCAAACGCATCGCCTACAATACCGTAATCGGCCACTTTGAAAAACGGTGCTTCCGGATCTTTGTTGATCACTACGATCACTTTTGAAGCACTCACACCGGCCAAATGCTGGATGGCACCCGAAATACCAATAGCGATATACAAATTCGGGCTCACAGAAATTCCGGTTTGCCCAACATGCTCCTCGTGCGGCCGCCAGCCGGCATCGGAAACCGGTTTGGTGCAGGCAACTGCTGCATCCAATGCCTCGGCCAGATCTTCCACCATTTTCCAGTTTTCCGGCCCTTTTAAACCTTTTCCTGCCGAGACAATAATTTCAGCATCCGGTAAAGAAACTTTTTCGGTTGACTGTAAAATATCTTTCACCAAGATGTTAAAATTTGATGCTTCTTTTATCGGCATAAAATCTTCCACCTCGACAACTGCTTTATTTTCAATGAGTTTGAAAACATTTGAGTTGAGGGAAATCACTTTTTTGACTGAAGTCAGTTCCACCACAGCGGCGACTCGACCCGAAAAAGCGGTTTTTTTGATGATGAATTTTCCATTTGCTGTTTCCGGCAGATCTGTCGCACCATCCGCCAGTCCGGCTTGCAGCTTTACAGCAATCCGTGCAACTAAACCTCTGCCAGACAAGGAGTTGGAAAGGATAACCACATCTGTATTTTCCTTTTCAGCAACCTCAGCAATAATCGAAGCGTAAGCCTGATTGATCAAAGTTTTTTGCTGACCGGAAACGTTCAATACTCTTTTTATGCCATAATTTCCGAGCTTCTTCAGTTCCTCCTGCAAAACCTCACCAATCGATAAAGCAATCACGGTTGTATTGAGTTGATCTGCAACCGCTTTGGCATAACAAACAGTTTCCAACACGGCTTTTTTAAACCGGCCTTTCGTATTTTCCGCATAAATTAAAACAGGCATAAAAACAGTATTGCTAATTTTAAGATTTTTAAATAACCCGGGCTTCTTCGTGCAAATTTGCTACCAAATCAGCTGTGTTTTCTGCGGAAATCAATTTCACTTTTCCGCGTGGTTCCGGTGTTTCAAAACTGATTATTCTGGCAAACGGATCAACCAAAACTGCTTCCAAAACCTGTATCGGTTTCGTCCGGGCAGCCATCGTTCCGCGCATATTTGGTATTTTCCATTCGGCCACACCTTCTGCCGTGCCGATGATGGCTGGCATCGGAATGCTTAATACTTCTTTTCCACCTTCAATTTCCCGTTCGACTAAAATTATATTTCCATCAATATCAATTTTTTTCGCTACCGAAACCGAAGGCAGATTTAAAAACTCGCCCAGCATCGCCGCTACTTTTGCACCGTTGTAATCAATGGATTCCATGCCCATCAAAATCAGATCAAAGGGATTTGATTTCACGTATTCCGCAATTTGATAGGCCACAAAATAAGCGTCTGTCGGTTCGGCATTGATCCGAAGCGCGTCCGTTGCACCAATCGCCAGTGTTTTTCGGATCACAGCTTCGGAACCAGCCGCACCAACATGGATAACCGTAACTTTTCCACCCAAATCTATCGCCCGCGAAAGCGCAATTTCATCATATGGGTTCAGGATAAATTGTACACCATTTGTATTAAATTGCGTGTTATTAGCCGTAAAAGTTATTTTTGCCGTAGTGTCTGGCACCACGCTGATGCAAACCAGGACGTTCATATAAGTATTATTTTTGCAAAATTAAAAAAATTACCCTGTTTAAGATGCAGCAAACCCGATTGGACAAGCTTTTAGCGTTTTTTAATGATGAGCCGGGAGATGAATTTCTCAAATATGCGCTCGCTACTGAATATCTCCGTTTGAATGACACAGCAAAAGCTTTGCAGTTTTATGAAGATCTGGTGAATAATCATCCGGCTTATGTGGGCACCTATTACCATTTGGGGAAATTGTACGAGGCTTTGAACCGAAAACCCGATGCTGTTTTTACCTATGAAAAAGGGATGGCCGTTGCCCGCCAAGCCAATGATAACCATGCTTTTTCTGAGTTGCAGGCTGTGCATCAAGAACTTACCGGCTGGAAAGACGAATACGAAGATGACTAAAAAACAGCCGTTTTGAATAAGCGACATATTTTGTTTTTGCGCGATGTGTTTTTCTACACGTTGACTGCTTTTGGCGGCCCGCAAGCGCATTTGGCTTATTTATTACGGGAATTTGTAGAAAAGCGGCGTTACATTTCCGAAGAAGAACTGATGGAGCTGAACGCGCTTTCGCAAGTGCTTCCTGGTCCGTCATCCACGCAAACTTTAGTTGGAATTGCCTGGAAAACAGGCGGTTTAGGTTTGGCCTTGATTACCTTTTTCATTTGGGTAATTCCATCAGCAATGATGATGTGCATCGCTGCCATCTCCTATAAAATGTTTGTTGAAAAAGGCATGTTTACCCACGCTTTCCGCTACGTGCAGCCGGTTACGGTTGGCGTAGTAGCTTATGCGGCTTATAGTTTTGGGCGAAAGTTTTTAAATTCTGAACTATGTTTTCTGCTGGGATTATCAGCCATGGCAGCTACATTGATTTTGCGCAGTGCGTATGCTTTCCCGA
Organism: uncultured Sphingobacteriaceae bacterium; assembly: GCA_964236465.1. Classification (GTDB taxonomy): domain Bacteria; phylum Bacteroidota; class Bacteroidia; order Sphingobacteriales; family Sphingobacteriaceae; genus Mucilaginibacter_A. Next base: position 54,366 of record CAXSBZ010000002.1, on the reverse strand, counting down.
TTTTAATCATGATGGGCGGCATCATTACTTCCGCTTTTGAAGCCAAAGCTGAGGAAGATGCACTCCGCGTAAAACTTTTCGCCAATATCAACCAGCGGAAAGTAACTTATTTTATTGGCATCCTGTTGTTTTTTGCTGCTTTGGGCGCGATCATTAACCAAACTTCTCCCTTTAGTTTGCCGGTTCGTTTGTTTGAAAATTTTTATCGTAACGGGATTTTGATTTTTGGCGGCGGCCAGGTTTTGGTCCCGCTGATGTTTACCGAGTTTGTGGAGATGAAACATTACCTCAGCAATTCCGAATTTTTGTCGGGCTACGCTTTGCAGCAGATTTTGCCGGGGCCAACATTTGCTTTTACTTCTTTTATCGGCGGCTTAACGCTGGCTAACCGTGGTTACGGCATCAGCGGACAAATCTGGGGAAGTTTTATTTCGATGTTGGGCATCAATCTGCCGGGCCTGATTTTGATTTTGTTCATCGTACCGTTTTGGGACGATCTTAAAAAAATCAGCCGCATCCGCAATTCTTTGAGCGGGATAAATGCCGTTGCGGTTGGCTTTATGGTTGCCGCATTTTTGTTTCTGGCAGAACCTTTTTTGGCTGATTATAAAAGTCTTGGCTTGATGTTCGGCACTTTTTTGTTGCTCAATTTTACCCCGATAAAAACACCATTTGTAATTTTGCTGGGCGTTTTGCTGAGCGTGGTTTTCTAAGCGTCTGTTCAATTTTGTTTAGAAAATAGGATGCTTCTTTTATGCCTGTAAATCTTGATTTTGTAATCAATACAATTAAAGAAAAAGGACAATAAACTTTCAGATTTTAGGTCGATAAAAGAAGCATCGAAAAAATCCTGAATAAAATTTAAACAACTTCTAACTAAAAGGGAACTTCATCTTCCGAATCCTGATCATTCATCCGGGAAGGCTTTATGATGAAGTTATTCGGTTTTTCAAACTCTTTGGAAGGCGTTAAACCGGCAGAAGCACTTGGCGCAAAATCGCTTGAATTATCATCCAAATCCGTAAACTTCACATATTTTCCTACAAATTTCAACCTGACTCTTCCCGTTTCACCATTCCGGTGCTTGGCGATGATGATTTCGCCCACACCTTGCGTTGGGTTATTATCTTCATCGAACTCCAGTCCGTAATATTCAGGCCGATATAAAAACAAAACCATATCCGCATCCTGCTCAATCGAACCGGATTCTCGCAAATCCGACAGCATCGGCCGTTTTGATCCGCCGGGACGGTTCTCTACCGCACGGCTCAATTGCGATAATGCAATCACCGGAACATTCAGCTCTTTGGCAACAGATTTTAATGCCCGAGAAATACTACCAATTTCCTGCTCACGGTTGCCGCCGCCTTTGCCTTCGCCTTTTCCCTGCATCAATTGTAAATAATCGATAATGATCAATTGAATATCATGCTGTGATTTCAGTCTTCTGCATTTTGCCCTGAATTCAAAAATATTCAGGGCCGGCGTATCATCAATAATCAACGGTGCCTGCTCCAAACGGCCAATTTTAGAGTGGATTTGCTGCCATTCCCAATCTTCCAAATTGCCTTTTCTGATTTTTTCCTGTTCGATATGCGTCTCACCCGAAACCAAACGATTAACCAATTGAATCGACGACATCTCCAAAGAAAACACCACCACCGGACGGTTAAAATCAACCGCTGCATTGCGCGCGCAGCTCAACACAAAAGCGGTTTTCCCCATTGCCGGCCGCGCAGCAATAATCACCAAATCAGATTTTTGCCAGCCGGAAGTCATCCGGTCCAAATCTGTGAAACCGGAAGCAACGCCTGTCAAGCCATCTTTTTTATTTTTCAAAAGCTCCATTTCCTTCAGCGTTTCGTGCATCAGGTCGTCCATTTTGCGCGAATCTCTGCGGAGGTTGTTTTGGGCAATATCGAACAGGTTTTTTTCAGCTTTATCTAAAAGATCCAAAACATCGGTCGTATCTTCATAAGCTTGGGAGATCACCTCGGTAGAAATACGGATCAGTTCCCGCTGTAAAAATTTTTGGATAATGATCCGCGAATGGAACTCAATATTCGCTGCCGAAGCCACACGGTTTGTTAGTTCGGTGATATAATACGCACCTCCAATCATTTCCAGATCGCCTTGCTGCCGAAGCTGTGCCGTAACGGTCAGAATATCAACCGGCGAAGTTTTTTCAAATAGTGTTTTTATCGCCATAAAAATCTTTTGGTGGCTGTCGCGATAAAAAACTTCCGGTTTCAAAATATCGATCACAGAAGACAAAGCATCTTTTTCCAGCATCAGCGCACCCAAAACCGCTTCCTCCAAATCGGTGGCCTGCGGTTGTAATTTACCCAAATTTCCGCCCAAAGTCGGATTGGTAAATTTGCTACGCCGGTCTTGATTGTAAGTGCTTTTGCCTGAAATATTTTCGTCTTCTGAACTCATAACATCAAAATTAAGCAAATTTGAGCGCTTTGCATTTTTTGGTAGTCCACATTCTGTTTAACAATTCCTACTGATACTGATTTTGAGTTGGTTATAATTTCAACTTGATTTTTATTAGTCCGTTTCTCCACAATCTCTGTTGATAACCTGTTAGTAATTAATATTGTTACTTGAAGATCAACTACTTACAATTGTGTGGATAACGTTTTTGAATGTGGATAATTTAGGTTGATAAAAGAAGCATTGCGGATTTGCAACCAGCAGGTGGCTTAATTTATCATTACTTTCGCAGCCAAATAAAAAAATGATGTACCGTCCGCAATTTAAAAAGGAAAGCAGCCAGATGGTTTTTGGGATTCGTGCCGTAATGGAAGCGATCCGTTCCGGGAAAGAAATCGAAGCATTATATATGCAGCGTGGTTTGGGCGGAGAATTATTCCATGAATTAAAAACTGTTTTAAACGAATATCAGATTACACCGCAGCAGGTTCCGGTAGAAAAACTAAACCGGATCACAACTAAAAACCACCAGGGGATTATCGCTGTAATTTCTGAAATTACTTATCAAAAAATTGAAGATTTGATTCCGCAGATTTACGAAAGGGGACAAGTGCCGTTGATTTTGGTGCTGGACAGCATTACCGATGTGCGCAATATGGGTGCCATTGCGCGGACGGCCGAATGTGCTGGCGTACAAGCTATTGTGATCCCGGCAAAAGGTTCTGCACAAATCAATGCGGATGCGATCAAAACTTCTGCTGGCGCGCTTTATCAAATTCCGGTTTGCCGGCATCAAAACCTGTTGCAAACCGTGCAGTTTTTGCAAGCTTCTGGTTTGCAGCTGGTTTGCTGTACCGAAAAAACTTCGGAAGACATTTACAAACCGGATTATACCGTTCCGACAGCTATCATTATGGGTTCGGAAGAAGACGGAATTGGAAATGAACTGATCCGGATTGCTGATCATCTGGCTAAAATCCCAATGTTTGGAAAGATAGAATCGCTGAACGTTTCGGTTTCTACCGGTGTGATTTTGTACGAAGCGATCCGGCAGCGAATAGCTGTTAGTTCATAGCTGTTAACAATCAGTTTTCGGCAATAGAATGCAACCGAAAAAAAAGAGCTGATAAAAGAAGTATCAGCTGATGCTTCTTTTATCACCCTAAAACGTAAGCGATAGGTTTGAGCTGACAGCTGATCGCTAAAAGCCTTCCTAAATATAAACCGTCCCGAATTTTTGCTTCACATCCGCCACCACTTTTTTCACGTTTTGTTCCTGGCTGCGGGGGCAAATCAGCAAAGTATTATTGGCTTCAACCACAATATAATCATTCAAACCCTGGATAATAACCAGCTTTTCTTCCGGCACATTGACCATGCAATTATTTGATTCATAAAGGATTACCTTATCTGATGGGATAGCGGCATTGCCTTCGCTGTCTTTTTCTGCCAGTTGATAAATGGAAGCCCAGGTGCCCAGATCAGACCAGCCAAATTCCGACGGGATCACATAAACATTATCGGCTTTTTCCATAATACCGTAATCGATCGAAATGTTGGTGCATTGCTGGTAAACTTGCGAAACATAAGCTTTTTCGGCATCAGTATTATAAACAGAGTTAGCTTCTTCAAAAATCTCGTGCATTTCCGGCAGGTATTGTTTGTAAGCCTGATTGATAGATTTGGCTGTCCACACAAAAATTCCGGCATTCCACAAAAAATCTCCGCTTTGGATAAAGGTTGCGGCAATTTCAAAAGTTGGTTTTTCGGTAAAGGTTTTTACCTTGTAAAAAGAGTTATCAATCACATCCTCAGTATATTGGATGTAGCCATAACCTGTATCCGGCCGTGATGGTTTGATGCCCAGCGTGATCAGGCATTGATGTGCCTGCGCCGTTTCTAAAGATTGGTTGATGGTGCTTATAAAACTGGCCTCGTCCAAAATTAAATGATCGGAAGGTGCAACGGTAATGACCGCATCTGCATTTCCGTTCATAATTTTGAAACAGCCGTAAGCCACGCAGGGTGCCGTATTCCGCATCACGGGTTCGCCCAAAATTTGGCTGTATTCCATGTTTGGCAACTGTGTTTTTACCAGTTCAATATAAATATCGTTGGTTACCACATAAATATTTTCCTTCGGGCAAATCTTCAAAAACCGGTCGTAAGTGCTTTGGATCAGTGTTTTACCAGTTCCTAAAATATCGATAAATTGTTTGGGATAAGAAGTCCTGCTGATGGGCCAGAAACGGCTGCCGATGCCTCCTGCCATGATAATGGCATAATAATTCTTATTCATATTAGTTTAGTTACGATCAATATTTATGAGGTGAAGATGTGAAAAATATATTAATTACAAATGTTTTATTCAAAACCCTTCATACGCAGATCAAAAATTTATTCCTTATTTTTAAGTAGAAGTTTTGTCCGGGTACTGTTTTTATCGGGCAAAAAAGTTAAATTCGCATACGATTTTTCTTTCAATTAATTTGTTTTAAATTGAAAGTTAATAAATAAATAATATTAAAGGAGATAATGACAGAGACAAAGCAATCGCTGTTTGATAATTTACAAAACTTTTTCGGTTTTAACAATTTCAAAGGCGATCAGGAAGTAATCATAGAAAACATACTGGCAGACAAAGATACGTTTGTAATTATGCCAACCGGTGGCGGCAAATCCATGTGCTATCAGTTGCCCGCGCTGATGAGTGAAGGGACAGCAATTGTGATTTCCCCGCTGATCGCACTAATGAAAAACCAGGTTGACCAGCTGCGCGCTTTTGGGGGGACAGATAGCATTGCGCATTTCCTCAACTCCTCACTCAACAAAACAGAAATTGCGAAGGTAAAAGAAGACGTAGTTTCCGGCAAAACCAAGTTGCTTTACGTGGCACCGGAATCCTTGACCAAACAAGAAAATATTGAGTTTTTGCAGTTGATCAAGATTTCTTTTGTTTCAGTAGATGAAGCGCATTGCATCTCGGAATGGGGACATGATTTTCGGCCGGAATACCGCAAAATCCGCCAAGTGATTAGCAACATTGGTGATAATATCCCCATCATTGCTTTAACAGCAACGGCAACACCCAAGGTTCAGCAGGATATTCAGAAAAACTTGCAGATGAACAATGCGCTGCTGTACAAATCATCTTTCAACCGTACCAATTTGTATTATGAAGTGCGCGCCAAGCGAAACGTGATCAAAGAAATTGTTCGATTTGTAAAGCAGCATCAAGGAAAATCCGGTATCATCTATTGCCTCAGCCGTAAAAAAGTAGAAGAAGTAGCCGAAGCTTTGAACCTGAACGGCATAAAAGCTTTGCCTTACCATGCTGGTTTGGATCCGAAAGTTCGTGCTGATACGCAGGACAAATTTTTGATGGAAGATGTGGATGTGATCGTAGCCACGATTGCTTTTGGAATGGGCATCGACAAACCGGATGTGCGCTATGTAATCCACCACGATGTGCCGAAAAGTATGGAAGGCTACTATCAGGAAACTGGCCGTGCCGGCCGCGATGGCGGCGAGGGCATTTGCTTGTCTTTTTATTCTGAAAAAGACATTGATAAACTGCAAAAGTTTATGAAAGACAAGCCAGTTGCCGAACGTGAAATCGGTACACAAATATTAAAAGAAGTGATCGATTATGCAGAATCTGCAGTTTGCAGGCGCAAGCAAATCCTGCATTATTTTGGCGAAAACTTTGATTCCAAGGATTGCCATAACATGTGCGATAATTGCCGCGCACAAAAAGAATTTTTTAGTGTAGAAGCACCTCTGCAAAAAGCGTTGAACCTGATTGTAAAATTGGGCGAAAAGTTTGATGATTTTCACATCATCAGTGTTTTAATGGGTGTTGATAATCCGCAAATCCATAATTACGAACATCATTTGCTGCCCGAATTTGGTTCTGGCATCGAAGAAGGCGAAAACCTTTGGAAATCTTTGATGCGCCAGGCTTTGCTCAACAATTTCCTGGCAAAAGACATTGATTATTATGGTTTGCTGCGATTGACAGATGATGGAAAAGCTTACCTGACAGACCCTTACGAACTGAAATGGGTTTTGAACCGGCCAATGGGCGCAACGGATGATGACGGGGAAGATGACACACCGCAAGGTTCCGGCGTTTTGGATACACAGCTTTTGCAGATGCTAAAGGATTTGTGCAAAAAAGTTGCCAAGCAAAAAAAACTGCCGCCTTTCGTCATTTTTTCCGAGCCATCTTTAGAAGAAATGTGTTTGCATTATCCGATCAATATGGAAGAAATGAAGCAGATTTCAGGCGTTGGTTCCGGTAAAGCTTTAAAATTTGGCGCGCCTTTTATCGAGATGATCAAAAAGTATGTGGAAGAAAACGACATTGACCGCCCGGTTGATTTGGTGATCAAAAGTGCCGCCAATAAATCTGCCATCAAAGTTTCCATTATCCAAAATATAGACCGGCATATTGCGCTGGAAGATATTGCTTCGTCCAAAGGCTTGTCTTACGAAGATATTTTGCGCGAAATCGAATCTATCGTCAATTCAGGCACCAAGCTCAATCTAAGTTATTATATTGATGATGTGATTGATGAAGACCGGCAGGAAGAAGTTTTTGATTATTTCCGTTCCGCAGAAGCAGATTCTATTGATGCTGCTTTGAAAGAATTAGGTTCTGATGATTACACGCATGAAGAATTGCAACTGATGCGCATCAAATTTATGTCTGAATTAGGAAATTAGGCCGATAAAAGAAGCATTTGCAGTTGGACTTTAAATAAGTGCAAATGCTTCTTTTACCCATATAAAATCGTACTGAAAAAACACCTGTAAAAGAAGCATCGGCTTTAATTTCCCCTAAAAAGAAACAATTTTAAATTCCGTTCTTCTATTTCTGCTACGGCCTTCTTCAGTTGTATTTGGGGCGATAAACTGCATCGCGCCATAACCTTTAAAAGTCAGCTTTGCCGGCAAAACTTTATTGGTAATTAAATACTGATAAACTGCTTTTGCACGATTTTCCGACAAAATTTGGTTCGATTTTGCATCGCCCACATTATCAGTAAAACCGGAAATTTCGATCGTTACTTTTGGGTTGAGGTTTAAAAAAGCAATCAGTTTTTCCAGTTCAGATTTTGATTCCGACTTCAGCGTAAATTTATTGGTATCGAAAAAAATATTCCGCAACACCGATTTTTTACCGGCTTCAATCGCCTGCAAAGCCACATCAATCACAAACGGCTTTCCAGCATTTTGGCCGCTCAGCGAGAAGTTTTCAGAATAAAACAAGTAGCCCGGCCTGGAAATATTCAACCCATAATCTTTGCCGGTTGGCAGCGTAGCCAAAAAATTTCCCTGGTTCAGCGCATTCACATTTTGAAAAATGAGCTGGTTGGTTTTCAAATCTACAATCTGCACATCGGCATCAATCGCCTGTTTGCTGCGTGCATCTTTTACCGTGCCTTTTACATAAGTTACCACAGTTGGACGCAGCTTTTCGGGCAGCTCAAACGTGTAAATATCATAGCCGCCGGCACCTTTCAAATTGTTGGAAGAGAAGAAAGCATAACTACCATTGGCAGTAAGTGTTAAACCATTTTCATCACCTCCTGTATTGATCGGATAACCTAAGTTTTCAGGTTTTTGCCATTTGCCATCCTTGTCTTTCCGGCTCAAAAACAAATCTTTTCCACCCAAACCCGGCCAGCCGTTAGAGTTAAAATACAGCGTTTGATCGTCAGGATGGATAAATGGCGACTGTTCATCGTAAGGTGTGTTGATATTTGGACCCAAATTTTCCGGTTCAGCCCAGCCTTTGTCCGTTAGATGCGATTTCCAAATGTCATATCCGCCATAACCGCCTTTGCGCAAACTCACAAAATACAACGTCCGCCCATCGGCACTGATTGAAGGCTGGGATTCCCAGCCCGGCGTATTGATCGGTTCGCCCAGGTTAAACGGTTTATCCCAGTCAGTACTGTTTTTATGGGATAAAAATATGTCGCAGCGGCCGCGCCCATCCGGCCGGTTGCAACCCGTAAAAAACAGATATTGACCATCTTGCGTAAGCGATTGCGCACCTTCATTAAATTCTGGCGTATTGATCTTATTGCTCAAACCAACAGCGTTTCCCCATTGCCCATTGATTTTTTTGCTGATGTAAAAATCTTCATTACTGCCAATTTTTCGGGTAAAAATCAGCGTACTTTCATCCGCGGTAACGTTTGGCAAGTATTCATCCGCAGAAGAATTAACGGCATTTCCTAAGTTAACAGGCTTAAAATCAACCGGATGCTGAACTGCCTGTAAACTGAAATCACAATCTACCAAAAGCTTTTGTGCATTGGCTCGATCTTTCGGCAAAATTTCATTGAAAGCCAGATATTGCTGCAACACAGTTTTCGCTTCCGCATATTTGCCAAGCATCAAATCCACATCACCTAAATTTAAATAAACCGCGTGGTTATAGTTTGGGTTGAGGGCAATCGTCCGCGTAAATTCTGTAAAAGCTTCGGCATTCCGGTGTTTGTACCGATACACATTGCCCAGCTGGTTGTGCGCTTCTGCAAACTGTTCATCCGCTGCAATCGCCTGGTTTAATTGCGCAATGGCCTGATCGTATTGTTGGTAATTAATACTTTCATTGGCCAGGGCATAAAATTTAATCGCTTCTTTGTTATTGGTTGAAAATTGCTTTTGGGCAAAAGCAGAAAAATTAAGGCATAAAAGAAGCATCCACAGTTTTCGCATCACAAGGGTTTATACGAAACCAAGTTAGAGATTTCTTTACGGAATGTTCAAATATTTATGCGTTTGCAAGGAAACTTCCCATTTTGGGTTTTGCATCACATAATCCACAATCATCGGCGTAACGATAGAAGCTTTGGACCATTCCGGTTGCAGGTATAATTTGCAAGCAGGAGAAACCAAAGCCGCGTGTTCTTCGGCCCATTTAAAATCGGATTGGTTAAAAACGATCACTTTCAGTTCATCCGCAGCAGCCAAAACAGAAGGCGTTGGCGGTTTAAATTTTTTGGGGGAAAGACAAATCCAATCCCAAAAACCGGAAATCGGGTACGCGCCGGAAGTTTCAATAAAAGTTTTGATCCCTTCTTTTTTCAGTTCCGAAGTCAGATAATCCAGGTTATAAATCAACGGTTCGCCACCGGTAATTACAACTGCTTTTGCGGGATATTTTCCGGCATTGTCCACAATTGTATCCGCAGAAGTTAGCGGATGCTGATTGGCATCCCAGCTTTCTTTTACATCACACCAGGGGCAGCCCACATCGCATCCGCCCAAACGGATAAAATAGGCAGCCTTGCCAGTGTTAAACCCTTCACCCTGAATGGTATAAAATTCTTCCATTAAAGGAAGCATCGTATCGGTTGCCGGTTGTGCGAATGTCAGTTCCAAGTCGCAAATATAAACATTCAGCTTGTATTGGTTTTTGGCGATTAAATTTCCTGACATTCAGTTTAATAAATACTGCATATTTGTATCATTACCCCCAAAAACAACTTGCATGAAGAAACTTTACTTTGGAATGTTGATGCTTCTTTTATCACTACTTTTTTCGTGTATGAACGTGGAGGAGCATTACGTTTTTCAGAAAAATGGTGCCTGCAAAATCGATTACCGTTTTAATTTGGGCAAGGCGGTTTCTGTGCTTTCCAACTTGCTGCCGGATTCGGTAAAGCAAACACCCTCGTATTTGATGCAGAAGGATACAGCTATTAATTTTTATAGTGATTTAACAGAAGCCGAACGAAAAAAACTAAGTAATGACCAGACTGATTTGTCCCGTGCTACACTGCTGCACCTGAAAATGAACCTAAAAAATAACCAGATGCTGGTTAATGTGCAGTACGAAGCCAAGAGCGCCAAGGAAGTAAAATATTTTTTAACGCATATTTCCAACATTGCGCAGCAGCAAAAAATCGGACAGTTAATCAGCGAACCTCAGGTAATGCAAACCGGAGCAAGCAGTGGAGGCTTAGGCATCAACGAAGATTATTTTAATTACGACATCGGCAGCAAGCATTTTACCCGAAAAGTGGATACGGTGAAGTTCAGGAAATATTTTAAGCAAAACGAAGCCATGTTTAATATGGCAAAAGCTGCACTGATTGAAATGCCTTACAGCATAACAATGCGTTTTCCGCGGCCGGTAAAAAAGGCCGGAAATGTACGTGCAAAACTTTCTCCGGACAAAAAGCAGCTGACTTTGAACAGCACTTTGGAGGAAATCGTAAAAACGCCGCAGCTGCTGAATTTAAAAGTAGAATATTGATGTTGGAATGGATAAAAGTTGCCGAAAATATACCGGTAAAAGAAGCATTCATCCGAAAAATCAAAGTCGGAAACCAAAATATTTGTTTAGTTGGTTTTGAAGGAGAACTATATGCAGTTTCTTCAAAATGTCCGCACGCTGGAGGCGAACTGGCTGGCGGCTGGTGCGAAAACGGACAAATTATTTGTCCGCTACACCGTTATCAATACAATCTAGAAACCGGAAAAGGCGCAGCCGGACAAGGTGATTATATTGATGTTTTTCCGGTGGAAATGCGCCAAGACGGGATTTATGTGCAAGTGAAAAAGCGGTGGCATTTGTTTTGATTTTTTATTGACTCGCTTTTGTTGTGATCCAGCTTTTCTGTCATCCCGACCGTAGGGAGAGATCTTCATCGAAGCGAAAAAGAAACTTTTATAGTTGAAATAGGATTTCTCCCTACGGTCGAAATGACAACGCAAAATTTGTCATTCTGAACTTGTTTCAAAATTACTTAGGCAAATTAAGAACTTTTATAGTAAGATACCGAAACAAGTTCGGCATGACAATGGGCAAAAAACGATGCTTCTTTTACCACCTATTTTTAAGGATAGATTTCTTTACTAAAAGTCTTATTTATAGTTTGACGATTTACGCCAATTTTCAAGAGTTAACTCTGTATCATTTGAAGTATCAAAATATTTAATTGAAAAGTTTTTTGGGTAAATAAAAAAATTGAAGTGGGTATAATAACTCATACCATTATCCTCCATAACTTTTACCCAATAATATTTATGTTCTATCGTTGGTTTTTGCCAAATTACTATCCGAATATGTCTTTTGTTTTTTGTCTGACTTTTTACGTAATAAGATCTTTTTCTAACCTCTGGCAAATTTGCAATTATGTCAATGATATGCTTTTCAATCTTCGAATAATTATTGGAAAATGATTTGTTCTTTTCTATAAATTGACCATAAGAGTTAGTTAAATGCAAACTTATTAAACTAACAAGCAAAGGTATTTTATTCATAAAAGTTCATCAAGGATAGATTTCTTTTCGTGCCGAAGCCAATGTATTTTTCAACAAACCGATAATTGTCATCAAACCAACGCCGCCAGGAACCGGCGTGATCCACGAAGCTTTTGGCGCCACGTTTTCAAAATCAACATCACCAAAAAGTTTATAACCGGATTTGGTTTGGGTTGAAGTTTCACGGTTCATGCCTACGTCAATCACAACGACGCCGTCTTTCACCATATCAGCGGTGATAAAATTCTTTTTGCCGATGGCAACGATCAAAATATCAGCATCTAACGTAAACTTTTTAATATCCGGCGTGCGGCTGTGGCACATCGTAACTGTGCAATTGCCGGGACTGGCATTTCGCGCCATCAAAATACTCATCGGCGAACCCACAATATTGCTTCGGCCAACCACCACACAATGTTTGCCGGAAGTTTCGATGCCGTATTCCTCCAATAGCATCATGATTCCGTAAGGCGTTGCCGGAATAAAAGATGGCAGATTGCGCTGCATTCTTCCCAGATTTAACGGATGAAAACCATCCACATCTTTGCGGTGATCAGTTTTTTCGGTTACTTTTTCTGGGTCGATATGTTTAGGTAAAGGCAATTGCACAATGATTCCGTCTATGCCGGCATCAGCATTTAGTTCGGCTACTTTTTGCAATAATTCTTCTTCGGATACATCATCTTCGTAACGAACTAAAGAAGATTGGAAACCTACTTTTTCACAGTTGCGCATTTTGCTGGCCACGTAAGTTTCGCTGCCGCCATCGTGTCCAACTAAAACCGCTACCAAATGTGGTTTGCGGCCAGTTTTTGCCAAAAGTTCGGCAGCTTCCTGCGCGATTTCTATTTTGAGTTTTTCGGAAACGTATTTGCCGTCGAGGATTTGCATTTTAAGGAGTATTTAGTAGCAAATATTTAGTAGCAAGGCAGCATTCAGACATCTTGATACCAAATACTAAATACTTGTTACTTCTTTTATCAATCTAATTTCAGCACCGCCATAAACGCCGATTGCGGGATTTCCACATTACCCACCTGGCGCATTCGTTTTTTACCTTTTTTCTGTTTTTCCAGCAACTTCCGTTTACGCGAAATATCGCCGCCATAACATTTCGCCGTTACATCTTTACGCAAAGCTTTTACGGTTTCGCGGGCGATGATTTTGGCACCGATGGAAGCCTGAACAATAATTTCAAACTGCTGGCGCGGAATCAATTCTTTCAGTTTTTCGCAGATTTTCTTACCAAAATCGTAAGAATTGCTGCGGTGGATCAAAGAAGACAAAGCATCAACCGGTTCGCCGTTTAAGCGGATATCTAATCGCACCAAATCCGACTGGCGGTAACCGATTTGTGTGTAATCAAAAGAAGCATAACCTTTGGAAATCGTTTTGAGTTTATCGTAAAAATCAAATACAATTTCGCCCATTGGCAATTCAAAAATCAGTTCTACACGGTCAGCCGTCAAATAAGATTGATTGACAATTGTACCGCGTTTTTGGATACAAAGCGACATTACCGGGCCAACAAATTCTGATTTGGTAATGATATTTGCTTTGATATAAGGCTCTTCCACAAAATCCAGCTTGCTCGGATCAGGTAAATCAGAAGGGTTATGAACTTGTAATTCTTCGCCTCTGGTGGTAAAAGCCAAATAAGAAACATTGGGAACGGTGGTAATCACGGTCATATCGAACTCTCGCTCCAAACGTTCCTGGATGATTTCCATGTGCAGCATCCCCAGAAAACCGCAACGGAAACCGAAACCCAAAGCCGCAGAAGATTCCGGCTCAAAAACCAGCGAAGCATCGTTCAGCTGCAACTTGGCCATGCTTTCGCGAAGTTCTTCATATTCGTCGGTATCTACCGGATAAATTCCGGCAAAAACCATGGGCTTTACTTCTTCAAAACCCTGGATGCCGATGGCTGCCGGACGTTCAATCAACGTAATCGTATCACCAACTTTAACTTCGCGTGCTTCTTTTATGCCCGAAATAATGTAGCCGACATCGCCGGTTTTGATCACATCTTTTGGCAGTTGGGTGAGCTTTAAAGTTCCAACTTCATCAGCAATATATTCTTTGCCGGTAGCCATAAATTTTACTTTGGTATTTTTTCGGATTTCGCCGTTTACCACTTTGTAATAAGCAATAATACCGCGGAAAGAATTGTAAACCGAGTCGAAAATCAACGCTTGCAAAGGCGCGTCAGGATCGCCAACCGGAGCCGGAACGCGATCAATAATAGCTTTCAAAATCTCAAGCACACCTAAACCGGTTTTGCCCGAAGCAGCCAAAATATCTTCACGTTTGCAACCAATCAAATCTACAATCTGGTCTTTCACTTCTTCCGGCATCGCGCCCGGCAAATCCATTTTATTTAAAACCGGAATAATTTCCAGGTCGTTTTCCAAAGCCAGATACAAGTTGGAAATCGTTTGCGCTTGGATGCCCTGCGAAGCGTCAACAATCAGCAGCGCACCTTCGCAGGCAGCAATGGAACGGGAAACTTCGTACGAAAAATCAACGTGGCCGGGCGTATCAATCAGGTTTAAAACATAAGGCTGACCGTCCAGCACGTAATCCATTTGGATGGCGTGGCTTTTGATGGTGATTCCACGTTCGCGTTCCAAGTCCATATCGTCCAGCAATTGGGCCTGCGATTCCCGTTTAGAAACAGTGTTGGTATATTCGAGCAGCCGATCGGCCAGGGTACTTTTACCATGATCGATGTGTGCGATGATACAGAAATTGCGGATGTGCTTCATTTGAACCGCAAAAATAGCGTTTTGAAGGCGTAATTCTTGGGTATTATTTTGACGGGTTTTTAACGTAGAAAAATGAAAAGTTTTACAGCAGAATTTAAGATTGAACTGGAACAGGTTTTACACGAAAACTTAGGCGGTAAAAGCAGCATTCATGAAATTACCGAAGTTTCGGGCGGCAGCATCAATGAAGTTTATCGTTTGCAAACCGCTGTAGGTTTTTTCATTTTAAAGCTGAACAATGCACAGCAGTTTCCGAAGATGTTTGAATTGGAAGCGGAAGGTTTGGAAGCGATCCGAAAAACAAAAACGGTTGCGGTGCCGGAAGTAATTGCAACCGGGCATATTGGTTACAACAGTTTTTTGCTGATGGAATACATCGAAACCGGAACAAAAACAGCTGCTTCCATGCAAGTATTAGGTTTGCAATTGGCGCAACTACACCAAAATACTGCTCCGAATTTCGGTTTTGAAAAGGATAATTACATGGGTTCTTTGCCGCAATCGAACCAAAAACATCAAACTTGGAAATCGTTTTTTGTAGAAGAACGCTTGAAACCGATGGTGAAATTAGCTTTCGATGCTTCTTTTATTGACCTAAAATTGGTGTCGGATTTTGAGAAATTATACCAAAAGCTGGGCGGGTTTTTTGAGGAAGAGAAACCAGCCTTGATTCACGGCGATTTATGGGGCGGCAATTATTTAATCAGCAGTGAAGGACAGCCTTATTTAATTGATCCGGCTGTAAGTTTCGGTTTCCGCGAGTTTGATTTGGCCATGACACATCTTTTTGGTGGTTTCAGTGCTGATTTTTATCAAGCTTACCAAGAAGGATTTTCCTTGCAACAAGGCTGGCAGCAACGTGTGGATTTGTGGAATTTATATCCGTTGTTGCTGTATTTGAATTTGTTTGGAACGGGCTATTTGGGGCAGGTGAAGAGTGCGTTGAAGAAATATGTTTAGTGATTATAAAGCTAAATCGTATTTTTGATTGTTATGAATGAAGCTAAAAAAGCAAATCAGGATGCTGAAGTATTTTTAAAAGAGGTTAGGTTACAGAATTACAAATCTATTATTGATACTCAGACTAATTTTCGATCGGGACTAAATATTATTATTGGTCAAAACGGTTCTGGCAAAACTAACTTTCTTAAGTTCTTAGCTAACGTACTTAACTTTGACTTCGAGAATTTAAACTCTTATAAAGCTGAAATCTTACTTGTGGATGAAAAAGAACACAAATTCATAATTGAAGAAAATGAAAGAGATTTATTAGAGGTTCAAGATTTCAAAAAAAGAAATAATCCTATTATCAAATTAATTGTTTTAGGTGAAAAAGAAGAAGAATTTACAAGTGTTAATGATCCAATTTTAGATATAATAAGATGGAGGTTGAACTATAAGCCCTACTTCCTCAAGTTTGGAATACCAATTGAACAAGAAATTGTTGATACACCTACTTCTATTTCCTATACATTTAATGGCTTTAGACCTCAAATATCAACCTTTAAGGGAGAAAGTTTGTTTTCATTTTCAATATATTTTAAAATAATTAGTCAACTATCTAAAAAAGATGAATTGGATATTAAAGAAATAGAAAAACACGTTTTAGATATTGATGAATTTCTTGTAAATGTATCTATGCTATTAGCTGATTATACTGATATAAAAAAAATTCGCATTAGCCCAAATTTTAATTTATACTTTAGTAACGAAAACAAAAGAATAGATATTAAAAATCTTTACTTGGAATTTAATATAAATAGTGAATGGGTTCCATATGATAATTTATCAGATGGAACAAAGCGTTTATTCTATATCATTTCTGAAATAACAAGTTATGATCTTTCTGACATAATGTTATTTAATTCTAACCGAGAAAATTCTGTTTCAGAAAGGCGAAAAAGAATTATTCTTTTCGAAGAACCCGAACTTGGCATTCATCCACACCAACTACACAAGTTAATGCTTTTCATAAAAGAGCAATCCAGAGAAAAGCAAATCATTTTAACAACACATTCACCGCAAGTTTTAAATATTTTAGATGCTGATGAACTGGATCGGATTATCATCTGCAATTATGATCAGCATTTAGGAACACAATTAAATCACCTTACTGAAAGGCAAATTAAAAAAGGCCAGATGTATATGCAGGATGAAGGTTTTTTAAGCGATTACTGGGTTCACTCTGATTTAGAACCAGCAGATTAATATGATTATAGTTGGCCTGGTAGGAGAAGCTCCAAATGATACTAATGCGATTAAAAACCTTTTATCCAAGAATTATCAAAACCTTAGTTTTGTAACGCTTTTAAAAGATATTAACGGCAGTATGCTGGATAATAGAAAGTTGTTCAGGAGAATTCTTCGTATTGAATATGAAACTCAAAATCCTGACTTAATTATATTTATTCGTGATCTGGATGCTTTGGAAACAGATCGTGGTGCAAAATTAAAACGTCAGGAAACATTTAATTATTCCAATAATATTGTTGATAAGAAAGGTATTTTCTTACTTCATATTTTTGAAATTGAGGCTTTGATTTTTGCTGATATTGAAGCCTTCAACAACTATTATGGCTGCTCTATTCCTAAAGTTTCTGATCCTATGAAAATCTTTGAACCCAAAGAGGTATTAATTAAAGCAACCAGAAAATCTGTGAAGCAATATTCTGAAACACACAATGCAGAAATTTTTGATTTGTTAAATTTTAATATTTTAAAAACTAATTGTAAATACTTTAATGAGTTTATAATTGATCTTGAAAAAGTAATAAATTAACATCACTTCTATTTCTTCAAAAGAAATAAATTTATCTTTTAAAATCAATGCTAAATTTCTTATCATTGTTCTATGCAGCAAAACCCGCAACTTGATCTCGCCAACAACTTTGTACAGCATACCAACCGCAATATTTTTTTGACGGGAAAAGCGGGCACGGGCAAAACCACTTTTCTGCATCAACTCAAAAAAACTTCGCACAAACGGATGGCGGTGGTGGCACCAACAGGCGTGGCAGCTATCAATGCAGGCGGTGTAACTATCCATTCGCTGTTCCAATTGCCGTTTGGGCCGTACATTCCAAATCAGGAAAACATTGACCGAAATGCACAATTTAAAAAGCAATTTAACCGCGAAAAGATCAACCTGATCAAAAGTTTGGACCTGTTGGTGATCGACGAGATTAGCATGGTGCGCGCCGATATTTTGGATGCGATGGACGAGGTGCTGCGCCGTTACCGCAACCGTAGCAAACCTTTCGGCGGCGTGCAGTTGCTGATGATTGGCGATCTGCACCAGCTCTCGCCCGTGGCAAAAAACGAGGAATGGCAATTGCTCAAACCGTACTACGATACCCTATATTTTTTTAGCAGCCGTGCGCTGAAACAAACGCCGCTGGTCAACATCGAACTGAAACATATTTACCGGCAGGCCGATGCTTCTTTTATCGACCTTTTAAATGCCATCCGCGAAAACCGGATTACGCAGCAGGTTTTGGAGGATTTGAACCGGCGTTTTGTCCCTGATTTTAAACCGGATGAAGCGGACGGCTACATCACTTTAACCACGCACAACAACAGTGCGCAACGGCTGAACGAGCAGAAATTAACAGCGATAAAAGAAGCATCGCACCATTTTAAAGCGGTTATTCAGGGTGATTTTCCGGAGTATGCGTATCCGACAGTTTTTGATTTAGAGCTGAAAATTGGCGCACAGGTTATGTTTGTGAAGAACGACAGCTCGCGCGACAAGCTTTTTTACAATGGTAAAATTGGCAAAGTTGTGCGGATTGTAGATGAAGTGATTTATGTGAAATGCGCTGCCGACGAGGATGAAATTGGCGTTGGGCCGATGGTTTGGCAAAACATCAAATACGCTTTGAATGCCTCAACAAAAGAAGTGGATGAAAATACGGTTGGCAGTTTTACGCAATATCCGTTGCGGCTGGCCTGGGCAATTACGATCCATAAAAGCCAGGGTTTGACGTTTGAAAAAGCCATTATTGATGCCGAAGATGCCTTTACGCACGGCCAGGTTTATGTGGCTTTAAGCCGGTGTAAAACGCTGGAAGGCATGGTTTTAAGTTCGCCGCTGAAAAGTAAAAGTGTGATTACCGATCAAACGGTGGCCACTTATACCATCGAAAGTGAACGCAACGCGCCGACGGAAAACAGCCTGGCCGAAGCTAAGAAAACATTTCAGCAGGTTTTACTGCTGGAACTTTTTGATTTCAATCCGATTAAATACAAGTTCTTTGCGTTGTTAAAGGTTGCTGAAGAATATGATCATTTGCTGGTCGGAAAGTTTGCAGAAACCTTGCATCAAATTAAAGCGGATGCAGAAAAACAGATTTATGCTGTTGCAGATAAATTTCAGCATGAATTAAATCAATTAGTACAGCAACCACATCTGCCCGAAAACCACGAAGTTTTGCAGGAGCGAATTAAAAAAGCAAGCACTTATTTCGTTTCCAAACTGGAGCCGATGCTTCTTTTACCACTCCAAAATCTGGCTGTAGAAACGGATAACAAAGCCATCCGAAAAGTGGTTCTGGCTGCATTAAACGGTTTAAAACAGGAAGCAATCATCAAATTTCAGGTGATAAAAGAAGCATCCGCAAATGGTTTTGTGGCACTGGCTTATCTTCAAAATAAAGCTAATGCTGCCATTGATTTTAGCGTGGTTTCTGCGGAGAAAAATAATACTTCTACGCAATCGTCTAAACCAGAATCTGATCTCGAAAAATATAATTTCCCTGATTTATTTAACGCCTTACGCAGCTGGAGAAATCGGTTGGCGGAAGAAAAAAATATGCCAGCCTATGTTATTTTGCATCAAAAAGTTTTAGACAATTTGGTTGAAAAATTACCTTCCACTTTAGTAGAATTGGAAATGATAAAAGGTATTGGCAAGAGCAAAGTAGAACAATATGGTGAAGAAATTTTAGCTTATATCAACGCTTATTGTAAAAACAAAAACATTGCAAGAACGCCTTTTAATACTGACTTTATTTCTGAAAAAGTTGCAAAGCCAAATGTAAAAACTGATACAAAACAGCTTTCGTTTAATCTGTTTAAATCCGGAAAAACTATTGCTGAAATTGCTGCTGAACGTTCGCTTACAATCGGAACAATTGAAAATCATTTATTATGTTTTGTAGAATTGGATGAACTGGAAATCACGCAGATTTTTCCGCAGGAAACGATCAATAAAATTCAAGATTACTTCAGCAAAAATCAACCAGAAAACTCAACTGAAGTTAAAACTGCTTTGGGCGATGACGTTTCTTACAGTGCTATTCGGGCGGTTGGTAAACAGTTAAATTATCAATATCCGCAAAAAGTTGCCGGATAAAAAATCAACTTTCGCCAGGCATTATATAATCCAGTTCCGTCAAATCCTTCACACAGCCGAAACCAATAACATCTGCAACCACTTTACCCTCCGTAATTTCTACGGCGCGGCGCAATTTATCAGCCCCAAACTTTTGCTGGATGGCATACATCGTTTTGCGTGCCGTTTCGCCGCGGTTTACATCTTCAAACAAGCTGTACAGCATTTTTCCGTTGTTCACAAAATCAGTTACCATCACGCGCAAACCACTAATCTTATTGTTCAAAACCGGTGCCGATTGCGTGGTTTCTTCGAATTTTTTAACCCGTATTTTGATCATCCGCATCAAACTAATGGCATCCTGGATTGGGTTGGTGATCGAAAAACCATCTTGCCAATATGTTTCATCCGTGTATTTCACTACGAAAGCCACGTTTTTACAATAAAAATTGTGGTGCACCATCCGCCGTTCCAGCGTGGTGCAAAGCGTCAGAAACAACTGCTCAATATATTCCGGGTTGCTTCTTTTATCGGCAGAAATTTGTCGCATCGCCTGCATCCCTTTGTAATCCGTTACGGCCATCCCGGTTTCAATAAAGTTCAACCGATAATGCCAGTACACGCCTTCAATACTTTTAAAAATCGCTTTCAACCGTTCCGGTGCCGTGTAGCGCATTTGCAGCGGCGTGATAATCCCGGCACGCTCCAGCCGGTAAGCCATATTTTTGCCGATCCCGGGCAGGTCAGATAGTTTCAACGCTGCCAGTTTTTCATCAATATTCTGTGTCGTAATCAGCTGTAAACCATCAAAACCACCGATATCAGAACCCAACTTGGCCAAAAAAGCATTGGGCGCAATGCCGATAGAACACGTCAGCCAATCGCCCACTTCGCGCTTAATATCTTCCTTGATTTTTTGGGCGATAAAAACAGTATCCGGATAAACCATTTTGTAATTGGTAAGGTTCACAATCGCTTCATCAATACTTTTCGGGATCACTTCCGGGCAATAACGCTTCAAAATATTGATGATTTTGGTATGATATTGCCGGTAACGCTCCGGATGGCTTTCTACCGGGATCAGTTCCGGGCAAATTTTCATAGCTTCGTTCAGCCGCATCCCGGTTTTCACGCCCATCCTTTTGGCCTCCACTGAAAGCGCAATCGCGAAACCGTATTTGCCGGTATAAACGCAAACACCAACCGGCCGGCCGCGCAGCCAGTAATTGTCCTGCTGCTCGCAACGGGCAAAAAAGCTGTTCATATCAACAAAAAGCACGCGCGGCTCGGTTTGTACTTTGATGGAGTTTTGGTTCATAGAATCAAATATGCTAATATTTTTAGTAAAACGAATCAATTGTGGAAAGATTTATTTTGAAAAAAAATGAATTCATGCTTCTTTTATCGCCTAAAAATTGTTGCTTAACCCACAGTTTATCCACAACAACTCATGATTAAAATTGGAATTATTGGTTTGGGCGATATTGCCGCAAAAGCGTATCTGCCGGTCTTGAGCAGCAAGGCCGGTTTCGAGTTTCATTTATGTTCAAGAAACGAAAAGCGTTTGCAAGAGTTAGGTGATCAATATCGGTTGCCAAATCAGCACAAAACCTTGGCAGATTTAATTGCAAGCGGCATCAAAGCAGCATTTGTAAACGCCGCAACCGAAGCACATTTTGAAATTGTAAAACAGCTTTTAGAAGCCAACATTGCAGTTTTTGTGGATAAACCAATTTCAATGATTTATGCTGAATCCAAGCAATTGGTGGAACTGGCCGAAGCACGCAATTTGTTGCTGATGGTTGGTTTTAACCGAAGATACGCGCCGGTTTATCAGCAGTTAAAGTTGGAAAATCCGACATTGATTATCATGCAAAAAAACCGTAAAAGTTTGCCTGATTTGGTACGTCGTTTTGTGGTTGAAGATTTTATCCATGTGGTAGATACTTTGCGTTACTTGTTTCCGTATCCGATTGAAAATTTGATTGTCAACGGCATCAAAAAAGGTATTAGGTTGCATCAGTTGGTTATCCAGTTTGTATCACATTCCGGTGCAGTTGCCATCGGAATTATGAACCGAGATACGGCTACAACTGAAGAAAAATTGGAAGTGATGACGGCCACACAAAAGAAAACCGTTTACAATGTTTCGGATTTGATCTCTGAAGAAAATAAAAACACCATCAAACTTGGAACAAACGATTGGGAATCAACTTTGCACAAACGTGGTTTTGAACAAATGACAGATGATTTTTTGCAAGCAGTTGCGGACAATAAACCAACTCAAATTTCTGCCCGTGATGCTTTGTTTACCCATGAAATTTGCGAACAGGTTGTGGAAAAATTGGAACAATTACCAAATCAAGAATAGTTGCATTTGCTTGTTTTAAATAACAAATTTAGGGCGATAAAAGAAGTATTTAAGTTAAGCCGTTTAATTTTGTACATTTGCTTGTACTTCAAATTGTACAATAATAATGAAAGCAATAACTATATCCTCATTACGAACAAAAATGAAAACTTATTTTGATGGCGTAAGCAAATCACAAGATGTTTTGATTGTGCCAAGAAATAATGACGAAGATGATGCAGTCGTTATCATTTCTATCAAAGAATATAATGCTTTAAATGAAACGGCACATTTATTATCCACCGCTGCTAACCGAAAGCATTTGGAGGAATCTATCAATCAGCTTCGATCAGGAAACACGATACCTTATTCTTTTGAAGATAAAGATGCAGTTGCTCAATGAATACTGAATTCACGCCGAATGGTTGGAAGGATTTTGAATATTGGTTGGAAAATGATCATGTAACAGCAGATAAAATCAGAGAATTAATTAGATCGATCAAACAAACACCATTCAAAGGTTTAGGAAAACCAGAACCCTTAAAATTTAGTTTAAAAGGGTTTTGGTCGAGAAGGATAACGGGCGAACATCGTTTAGTTTATCAAATTTCCGGCACTAAAAGTCAGGATCAAAAATGTTCGATTATACAATGCAGGTTTCATTACGATGTATAATTTCAGCTGATAAAAGAAGCATTAAGCTTTCCAATTTTCACTCAAAATAAGCCGTATATTTCACCGGAATTGCAGTTATGTTTTGGATCATAATATCTTTATAAAACAACTCCGCAGCTTCGCTTTGCAATTGGATTTTGCCATGTGTTAAAGGTTTCCGCTGATCGCCCTCTTTATAGCTGGAATTGGAAATGGCCATCACCACATGTCCGTTTACAATGTGCAAACTTTTACCGCCAAAACTAATCAGCTCCAACTCCGTCCATTCGCCTTGCGGACTTTCATAATTGCCGCTGGCTTGTATAAAATGATAACCGTTGCCAGTCGTTATTTTTACACCTTTGGGATTGAATTTGAGCGAGTCTTTTTTGGAAGAAAAATCAACATGAACATCAGCCTGCGAGTTAGCAATGCACCAGTAATCGCCCATGCTGTTCCCATCCTCATGCGAAGAAACCTGAAACTCCTGGCTCAGCATCCACGAATGCCAGTAATCCACACCTGCCGCGCCTTGCGAATTGTATAAAATACCCGAATCCCAGGGTTGATCCAACCGTGGCACCCATTTCTTGTTTCCCCATTTCACTTTCAGCTTGAAATCGTAGTTTTCAAAATCTTGCTTGGTGTAAATGCAGCCGTAAATTTCGCCGCTGATATGCAGTACCGGTTCGCCATTTTGCATTACCACCGAAAAAACATTCGCTTCGTTTTTATTGTACCCAATTGGCGGAACCGGTTTGCCGTTCTCATCCACCGGAACCTGGCCTTTGTAACCCAGTTTATGGCGGTAACTTTCGTAATTCTGCCATTTCGATAGGTTTTTATCCAGTAGGTTTGTCCATTCTTTTGGTAGTTGGAAGGAGGTGGTTATTAGGAGGAAAAGGGCGGATATTAGGAGGTTTGTTAGTTGTTTCATGTTGGTTTGAAGCTAATTTGGTTAGTTTACTAAAATTTGGAGTAGTACGATTTAGCTATTACAACTTAAACTATTAATACTAATTGTTAAGTAGATAATTCTAATGCTAATTGTTCGGTTTTAGGATTTTTAAACAGTTCGTGGTTGTGCTGCTGTATATTGTCTATATTAAAATTACACACAAGTGCTTCAACTACTGTTTTCCTATTTTCAATATTACCGCCGGAATGGTAGAAATGGTCTTTTGTAACCACGTTAAACTTGTTCCAATACTTTTCAACCATTTCATTTTCTCTCCAATCATTGTGATGCCAAGTAGAAAGAATAAATTTTGCCTTAGTATTACTTAGTAGTTGGAATAAAAGTTCTTCATCCTTTTCAGTCCAACCATTGAAATAATCAACGTAACGTCCGTAATAAGGCGGATCACAATAAATTATATCGTCTGCTGTTGCAAGTGGAATAATATCTGCAAATGATTTATTGTAAAAAAGCCAATCTGATTCTGGTTTTATAATTTGTGAAACTGTTAAAACCTGATTTGTGATTTTAGTAACATAAGCTTTAGCAAAACGATCAGGTTTTTTACAAAAAGGTATATTCCAATTTCCTTTTTTGCCAAATCGCATCATACCATTAAAACCTGCTCTTGAAAGAAAGATAAAATCGTAAGGTGAAAATTCAGTATTAAAACGAGATCTTACTTTTAAATAATGTTCGTATCCATTATTTTCTGCTTTCCTTAATAGTTCACCTTCAGATTCAAGATAATTTTTTATTAAAGGAGCTGTAATTACTTTTTCTTGAACACCTTTGTAAAAATTGATTATGTGAGGGTTGGTATCATTTAAAATTGCCTTCTTATATCCTGAATTAAAAGCAACAACACCCGTTCCTAAAAATGGCTCTATCCATCTTCCATTTGTTTTAGGTGCAAGTTCCATAATCCAAGGAACAAGTTTGGTCTTAATTCCTTGACTTTTTATTGGTGGAACTATAATTTTCATTTTATTTCTTTTTTTATTGTTCTTCTTACTATACTTTCCCAAAGGTCTTGCCTACCTTTAAATTCTAAAAAATCTTTAAGTTTAGTTATTTTAACATGTTTACCGTCTTTTAGCATTGTTACAGTTCCGTAATTGATCCAGTATTCATCAAACCATTCTTCTCCTAATTTACTAAATATTCCATTTTCATTTCTTAAATCATCAATATCGATTATTGAGCCAATATTTGCAGTGTTCCCAGAACCTTGACTATCGCTCGCAATTTTCCATTTTTCAGCAGCAAAAAAGTCAAATTCTTTAATTACCGATGTTATTGATTGAAGGTTATCTACTGTAGTTACTTTTCGTTCTCCTATTCTATCAGGATGGCTTTCATATTCTTCCTGTAGCTCCTGAACTTGGAAAATTTCTGTATCTGGAAAATGGTTTGTAAAATCAGTTCTTGTATAAATGATGCCTAAGCAAAAGTGCCCTGAATACTTTGAGTAAGGAAATTGAATATTCTTGTCTTTATCACGCTCCTTAAAGTAACCACCATGACTGCCTAAAGTAAAACCTGCAGTTTTATTGTTCCTTCTAAAAGTTGTTTTAATATCTAACGCAAATTTTATTTTTTCAAAATCTTTGTTTACAAAAGTTAAGTCTGGATACCAATTTTGTTTTTCAGCTAAAATAATTTTGTAGCCAATTGTTTCGGCAAAATGTAAAATCTGTGGAAAAATATGTATTTCAAGAATTTTAGAAACAATTTTGGTATCCGAAGAAATAGTGTAAATATTTTTATAGACATCAATAAAACCTTTTATAGACCAATCTCCATTTTCGCTGGATACATATTTTCCTAACTCATCCGCAAAGTTATCAAGCTTCCTTTTAAAATCAGATTTATATTTAGCTACGTTTAGTTCAATCATTCTTCAAATCTACCAAATAGTTGTTTTACTATAGAAGTAATTAGCTAACATATCAATTTAACAAGCAGTAAATTTAACACTACTATAAAATTTCTAAACCTAAAAAATTTCCTTACAAAAAAGCCGGAAAAACATTCCCGGCTTCAATACCAATTTTTACCCGATAAAAGAAGCATTTACTTTCCAACTTCCACCACATGGAAAGTTCCGGGGATCATTTTTGGCCTTGGATGTGCATTTTCGGCAGTTGGTGCCACGGCTTCCATTTGTGCTGTTGGCAAAAACAAATGATGGGTTGTCAAATCAATGCCGATCGTGCGCGCACCCAGTTCGGTTGGCACGTCTTCTACAAATACAAACTGATCGGCGTTCACTTCTTTAATTACCGACATCGTGCCATTGCCGTTAGAACAATAAGCTTGTTTCAATTGCGGGTCAAACGCTACGCCATCGCAATTTCCAATCGGAAAATGGGCTAAGTTTTTACCATTTGCAGCGTCCATTACCACCATCGTTTTGTTGCCGCCGCAGCCAATAAACAAACGGCCGGTAGCACGGTCAATATCCAATCCGGTTGGTTCTTCGCCGCCTTCAATTTTGTAACGGTTTAAAACTTTGTAGGTATTTGCATCAATCACCACCATTTCGTTGGTGGTTTCTGCATTCACAAATATTTTGCCTTTCCCGTCCGATACGCCGGTTTCCGGTTTGGCGCCCAGCGGTATCGTGGCCACAACTTTATCCGTAGCCGGGTCAATCACCGTTGCATCCTGGCTGCGGCCATTAAAAGTATATACTTTTTTAGAGAAACTGTCATAAAAAATAGCATCCGGGTTTGTGCCGACAGGTATAGTTGTTAAAGTTTTATTGGTTTTTAAATCGAAAGCAGTGCAACTATTGTCCCGGCCATTGCTGGTATAACCCTTGCCAAAAGGTTTGGCCAGCGCAATGCCATGCACACCGTTGGTATTGCTGATCACGCCGATAGAATCGCCAGCGGTACTTAAAATATTAACTTGTGTGCCATGCGAGGCATATATTTTTTTGTCGGCACCATCAACAGTGATGTAATCCCAACCGCCCGGACTTGCAATTTTAATATCTTTAAGTACATGGAAACCGGTTTTTTGCTGTGCCGAAGCAGGAAAAGGCCGAACTAACGTTGCATTAATGATGCAAGCCAATGCCAAAACTTTTTTAAATTGTTTCATAATGATTTGAAATTTAATGCAAGCTAACAAATCAATCTGTATTAAATTAGGAGGATGTTTTAAATTGATAAGATAAGCTTGTCTGTTTTTAAGCTATGCTTTTTTTACCCCCATAAAAGAAGCATTCATCTTTCACAAAAAAAGCCGGAAGAAAACCTCCGGCTTAATTATCAATATTGCATAATGCTTCTTTTATCGTACTAAAATCTTACTTAAAAGCCGCCACGCCAGCTTGCGCCACTTCACGGTCTTGCTCCACTGATCCGCCGGAAACACCAATGGCACCCACGATTTCGCCGTTGCTGTTTTTAATCGGGATGCCGCCGGGAAAAGAAATTAAGCCGCCATTAGATACTTCAATTTGATACAACGGACCGCCGGGTTGCGAAAGCTGGCCGATGGCACCGGATTCCATATCAAAAAAACGGGCTGTTTTGGCTTTCTTGATCGAAATATCTGCTGAACCTAGCCAGGCATTATCCATGCGGTGGAAGGCTTTTAAATTGGCACCGCCATCCACAATGGCAATGTTCATGGGTACGCCAATTTCTTTTGCTTTTTGTTTGGCAGCCGTTGATACCGCTTCTGCCTGTTCTAAATTTAGATCCATTTTATTTATAGTTGATTTAAAAAGATACTACAAGCAGGATTAAATATGTGTTTTATCTTTATAGATCAAAAAATGATTTTAGCAGATATAAGGATCAATCATCAGCAATTATCTAACCTGGTGCTGCAAAGCAAAAGATAAAAAGCTGCCATCAATAGCCAAAGCAAAAGCTAAAATTAAGGCTGGCGTAAAACCTTTAATTTCAAAACCGCTGAATATAATGTCCGCTATCTTAACCACAATTGCCGTAACCACTAACCGGATGACAAAAGATAGCAAGCCAAGTGTAAGAATATTTAAAGGAAAGCGGATGATGGCACCGATAGTGGCATTGAGCAAACCAATGACCAAAGCAACCAAAATAGCGGTTCCGAAATTGCGGATGATGATGGTTGGCAAAAAATGCGACAGCAAAAGGATCATGCCCGCATTCACCAATAATTCAATAATAAAGTGCATAAACATAAAATAAGGTTTTTTTAAATTTGTATTTCAGTAGCGGATAAAGCTAAAAATTTTCAACATAAAATTTCATCATCCTGATTTTTATGTGTTAAAAGAAGCATCCGGTTTTTGATTTTTTCTCCGGTTAAATAATAATTTTAAAAAATATTGATCTTCAATGGTTTATATTGTGCCCAAGGTTTTTCCAAACAAGGGCAGGCCAATCACGTTTGTTTTGAAACTTAATATCTTTAACATGAAAAAAATTAAACAAAGCTTTGCTGCAATCATCCTATTTAGTTTGCTACTGATTGCTTGCAAACAAAATGCAAACAAACTATTGGCCAAAACGTGGCAGGTAAGCGATATTAAAACGGCTGTAAGATTGCCTGATACACTCAAAACAAAAATGCTAAACGGTTCGCAACTGATTTTTACTACCGACGGACATTACAATATGGCCGGCGGGATTGGTGTGGATCAGGGAACTTATACTTTGGATAAAGACAACAAAAATTTGTCAACCATATCCTCAGCCGGAAAAACCAATCAAGTTTATACAATTGATGATCTATCGGATACAAAATTAGTGTTGAAAAATAGCGGCAATACGCTAACTTGTACAACTACAACTAACAATTAAACAATAAACAAAATGGGATTATTTGATGAAGTAAACAAAGCTGTTGTAAATCAGCAACAGGTGAATGATTATACAACAATCTTGCAAAATGCAGGCATTACAATACCGGATTTAAAAGTTTCTAACACAAACGGAACGCTGACTATTTCGGGCCAAGTTTCCGGTTCTGAAGATGCCGACAAAGCTGAAGCTGCTTTGAAAGCAGCACCAGGCGTAACTGCTGTGATCAATTTGCTGGAGGTTGAAGATTTGACAGATCAGGATATTAAGATGCAAGTTGCCACGCAAGATTCCAACTTAAATATCCGTATCGGGCCGGGAACTGATTTTAGTATTGCCGGAAAAGCAGCACACAATTCAACCGTGCAACTGATCAAAAAGATGTACAATGATTGGTATTATATCAAAACTGATGAGGGTGTTGAAGGCTTTTGTTCCAAAGAATTTTTGAAAGAAGTTTAGCCAAGTTCAGTTCAATTAAAAAGCCGTTTTACTTGCAAGTAAAACGGCTTTTTTGATGTTTAATATTTTGTTTGATTTTGAAAATTAGGGCATAAAAGAAGCATTTAATTCGATCTAATTTTCGCCGCGCTTCAATCCAAACTTTTCAATTTTGCTATACAAGTGGCTGCGTTGGATGTCGATGTCGTCCGCAGTTTTGGATACGTTCCAGCCGTTTTTTTCGAGCTTAAATTTGATGTATTCGCGCTCTGCAAAATCCTTGTATTCCTGGAAATTTTTAAAATTATCAAAGTCTGGCTGATGGTTGTCAGCTATTTCTGTAAGTATTGCAACCGCCGCAGTGGGATTGGCAAAAGCTTTCACATCGGCGTCCGTAATTATTTTATCGCTCAAAATAATCAGCCGCTCAATCATGTTGCGCAGCTCGCGGATATTACCGCTCCAGGGCAATGCTTTCAAGGCTTCCATTCCGGCTTCGGATATTTTTTTTACCGGCATTCCGTAATCGGTACAAATCTCTTCCAAAAAACTTTTCGTCAGCAGCGGAATATCGTCGCGGCGATCACAAAGCGGCGGCACGTGGATCAGGATCACGCTCAGCCTGTGGTACAAATCCATCCGGAAATTGCCGGCTTCAATCTCTTTTTGCAAATCTTTGTTAGTGGCCGCAATCACGCGCACATCCACATCAATTTCCTTTTCGCCGCCTACGCGGGCAATCTTATTTTCTTGCAAAGCACGCAGCACTTTGGCTTGGGCAGAAAGGCTCATATCGCCAATCTCATCCAAAAATAAAGTGCCGCCGCTGGCAGATTCAAACTTGCCGATGCGTTGTTTTACTGCGGAAGTGAAAGAACCTTTTTCATGGCCAAACAATTCACTTTCAATTAGTTCTGAAGGGATAGCGGCACAATTTACCTCGATTAAAGCAGCATTGGCACGGTGGGATTTTTCGTGCAGCCAGCGTGCCACTAATTCTTTTCCACTTCCGTTAGCACCGGTTACCAGCACGCGTGCTTCCGTTGGTGCCACGCGATCTATCGTTTCTTTAATTTTTCCAATGGCTTGTGATTCGCCCAAAATTTCACGCGTTTTAGACGCTTTTTTCTTTAAAACTTTGGTTTCAGAAACCAGCGAGCCGCGGTCTAAAGCGTTGCGAACCGTAATCAGCAAGCGGTTCAAATCCGGTGGTTTGCTGATGAAATCAAACGCACCTTTCCGGCTCGCTTCCACTGCCGTTTCTACCGTTCCGTGCCCCGAAATCATGATGAAAGGCAGATCAGGTTTATACGTCAAACTATCGGTCAGCACCTCCAAGCCGTCCATACGGTTCATTTTGATGTCGCAAAGCACCAAATCATAGCTTCCTCTTTTAATCAGGCTCAATCCCTCGGCACCGTTATCGGCATCATCTACCTGATAATCTTCGTACTCCAAAATCTCCCGCAGGGTACTTCGTATAGCACGCTCATCATCTATAATCAGAATTTTCGACATTAATTTTTATTGCTTAAAAGGAGTATGGTGATTTTTGCTGCTAAGATAGGTTTTGCCCTCGAAAAGACAAACCCTTCTCCGCTTATCGGAAAAGGGTTTAAATAAAAAAAACCGAATAGCAAACCTGTAAGCCGGGTTCTGTGCCCGGTTGCCCGGGTTTCTGCCATTTATCTTGGGTGATGATCGCCCATCACCTCCATCAGCCTACCCGTTCCGGCGTTGCGTGGCAACGAAAGCGGGCCGCTTCCTGCGGTTGCCGGAACCTATTTGGCCTTTCAGCTCCTGAGGTTTACCGCAAGGCATGTTGCCA
Organism: uncultured Sphingobacteriaceae bacterium; assembly: GCA_964236465.1. Classification (GTDB taxonomy): domain Bacteria; phylum Bacteroidota; class Bacteroidia; order Sphingobacteriales; family Sphingobacteriaceae; genus Mucilaginibacter_A. The sequence continues at coordinate 23,500 of CAXSBZ010000002.1, read as the reverse complement.
TGCCAGGCCGTGCGCTCTTACCGCACGTTTTCACCCTTACCCAAATTACTCCGGGCGGTTTATTTTCTGTGGCACTTGCTGTCGCCCATCCGGCGATGGCGCCTTCCCGTTAGGAAGCAGGATGCCCTACGCTGCCCGGACTTTCCTCCCCGAAAGGAAAACCTTGCGGAGCGGCAGAACGTTTTGCTTGGGGCGAAGATAGCAATAAGCTTTTAGCTGTCGGCAATCAGCCTTCAGCTTTCAGGCATTTGCACTTGCAATTAGCTGACGACTGAAAGCTGATTGCTGAAAGCCTTCTTTCCAAAACAATTCATTTTCCACGGAGTTAATAAGTTTTTAATCCGATAAAAAACGTTATGAAAAAATACAACCATTACCTGTTGATTGCTGCTTCCTTGTTCGTGGTTTCCTGCGGACAAAGTGATGCCAAAAAAGAAGCCGCACAAAAAGTTGCCCTGGCTGATACCACCAAAACCACTGATATTTTGCAGGTAAGTACGCCTGATGCCGGTTTTGTAAACGATGCCACGCAAGGCGGAATGCTGGAAGTACAAATGGGCCAGCTGGCAGAGCGCAACGCCTTGAACCAAAAAGTAAAAGAATATGGGGCGATGATGGTGAAAGACCATCAAAAAGCAGATACGGAACTGAAAAGCATCGCCAATGGTAAAAAACTGGCCGTGCCACCAGCTTTGGGCAAAGAAATGCAGGACCGCGTGGATTCGATGAGCCTGAAAAACAGTGCCGGTTTTGATTTGAAATTTATGGATATTATGGTGGCCGCACACAAAAAAGATGTGGCCGATTTTGAAAAAGCCAGCACCACTTTAAAAGATCCTGCTTTGAAAGCTTTTGCGGTAAAAACTTTGCCAACTTTAAAAATGCACTTATCCGCTGCGGAAACTCTAAACGCTTCCCTCAACAAAAAAAATACAGCGCAGAATGATAAAATGTAGTCGCCAATTTTAGGTCGATAAAAACAGTATCCGCTTAAATTATCACAGGCCGGATTTTCCAGAACAAGTATTTATTTGTGTTCTGCGGAAATCCGGCTTTCTTTTTTAATTAATTTTATTGCAGATACAGGAATAATCAAAAATTACGTTCAAAAATAGCTTTATGCAGATGCTGTTTTTATCGGCTTAAAATCAGCATGACAAAAAATAATTTGCTAATTTTTTTAGTAAAAATTAAATTTAATCTTTATCTTTAAAAAAAATTGACCCGCATGAAAACACAGAAAAAAGTGGTTTTGACAGGAAGCAGCCGCGTGGCTCCGGCTTCCGCAACACTTACAAAAGTTAATCCGGAAACGTTTATAGAAGTAACGGTCCAAATCCGTAGGAAAAAACCTTTGGATGAAGCATTGGCTGCCGGAGAACGCATCAGCCGCGAAGATTATGAAAAAGAATTTGGTGCTTCGCAAGCGGATTCTGATGCGGTGGAAGCTTATGCGCACGATCATCAGCTGACTACGGTTGCTGTGGATTCAGCGCGAAGGAGTGTTGTTTTGAAAGGAAAGATCAGCGATTTTGAGGAAGCTTTCGGCGTTGATCTGCATGAAACAAAAAGCGAAACAGGAATGGCTTTCCGGGTTCGTACCGGCGAAATCCACGTTCCCGAAAGCCTGAAAGATATCATCACCGGTATTTTTGGTTTTGATGAACGCCAGGCTGCGCGGCCCATGTTTCAGGTTTACAAACCGGATACCAAAATTGTAAGTCATGCAGCTTCAGTATCTTACACCGCCGATCAGCTGGCCAAAATTTACGGTTTCCCAACCGGCGTAACCGGAAAAGGCCAGTGTATCGGGATTATTGAACTGGGCGGCGGCTACAAAACGGCTGATGTGACCAACTATTTTAAAGGTTTGGGCATCAAAAAACCGGTGGTAAAAGCAGTATCAATTGATGGTGGCAAAAACGCGCCAACTACGGCAAACAGTGCAGACGGCGAAATTTTACTGGATATTGAAGTAGCGGGGGCTGTGGCACCGGAAGCTAAAATTGTGGTTTATTTTGCGCCAAATACCGATCAGGGTTTCCTGGACGCCATCACTCAAGCGGTGCATGATACCACCAACAAACCTGCTGTAATTTCTATCAGCTGGGGTTCTGCGGAGGCAAACTGGACGCAGCAGGCATTAACCAATTTCAATGAAGCTTTTAAGGCGGCAGCTTTGCTGGGCGTTACCATTTGTGTGGCTGCCGGTGATAATGGTTCCAGCGATGGCGTAACGGATGGTAAAGTACATGTGGATTTTCCGTCTTCCAGTCCGTACGCGCTGGCTTGCGGCGGCACCAAATTGCTGACGGATGGCAGCGGCGCAATCACTTCCGAAACCGTTTGGCACGCAGCTAGCGATTCGGCAACGGGCGGCGGCGTAAGTGATTTCTTCCCCATTCCTGATTATCAGACAAATGCAAATGTGCCGGCTTCGTTAAATACTAAATTTAAAGGCCGGGGCGTGCCGGATGTGGCTGCGGATGCCGATCCAAGCACTGGTTACAAGGTTTTGGTAGATGGGCAGCAGCTTGTATTTGGCGGCACAAGCGCCGTGGCACCGCTGATGGCCGGTTTGCTCGCGCTCATCAATCAGCAAAAAGGAGCGGTTGCGGGTTTTATCAACCCAATATTGTATGCTACGCCGGGTTTGTGCCGGGATATTACCGATGGCGATAACAAAACTACCAAAACCAAAACCGGTTATGCCGCCAGAAAAGGCTGGGATGCCTGCACCGGTTGGGGCGTATTATCCAAATTGCCTTAAATTTTAGGTAGATAAAAGAAGCATCTGAAATCTGGTTTTGTCATTTCGACCCGAAGGGAGAAATCTTCATTAAATATTGCAAGATATATCGCTTAAATGAAAATTTCATCCTTCGGTCGAAAATGACAACTATAATTTTCAAATCTCTAATTAAAAGTCCGGTAAGCAGATCCACACCTTTTTTTGTGAGGTAATATGGCTTATCAAATATCAAACTATCCGGCATCATAAATTCTTCCGGCGTTGAAATTAATACAAAATGATTGTTTTTTAATTTTTGCTGAACTTGTTTGATTTGGATTAGATTGATTTTGTAAGATGCAAATTGATGGCCCGGAAAAGTAATATACAATTTTGCTTTTTTCTGATTCACAACATTGCGGAAATGGATCAAACTTTACAACACATTTTCATTATACTATCTTTTAAAAAAAGTAACTATATAACCAACAATTTCCTTTAAATAAATATTCCAATTGGAAAGCATTTCGGCAGAAGGAATAAAATTATCAACAGAAATGCTTCCTTTACCAGCAAAAAAATTGCAAGGATAAGGAACTACTTTTAAGCCTGCTTTTTTACAAATCAGCAAAGCCCGGCGCATGTGGAAAGCTGAAGTGACCAACAAGTAAGGCGGCGACAAATGTTTGGATGTTAAAATCAGCTTTGAAAATTGGATGTTTTCTATCGTATTGCGGGAACGTTTTTCAAACAAAAGTGTACTATCCTGAAAATGAAAAGCTTGCAATTCTGCACTGATCCAATTGCTTTCTGCAAAACCATCAGGTGTTAAACTTGCATTGCCACCGGTAAAAAGCAGATGCGTTACTTGTCCGGTTTCTTTCAGTTTAATGCCTTGTATAAAACGATCCGCAGCCCAGTTTAGGTAACCATTCTTGTGTTCATCTTCAGAAATATATCCACCCAAAATCAAAGCACAACTATATGGTTTTGTTGTTTTTGAAAGATTAGTTGCAACGTCCCAATGTTTGGCAAATTGATTTAAAAGAAAAGGATTGGAAAAAATGATCAGTAGCACCATTGCTGCCGTAAAAGAACGGCGGCGGTATTTTTTGTTTTTGATAAAGAAAGCAACGAGCATCAGCACGAACACCCAGGAAAACGGATACAAAAAGTAGATCAATAATTTGGATAAAAGGAAGAACATGCAGCGTGTTTACGATTTTTGAACGAATAAGATCAGCTAAAATCCGAAAATACATTTTATTAAGGATAGAAATATAAAGTTAAAATGTTTTAAGGCAGACCTAAAACTAAAGCCTCGCCGCTTACCTTTGCGCCAATGGGTTGCAGTGCGTGCTTCTTTTTTGTTGTTTACTGCGGCAAGATTGGTCAATTTCAGCCTGTTATACGTGTTTGTTATAGATTGAATCAAAAATATGTCAGCAGCGATACTTCTTTTAATAGGATAAAAATTGTTCAACCATAACTTATAATTTTTCAATATGAAAAACTGATTTTATATATTGGTTTCTACGTTTTGATTTCAACTGTAATCAAAGTAATACACAAATTGAAAAATAAAAGTACAGACACAATTTATACCGGTAAAAACAGTATCAAATATACTTGCTTGATATATCCAGAAACTGTAAAAGACAAGCCGGAAACTCGTCTGAATTTTTGGAATAGATTTGATTTAAAAGTAATTAAAATTGTAAAGAATAAAAATGAAAAATAAACTGCCGGTTATAATTTTACTCATGATTCTTGCAGCTTGTAAAGACAATAAAAAAGAAGAAAAAACTTTGGAAAGCCAGGTGATGGATTTGCATGAAAAAGTGATGGCTGCGGGAGAAACGGCGATACAAAATAAAATGAAAATGGATACACTGATACTGAAAAAAGATAGTGTAAAAACAGCATATCCAAGTTTGGATACTTCCGCAGAAAACAAAACGATGCGCAATCTGAGCACTGAAATTTTGAAAGCTGATGATAAAATGAGTGATTGGATGCACAATTATAACCCGGATTTCGGCGGGAAACCGCATGAGGAAATTATGCAATATTTGGAGCAGCAAAAAAAACAAGTGGCGCAAATCAATGCGCAGTATAATGCTGTTGTCCAATCATCAAACCAATACTTGCTAAAATATAAAATGAAATGAAAAAACTGATCTGGCCAATGCTGGCTTTGCTGGCTTTTACAGCTTGCAAAAATAATCAAACCAAAGTATTGCCCGTTTATGGAGACCGGCAACCGATCACTAAAACGGTTGACGGTAAGCAAGTTACGGATACCGTTTACGCTACGATTCCGCCTTTTAGTTTTGTGGATCAGGAACGGCAAACCATCACCGAAAAAAACCTGGACGGCAAAATTTATGTGGCTGATTTTTTCTTTACGTCTTGTCCGTCCATTTGCCCAACGATGCAGCGCAATATGCTTACAGTTGCTAAAGCTTATGCGGGAAAAGCAGATTTTAAACTGGTTTCTTTTACAATAGATCCGCGGCATGACACGATCCCGGTTTTAAAAACTTATGCGGAGAAGCTGGGTGCAAAACCGGATCAGTGGTATTTTTTGCTGGGGAAAAAGGAAGATGTTTATCAGTTGGCGGAGAAAAACTATCTGGTTTCTGTTTCCGAAGATAAGCAGGCGGCAGGCGGTTTTGTGCACCAGGGCTGGCTGGTTTTGGTGGATAAAAAAGGCCGGGTGCGCGGTGCTTATGACGGTACGGACAAAAAGCAGGTTGACCAGTTGATTGTGGATGTAAAGGTGCTGATGGATGAAGAAAACCCGAAAACATGAAACTGATTTCGGTTTGTTTTGCAATTGGTGTGATGCTGTTTTTATCGGTGTTTTTTTCCTGTCAAAGTGAATCTGAAATTGAATACCAGCATTATTATACCATTGGAAAAAGTATTTATCAAAACCAATGTCAAAACTGCCATGCCGAAAATGGCGAAGGTTTGGGCAGCTTAATCCCAAGTTTGCAAAAGGCAGATTACCTCAGCAAAAATAAAAGTAAACTGGCCTGCATCATCCAAAACGGACAGCAGGGTTTGATTGTGGTAAACGGGAAGTTTTACAATGGTAAAATGCCTGCGCAAGCCCAATTGGCACCGATTGAAATTGCAGAAGTGATTACTTATATCACCAATTCTTTTGGCAATAATCAGGGTGTTTATGGTTTAGAAAAGGTGAGTTTGGATTTGGGGAAGTGTGGGTTGTAATTGTTTGATTGGTTACTGAAAAAAGGTTGATAAAAGAAGTATGGTAATGAAATCCAGTTTCTTTATCAACTTAAATAATGATAACGTAAAGCGATAATGATAATTTTTCGATTCTCTAACTTATAGATCAAACGATGTTCATGGTTAATTCTTCTACTCCAGCTACCTGAAAATTTGTGCTTTAATCCTTCAGGTTTTCCAATTCCTTCAAACGGTGTTTCTTGGATAGATTCAATCAATTGCTGTATTTTTTTCTGAATGATTTTATTACCTGATTTTTTCCAGTATTCTAAATCCTCCATGGCTTGGGGAGAAAATATTACTTCCACAAGTTGTTTGGATCAACTTTAACACCTTTGCCAGCTTGGATATCTTTTTCGCTTTGTTCTATCCTGGCAACCATTGCAGGCGAAGACATCAAATATTCAGTTTCATCCATTTCCTGTTCAAAATTGATTTGCAAGGCTTCTAAAACTGCTTTCACCGCTTTTTCCTGTGCTTCCGATTCAAGGTGTACTACCAATGTGCTCATGATCAAATTTAGTATTTTAGGTTGATAAAAGAAGTATTACAGCTATACTTCTTTTATCAACCTATTTTTCATCAACCTTCTGTCGGCATCGTTCTCCACTGGTCGGGGTTTGTAACCCCGTCCTTTGAGCTAAGGATTTCTAATCCTATTGAACTTTCTAATTATATTTTTTACAAAAAAAGGTTGATAAAAGAAGCATCCAATTAAAATCAATGCTTCTTTTATCAACCTAAAAACCCAAACCCAAATTACTGGATCAAATGGATCACGCCCGTTCTACTTGGCGCGCTGCCGTTATAGCTCATGCCTTCCCAGTCGCCGCCGTTCAGGTACTTGGCTTCCACCTGCCAAACGTACACGCCTTGCGGTGCCGGTGCGCCGCCCATCATCCCGTCCCAGCCTTCGGCCGGTTCGCCGCGGGCGGTTAATTTGGTGCTTTCCCAAATCACTTGTCCCCATTTGTTAAACACGCGCATCCGCCAGGTTTTAATGCCTGATCCTTTTACTTTAAACGTCCGCAGTTCTTCAAACTTGCTGCCCGGCATAAAGGCATTCGGCACAAAAAGCTGCCCCGGCACGCCTGTAATTTGTACAATATGCGTGATAGAATCCGCGCAGCCCTGCAAGTTATAAACCACCAATTTCACTTTATAAAAACCGGTATCGCGGTAAGTGTGTTCCGGGTTTTGTTTGGAGGAATTGCTACCATCGCCAAAACTCCATTTCCATAAAATCGGGTTGTTGGTGCTTTGGTCTTTGAATGAGAAACTGTAATGCGGATACACAATCACACTATCCGGGTTGACCCGGAACGCTGCTTTCGGCGGAACAGTAACCGAAATATAGTTTTTCATCACCAAAGTATCCGGGCAGCCCAGCAGGTTTTTAGCAATCAGGCTGATGGTGTACGGCGTGCTCCGGGATTGGAAAGTATGTGTCGGATTAGCTGAAACTGAAGTGCTGCCATCACCAAAATCCCACAAATACGTGTTGTTGCCGGCGGTTTTATTGGTAAAGTTGACCGTCAGCTGCGTACAACCGCTTCGTACATCGGCCACAAAACCAACCACCGGCTGCGGATAAACGGTAATGGATTGATAAGCCGAAGTATCGGAACAACCATTCGTAGCCGTCATTTTTACGTTGAAAATACCGTCTTTCAGGAAAGTATGGCTCACCACTTCCGGCGCATTTACGGAAGACAGCGTGGTGCCATCGCCAAAATCATACGTAAAATAAGTGCCGCCTTTGGTGTTGTTATGAAACTGGACCGTCCAGGGCGCGCAACCCGCTTTCTGATCGCCGTCCACAATCATTTGCGGCAAAACCGTATTTGGCGAAATGCTGATTTTGTAGGATGTTGTGCTGATGCCGCATTCGTTTTGCGCCGTCATTTTCACCGTGAAAACTTTGTTGTTTGGGGCGATGTACGTATGGTTTACCGGTTGATTATCCTGCGTAACCTGCGTTGTGCCATCACCAAAATCATAAGTATAAGTGTTGCCGGTTCCGGGAGAGGTGTTGTTGAAATTAACCGTCAGCGGAGAGCAACCCGTCGTTCTGTCAGGCGTGAAAATGGAAGTTGGTTTTGGGCGAACAGTTACGGTTGAAGTTGCCGTGCGGATGCCGCAAGTGGTCATGGCTTTCAGCGTGATGGTATAGGTGGTGTCTTTACCATCCGCACGTGCCAAATACGTTATCGGGCCGGGATTGGCTTGGGTTGAAGTGCTTCCGTTGCCAAAGTTCCAGGAATACGTGGCCAGGTTTTGCGGGCTGGAAGTATTGCTGAAAGTAACCGTGAGCGGGCCGCAGCCTTTAGTTTGGTTTTGGCTGAAACCAGCCGATACTTCTTTTATCGTAGAAAAAACATGGGTAAAAACAGCATCCGGGCAACCGTATTTGCTGGTGGCTACCAATTTAATTCCCACGTGTGCATCATCTGTATTGATGGTGTAACCAGGGAAAGCGAGGCCGGTGCCGATCAAGGTTCCGTCTGCATACCAGGCATAAACACTATTGGCATCCGAAGCGGTTGCTTTGATATTATCCGCAGTGATGGCAAAAGGGATACAGGCCAAGTCTTTGGTAAAAGTATAAGCGGCAACCGGCAGCGGGTTCACCGTCATTTTGATGGTGTTGCTGAGGCTTTGCTGCGGGCCGGTACATAAAGCCGAACTTACTACGCGGCGATACGAGGTAGAAACGGTTAGTTGAGCAGCCTGATAATCCTGCAAAATCGCACCGGAAATATTTGTCCAGGTGGCACCGTTATCCGTGCTGCTTTGCCATTGGTAAGTGTAGCGGCTGTCGGCTCCGGCAGGTGCACTTCCGGTCATTAAATTTGGCGCGCTGTTGTAGCAAACCTGCTGATCGGCAGCAATGGTATTGTTGCTGATCGGCTGCTGTACGGTGATGAAAACCGGCTGGCTGATGCTGGTACAAGGCCCGGAAGTAACCACCCGACGCACATAAACATTTTGGGTTCCGGTGAAGGAATAAGACGGATTGGTTTGTCCATTAACTATTGTCCAATTGCTATTATCCATACTAATTTCCCAGGCATAAACGAAGCTTCCGGTTCCACCGCTTGGCTGGTTGCCGGTTATCGTGATCGTTTGTCCGTAGCAAACCGCCGGACTGGCAAAACTGATGTTGTTGGTAATAGCTTTCAAATCGGCAATCACCACATCATCCGAAGTAGAACTGCAATTTCCCGGACTGCTGATCGTCCAGCGGAAAGTATAAGTCTGGCCCGGCTGCAAGCCATTTGCGGTGGTGTTGTATTTGCTGGCATCTGCAAAACCGATACCCAACTGGCCGGAAGTCAGTGTCCAGTTGCCGGTAGAAGGAGCAGGTTCATTTCCTTTAAAAGTGTAATTATTGCTACTGCAAATTTGCTCGTCCGGCCCGGCATTTGCTTGAACAGCTTGCGGCAAAACGGTAACCTTGGCATCCATGGTCGGGCCTTCGCAGCCACCCGGACTACTCGGCGTGATGTGGTAAATGATGGTGGCTTCCGTTGTTAATTCAGAACTCAAAATATCATCAATCCGCGTGGCCTTAACCGGATATTGATCGTTTGCACCATGAATTCCCTGCACACGATCAAACGTCCACTTCAACAAAACATCCGGATTATTGGTGGTAAAAGTAATGCCGGTTGGGTTACCGCTGCAAATGCGGTTGCCATCATGGGTGATAGTTACGCGTGGAATTGGTGTAACGGTAACGGTTAGCTTAAAAGGATTTCCCGGGCAATTATTATTGATTGGAGTGATGGTATAGGTAACTGTGCCGTTGTTGTTCGGGTCAGAATTGGTCAGCACTTCGCTGATGTCGCCCGAACCGCTGGCCGAGTTTCCGCTGATGTTGGCTGTTGCCGAAGAAACCCATGTAAAAACAGTATTGTCTTGCTGTGCCGTTGGATGATAGCTGAAAGTAGTGCCGGTACAAATAATGCGGCTGGCATCGCTGGTTACGGTGTTGGTATTTTGAGGCGTTACGCTGATAATCACCGTATTGCTGATGCTTTGCTGTAAACCGGTACAAAGTGCGGAAGTGATGATCCGGCGGAATTGCGTGGTTGCGGTTAAAGCATTGGGTTGATAATTAATCCCGTTTGCACCGTTGATATTGGCCCAAGCCGAGCCGCCATCTGTGCTTTGCTGCCATTGGTAAATAAAGTTTCCATCGGCACCGGCAGGCGTACTTCCGGTTAAAACTGAAGGAAGATCATTGTAGCAAATCACCTGATCCGCAGAAACCGAATTGTTGCTGATGGCTGGCTGCACCATCACCAAAACCGGCTGACTCACTTGGGTACAAGGCCCGGAAGTAACCGTGCGGCGCACATAAATATTTTGTGTCCCGGTGAACGTGTAATTGCGACTGGTTTGGCCATTAACTATCATCCAGGAACTATTATCCGTACTAATTTCCCAGGCATAAACGAAGCTTCCGGTTCCGCCGGCAGCCTGATCGCCGCTGATGGTTACCGTTTGGCCGTAGCAAACCGGGCCTACAAAACTGATGTTGTTGGTTACGCTTTGCAAATCTGTAATCACCACATCATCCGAAGTGGCCGTACATTGCGCCGCGCCGGTGATCGTCCAGCGGAAAGTATATTGTTGCCCTGGCAGTAAACCGTTTACGGTCGTATTGTATTGGCTTGGATCAGCAAAAGCAACCGTTTGGCCGGAAGTGATGGTCCATCTGCCGGCAGCAACTCCGGGATTATTTCCCTTTAAAATATAGCTGGCGGCACTGCAAACCTGCTCGTCCGGCCCGGCATTGGCCTGTACAGCTTGCGGCTGAACGGTAATGTTAACGGTTACTGGCGTACCTTCACAACCGGATGGGCCAATTGGCGTGATCGCATAAGTTACAGTTCCGGCGGTTGTGGCAGAAGTGTTGCTGAGCACGTCATCGATCCGGCTAGCAAAAATTGCCGGTGCCTGGCTGTTATTACCATAAATCCCTGCTGAAGCATTGCTGGTCCATTTAAAAGTAGTTCCGCTTAAATTGGAACTGAAAGTAATTCCGGCTGGTTGGCCGCTGCAAATCGTGTTGGCTGTAGTATTTACGCTGAGAACCGGCCGCGGCGTAACATTTACAAGTAGCGTAAATGGCGCACCAGGGCAGTTATTATTGATCGGGGTGATGGTATAAGTTACCGTTCCGTTGGCCGTTGGGTTTGAATTTGTCAATACATCATTAATATCGCCGGAACCATTAGCAGTATTTCCGCTGACGGAAGCCGACGCTGAAGAAACCCATGTAAAAACAGTACCGGCCGCTTGCGCCGTTGGATGATAAGCCACCGAGGTGCCGGTACAAATAGCCACGCTGTTGGCACTGGTTACGGTGTTGGTATTTTGCGGCGTAACGGTTATGGTAACCAAGTTGCTGGTGTTTTGCTGATCGCCGGTACACAATCCGGTAGTTACCACACGGCGAAATTGCGTGGTCATCATCAGCGCAACCGGCTGATAATTGATGGCATTTGCGCCGCTAATGGTGTTCCAGCCGGCACCGTTATCGTTGCTTTGCTGCCATTGATAAATGAAATTGCCGTCGCCACCGGTTGGTGTACTTCCAGATAATAAAACCGGTGTATTGTTGTAGCAGATGGTTTGATCCGCAGCAATCACATTATTAGCAATCGGCGGCTGCACCAAAAGCTGGATCACGTTGCTAATTTTGGTACAAGGCCCGGAAGTAACGATCCGCCTTAAATAAACATTTTGCGTAGCCGTAAAAGTGTAAAAACGACTGTTTTGTCCGCTGATTGTTGTCCAGTTATTACCATCGGCACTGCTTTCCCAGCTATAAACAAAGCTGCCCGTTCCGCCGGTTGGCTGATCGCCGGAAATCGTAACCGTTTGGCCGTAGCAAACCGCCGGACTATTAAAGCTGATTGTGTTTGTCAGTTCTGATAAATTGGAAACCGTTACATCATCCGCAGAAGTTGCGCAACCGCCGGTGCTGGTAATTGTCCAGCGGAAAGTGTAATTCTGGCCGGGCTGCAAACCACTTACCAGTGTGTTGTTTTGGGTCTCATCTGCAAAAACAATACCTGTCTGGCCAGAAATAACCGTCCATTTGCCAGTGGAAGGAGCAGGGTTATTTCCGTTTAAAGTATAATTAACAGCATTACAAAGCTGTGCATCGGTACCGGCGTTGGCCTGCACTGGTTGCGGCAATACGGTTACCCTGGCAACTACGGTCGGCCCTTCGCAGCCGCCGGGGCTGACAGGTGTGATATGATAAATAATCGTTGCAGGAACAGTCAGGCTGCTTTGTAATACATCGTCAATCCGGGTAGCAATTACCGGATACTGGTCATTGGCCCCATAAATTCCTGCTACCCGATCAAAAGTCCATTTCAGCAAAACACCCGGAACATTGGTGGTAAAAGTGATGCCGGTTGGGCTTCCGCTGCAAATCTGTCCGCCGCTATGGGTGATGATAACCCGCGGGATTGGCGTAACCAAAATGGTAAGGGTAAAAGAAGCACCAGGGCAACCATTGTTGTTTGGGGTGATGGTATAAGTTACGGTACCGTTGCTGTTCGGGTCGGAATTAACCAGCTGGTCGGTAATATTCCCGGTTCCGCTGGCCGAATTGCCGCTGATGTTGGCTGTTGCCGAAGAAACCCATGTAAAAACAGTATTGCTTTGCTGCGCCGTTGGCTGATAATTCAAAGTGGTGCCGGTACAGATAACCAGGTTGGAAGCACTCGTCAGCATGTTGGTGTTCTGCAAATTAACCGTGATCGTAACCGAGTTGCTGCTATTTTGCTGCGCGCCGCTGCATAATGCCGAGGTAACTACACGGCGGAATTGCGTAGTTGCCGTTAACGCTACCGGCTGATAATTTTGTGTATTACTACTGCTGATAGCGAACCAGTTGGCACCATTATCCGTGCTGCTTTGCCATTGATAAGTGTAATTGTTATCCGCACCGCTTGGCGTACTTCCGATTAATTGTGCTGGTGCCGTGTTGTAGCAAATGGTTTGATTGGCTGTGATTGTATTATTGCTGATTGCCGGTTGCACAGTGATGCTGATCGGCGAACTCATGCTGCTGCAAGGCCCGGAAGTTATAATCCGTTTGATCGAGATACTTTGCGTGCCGGTAAAAGTATAATCGCGGCCGCTTTGCCCGCTGATGGTTGTCCAGTTGACGTTATCCGTACTGCTCTGCCAGCTGTAAACGTAAGTGCCGGTTCCGCCGGCTGGCTGATCGCCGATAATCGTAACCGTTTGACCATAGCAAACCGCCGGTGCACCAAAACTGATGTTGTTCGTCAGTGGAGATAAATTATTAATCGTAACCTCATCAAACGTTAGCGTACATTGCGCCGCACCGGTAATCGTCCAGCGGAAAGTATAATTTACGCCTGGCTGCAATCCGTTTACAGTGGTATTGTATTGCGTGGCATCTGTAAAAGTTACACCGGACTGCCCCGATCTCAAAGTCCATAATCCGGTAGAAACGCCCGGCAAATTTCCGCTTAATGTTGTTGTTGAAGCACTGCAAATCTGCTGGTCCGGGCCTGCATTGGCTTGCACCGGCAAAGGCTGTACGGTAATGGTAACGGTAACCGGCGTGCCTTCGCAACCGGAAGTACTGATCGGCGTAATGCTATAAGTAACCGTGCCGGAAGCAGTAGCCGAAGTATTGGTCAATACTTCGTTTATGCCGGTAAAATTGCCCGCCGTCTGGCTGTTATTGCCATAAACATTTGACGTGGCGGTAGTTGTCCATTTAAAGGTTGTTCCGCTTAAATTGGAAGTAAAAGTAATGCCTGCGCCTTGTCCGCTGCAAATGGTGTTGGTAGTTGAGTTTACGGTGATGATTGGTCGCGGCGTAACGGTTACCGTCAATTGGAAAGAAGTGCCCGGGCAACCGTTGCTCACCGGCGTTATCGTATAAGTTACCGTTCCGTTATTCTGCGGATCATTATCCGTCAGCGCATCATTGATATCTCCCGAACCACTGGTGCTGTTTCCGCTGATGCTGCCGTTGGTTACGGTAGAAGTCCAGGTAAAAGTGCTGCCGGTTTGCTGTGCCGTCGGATGATAAGCCACACTGTTGCCTGTACAAATACTTTTGGCTGATGAACTGGTAACCGCATTTCTTGGGTTGATCGTAATAATTATTTCATCCGAAAGCTGATCGCAAGGCATCGGATTACCGGTTTGCACGGTTAAAGTCAGCTTAACTTGTCCGGCATTAACCTCCGCATTCGTTGGGGTATAAATGGCATTCAGCGTAGTATTATTCGGCGAAAAAATTCCGTTTCCGCCCACCCATTGGAAACTTTGCGGCGCAGGCCCGGTAATCGTTCCGGCCAGCTGTACCACGTCAGCCGGACAAATAGTTTGATCCGGACCGGCACTGATATTGGGTGATTGCTTAAAATTAAGTTGTTGCGATGCACTTGCCGTACCGCAATTATTGGTTTGCGTAGCCGTGATGGTGTAAACGCCGAAACTTGAAAATAATATCTGCGGATATTTAGAACTGTCACTCGTTCCGTTTACAAAACTGTAATTGCCGCCGCTCGGCGGGCTTACCGTCCAGCTGTAAGTGTTGGCCTGGTCCGTTGTTGTACCCGTAAAAATAACTTGTGTGGCACCGGAATTGTTGGCGAAAGTAAGCGTCTGATTGGTTCCGCAGTAATCCTTATTTGGCGATAAGGCAACCGTTGGCGTAGTATTTACGGTGATGGTTTGCGAGGTGCTCACACTTCCGCAGCTTTCTGTACCAATAGATAAAGTAAGCGTGTAAACGCCCGGCGAAAAAAACTGAATCTGCGGGCTGTGGCTTTGCGGCGTTGTATTGTTGATAAAACTGGTAGCTGCCGGCCCGGTTACGCTCCAGGTATAAGCATTGTTTTGCGGGATGTTGGCGCAGGAATTATCAATAACCGAGGCATCCGTTGTCGTAACAATCCCGTTGCTGCAGATTGTGGCTGCATCAACCGTAAAAGCTGGCTGCGGTTTGGCCAGCACGCATATAGTTTTGGTTACATCTGCGGCACTGCAAACACTGCCGCTCTGCGATTGCAAAACCAGTTTGATGGTATGGTTTCCCGGTGTGGTAAAAGTATAGGTAAAAGAAGCACCAGCCGGGCGGTTTACCGCAACCAGCTGCCCGTCAATATACCAGGAATATTTGGCATTGTTGTTTACGCAATTGGCACTGGAAGCATCCTGGCCCGGATCAGAAGTATTGTTGAAAGTAACCGGTTCATTCAAACAGGCACTTAGCGGGGCGGTAAAGCCATTGGTTGGCGGCCGCACTACTTTGGCATAACTGGTAATCGGCGAACCAAGCGTACCGCAGATCCGGCTGCTCACCTGGGCATTTACCTGAAAACTATTTGCTTGGTTGCCGCTCGTGCTGCCGCAGGAACTTTGTGTATAACTGTGTGAAAGCACACCGCCCAGGTTTTTAATTTCGCATAGCGTGTAAATACTTTGCGGGCTGCCATCGCCCCAATCCACAATATAGAAATTGCCGGGATAATTGTACTGGATACCATTTGGCGAAGTATAATCAACCGTGTAGCTCAATTGCCCCATGCCGTTGTTTAGGCAAACGGTATTGGTGCCGGTTGTTCCAAAACTTGTATTCAACTTATTGTTAATCAGTTGATAAGCTTTTGTTGCTTCAGTGCCATTGATCGTGGCTTTTACCAGAATCGTGTAATTGGCATAGGCAGCATTGAAAGATTTGCTTGGGTTCAGCGGGAATGTCCCTTCATCAGCCTGACTGTATTCATTGTGGAAATTAGCAGTAACAACAGTTCCCGAAGTAGAAGAATTGATGAAATCATAAGCCTGGTTGGTGCCCGAACAATTACCAAAAATTGCTGGGTTATTGCTGTTGATGCTCGATCCGTCAATTGCGGCTTGCACTGCTGCACCGGCAACCACATTGATCGTGGCAAGGGTAGAAGTTGCCACCGGATCAGATGATTTAACGGCCAGGTTATAGCTTCCGGCTGCCAGCCCTGTCGGGATCGTGCCGTTTAAAAAAGCTGCATAAAACCCGGTATAACTGCCAATTTCGGTATCTGGTGTACCGCCGGGAACAGAGGAAATATACAATTTAAAAACATTGTCTGAGTTGATGCAGCCACCGCTGGTGTTGATGCTGAATGGCACCGCAATGCTAGAACCCGGCGTATAAGGCCCGGCATCAAGAGCACTAAGCGTTAAGGTTTGGGCTTTTAACGAGGTAGAAATCAACGTAAAAAACGTGATCAGGAAAAATACTTTTTGCAGCTTATCGTAAAATTTCTCCATTCGTTACCGGCTTAAAAAAGGCTAAACAAGGTTGTACGTGTTTTGCCAAATCAAGTTATGCTGATAATTTTCCCCGTTCACAAATCGGGCAGGCAAATATTACATTTCGATTTTAGGGTGATAAAAACAGTATATTTTATTCACAATCAGAAAGCTATATAATCGGAAGTATTATTGCAGATAAGGTCCGAGAGCAGCTTCAGCCTAAAAAATAATTAACTAAAACCCGCTATGGTTAAGGCTGCTGCATGGGTATAAATTGAACAAAACCGGCAACGAAGCAAAACATTGTGCAATTTTGCGTCGAAGTATTTTCAACATAAAAAAATCGAAATAGCTAAAACCTAATTCAACGAAAATGAAGGAACCTGTAAAAAAACTTTGCTGCCTGGCTTTGCTGTTTGCTTCTTTTATCGGGGTAAAATCGCAAAGTGCACCGGCTTCTTTGGAAGTAAATTTTAACAAAGAAATTGCGCCGATGCGGCCGATCTGGTCGTGGTTTGGTGCCGATGAACCCAACTACGCTTACATGAAAGACGGGCAAAAACTGCTTTCAGAATTAGGCTCGCTGAGCAAAAATCCTGTCTACTTCCGAGCGCATAATTTAATGACTTCCGGCGACGGAACGGCTGCGCTAAAATGGGGTTCGACCAACATTTATACCGAAGACAAAAACGGAAAACCGGTTTATGACTTCAGGATTGTGGACCGGATTTTTGATGCATACATCAAACGCGGCATCAAACCGTTGGCGCAAATGGGGTTTATGCCCGAAGCTTTGTCCACGCATCCCGAGCCGTACCGGCATCACTGGCAGCCCGGCCATCCATACAAAGAAATTATTACCGGCTGGGCTTATCCGCCAAAAGATTACCAAAAATGGGGCAATCTGGTGTACGAATGGACAAAACATTGTGTGAAAAGGTACGGGCAAAAAGAGGTAGAAAGCTGGTATTGGGAAGTTTGGAACGAGCCCAACGGCGATTATTGGAAAGGCACCGTGCCGGAGTTTTATAAGCTGTATGATTACGCTGCCGACGGTTTAAAACGCGCTTTGCCAACGGCCAAAATCGGTGGCTGCAACGTGGCCGGAACAGGCGGCGCAGGCGGAACGAATTTTTTGCGCGGCTTTTTGCAGCATTGTATTTCGGATACCAATTATGTAACCGGCAAAATTGGTTCGCCGCTGGATGCCGTTTTATTTCATGTCAAAGGATCGCCCAAACTGATCAACGGCGTGGTGCGGATGAACATGGGCACGCAGCTGCGCGATATTGAGGCCGGTTTTAAAATTGTCAAATCCTATCCGCAGACACAAAATTTGCCTGTCATCATCGGCGAATCTGACCCGGAAGGCTGCGCGGCCTGCGGGATGCAAACCAACCCGGAAAACGCTTACCGCAACGGCACAATGTTTTCCAGTTATACCGCTGCTTCTTTTGCGAGGGAATATTTGCTGGCCGATCAGTACGGCGTGAACTTTAAAGGTGCGGTTTCCTGGTCGTTTGAGTTTGAAGATCAGCCCTGGTTTTACGGTTTCCGCGATCTGGCGACGAATGGTGTGGACAAACCGGTTTTAAATGTTTTCCGGATGTTTGGCAAGATGAGCGGAATGCGGGTGGAAGTCATCGGCAGCAATTTTTACCCCCTAAAAACAGTACGCGATTCGAGCATCAGAAACGGAACGGATATTGGCGCGCTGGCTTCCAAAGATAAAAATACAGCTGCCGTGATGGTGTGGAATTATCATGATGATGACTTGCATGAAGCAGCATCGCCAATTAGCATCAACTTAAATAATTTGTCTGCAAAAACGGTTCAGGTTTCGCGGTTTTTGATCGATCAAAACCATAGCAATTCTTACAATCTTTGGAAAAAAATGGGATCGCCGCAGCAACCAACAACGGCACAAATTGCAGAACTGGAAAAAGCCGGGATGCTGCAAACCGCCGGGAATCCGCAGGAAATGGTTGTGGTAAATGGACAATTAAAAATAAATATCAACTTGGAACGGCAGGCGGTTGAACTGCTAAAACTGGATTGGAAATAAGGTTCAATTGTCATGCAGAACTTGTTTCGGCATATCATCAAAAGGGTTTGAACTTTGTCATTTCGACCGAAGGGAGAAATCTTCTTCAATGTGCAATGCTTCTTTTATCAATATAAAATACAAATAATGTGTAATACATTTTTTGTAACTACATTTGCATATGACAATCAGGTTTAGCGACAATTATTTAGAAAGTTTAGCTAAAGATGAAAATATAAAAGGCAAGCCTAAATTTGATAAAAACGTAATTATAAAGTTTAAAAAAACTTTAAAGATTTTACAAAGAATGCCTGATACAAAGAGTTTACACTTTTTAAACAGTTTGAATTTTGAAGCATTAAAAGGCAAATTGAAAGGAAAATATTCGGTAAGGGTTGATTATCATTACCGGCTCATTTTTTTGATTGAGCAGAATGAGATTACCGTATCAGAAATAATTGTTGTAGAAGATTTAACCAATCACTATCAGTAACATGTACAACGACAAAATATTAGATCAAAAAGGCAATGAAATTATTTTGGATATTGAATTGCACCCCGGTGAAATTTTGAAAGATGAATTAGCAGCCAGGAAAATAGCAAAATCTGCATTTGCCATGAAAATTGGCATGTATCCGGGCCATTTTGGGGATATTGTAAAAAGTAAGCGTAATATTACTGCTAATGTTGCTTTAAAATTGGAAGCAGAATTAGGCATCGCAGCCGAATTTTGGATGGCTTTACAAACGGATTACGATTTATACATAGAGCGTAATAAACTCAAGTATTCAGCCTGAATTTTTTTAAGCTTTTTTCGTATGGTAAGACCTATAACTTCCCTAAAAAATACCCGATAAAAGAAGCATTATTTATTTTAAGCAATGGAATTTGGAAAAGTACAGCCGCACGAAATATCTTTAATTGATTTTAGTTTACCGGTCGAACCGGATTTTAACCAGGCAACTTTAAAAAACAATCCTGCTCCGCAAAAATTAAAAGTCCACGTCGGTTGCGTTACTTGGGGAACGAAAGATTGGGTGGGCGAAATTTATCCCGAAGGCACCAAAGACAGCAAGTTTTGGGAAGCTTATGCACGGCAGTTTAGTTTGATGGAACTGAATGCTACATTTTATCAGCTTTATCCGGCAGAAACGCTAACCAAATGGAAGGAAAGAGTAGCCGTAAACCCGGATTTTTTATTCTGTCCAAAGTTTCCGAAGCAGATCAGCCATGCACCATCTTTGTACAGTGTACAGGAACTGACAACCATTTTTTATGAAAATGTGCTGGCTTTTGGCGAGAAACTGGGTCCGCTTTTTTTGCAGTTGGGCGATCACTTCAGCCCGGAACGGTTTGCAGAACTGGAAACATACCTGGCGCAATTGCCGCAGGACGTTCCGGTTTTTGTAGAATTGCGGCACGAACGCTGGTTTTCGGATGCACAAATCCGGGAAAAAGTTTTTGCTATGCTGCGAAATTTGAACATTGGCGCGGTAATTTCCGATGTTGCCGGCAGGCGCGATGCGGCGCACATGCACTTGCCTGTGCCAGCTGCTTTTATTCGTTTTGTTGGGAATGCCTTGCATCCGACTATCAATCATCAGCGTGCAGATGCCTGGGTAAAACGAATTAAAATCTGGCAGCAGCAGGGTTTACAATCTTTATTTCTGTTTGTGCACTTGCAGCAAACGGCAGGCGAGGCTAAACTGGCAGATTATTTTATCAGCAAAATTAATCAGGAATTGGGTTTGGATTTGAAACGGCCGCAATTTATCCCGAAACCATTATCCTTATTTTAAGCGAAAAAGAAACAGAAATTTAGTTTTTTAAATTGAGACTCCAATTTTATCTTGATAAAAGAAGCATCATGAATATACAATCATTCAAACAAAACCTATCCCAACTGCTCCAAAAAAGCAATGCCCATGCTGATTTGGAAACAGCTTTGGAAGGGTTAGACATCAAAAGCACAAGTATCAAATTGTCGCATCTGCCTTACACCATCTGGCAATTGGTAGAACATTTGCGAATTACCCAACAAGATATCCTTGATTTTTCGCAAAATAAAAATTACAAACCGCTGGATTGGCCGAAAGCATATTGGCCAGCAGAAACTGCGCCTGCAAACGCGCAGGAATGGGAAAACACACTGGCAGAAATTAATAAAAGTCTTGCTGCTTTTACAAACTTAATTACAGATGAAAACAACGATCTTTTAGAACCTTTTGCCCATGGCGACGGGCAAAATTTACTGCGGGAAGCAATTTTGATTATTGATCATTTAAGTTATCATACCGGCCAGATTGTGTTGATCCGGCGGTTGTTGGATAATTGGGAAAACTAACCGGATTTTTATTTTACACAGTACTGCTTTTTCTTTTTGGGAGAGGGCTGGGCTGAGGTATTAACAAAAAAGGCAATGCCATTTACTGCATTGCTCTTTTTACATTTGTAATTTTTTTAAAACCGATTTATCGTTTAATCATCCATTTTCTTGCGATCAGGATGCTCTCCGCCTTGTTCAATTTCCGGTGGATTGGAAATCTCTTCACTTGGCTGGTTCAAAGCAGAGTTGCCTAAACCTAAGCTATGATGCTCGCTATCGCTGGCATCCCGGTTATTTTTTTGTTCCAGTTCGCTTACGCCGAAATTTTGTCCGCCCATTGGTTCGCCTTCCATGCCTTTTGCACCCGCTTCGTGCACTGTTTTTTCATTGCCGATCCAGGTTTTGGTCAGCTCGCTTTCTGTTGGGTCATCGCTGTTGGCATTAAAACCGTCTTCATCGTCCAGATTGTCTTCTCCAACAGTATCGTCAAAATCTTCGTCATCATCAGTATCAAAACTGCTGCTTTCATCTGCTTCTCGGGGCAAATCATTGGTTGGAGACATAGTTGTGCTGCCATGATCCCCATGTTCAATATCATCGTTTTTGGCTACATCAGCTGTTGTAGTTGGCTTATTGCTGTAAGTTCCGCCATCCCAAACTATTTTATTTTGATTAGATGTTGTATGCAGATCATCGTTTTGATCTAAAATACCGTTTTCATATTGGCTCATAAAAACAAGTTTAATTTGTGTTTGAGGAGAACGCATCAAGCCAAAACTTGTTTCTGAAAAATGTACGATAAAAGAAGCATTCTACAAAAAAATTGAACCGGCTACTGATAGATTTTCATTGCCGTACGCTCCACAATAGTTTTGGGCAGCAGCCAGCTCACAAATGCGCCCAGTTTATTTATCGTGCCGGCAATTATTTCTGCTTTGCCGCGCAACATTGCTTTTACGGCAATTTTCGCCACTGCTTCGGGCGTCATATTAACCTGATTAGCAGCTTTTAAACCTTTCGGGCCGATTTGCGCACGAACTACAAAATCAGTATCCGTAGCACCGGGAGAAAGGCAGGTAACCGAAACATTTTTATTTTTTAATTCCTGGTGCAAACTACGGCTAAAACTCAGCAAAAAAGCTTTGGAAGCAGCATACAAAGCCAAACCAGGTACCGATTGGTAAGCCGCAGAGCTGGCTGTATTCAGGATATAAGCTTTGGGTTGAGCTAATAGTTGTGGTAAAAACAGTTGCGTCAATGCAACCGGAACCATCATATTCAATTGCAGCATGTTTAGGTTTTCTTCTAATTTGTACTTGTCAAATTTTCCGCTTAAACCATAGCCGGCATTATTTACTAAAATGTTTATGCTGAAGTTTTCTTTTTGGCACCAGTTAAAAACCTCTTGTGCTGCGTTCTCTGCGGATAGATCCTGGGCAAGGAATGCTGTTTTTATGCCATACTTTTTGCCGAGTTCATCAGCAAGTTGCTGCAACTTTTCGGCAGAACGGGCTACCAGCAGCACATCTATTTTGCGCGAAGCAAGTTCTGTTGCAATTGCTTTGCCGATACCTTTGCTGGCACCGGTGATTAATGCGTAAGCCATTTTGTATAAAATTAAAAATGGCTGGTTTAAAGCCAGCCATCTGTATGAAGATCAAATATTAAAATTTTACTTTAGAAATAAAATGATGGTAAAAAGGCGTTTTGCTGTGCTCATGTTTGAGGATAGATTTGCCGGTAATGATCGGGATGTACATCACGCGCCGCTTGCTTTTCAGCCCGGTAAAAGGTGATTGCTGTACGCGGTGCCAAAGCCTGCCATCATGGATAGTTAAGTCGCCGGCTTGGATATCCAAACCTGTTTCGCGCGGGTCTTCATTGTTGTCCACAAAATATTTTTTGGCAAACAGCAGTTTCAAAATTCCCTGTTTATGTGTGCCGGTCAAAAAGCGCAAGCCGCCGTTTGCTGCCGGGCAATCATCCAAATGGATACCTACGTTCAGCATCGGCATAATTTTTTGTCCTAAAAATATATCTCGCGGGCTATCCGTATGCCAGCCCATTTGCGAAAAACTGCTATCGGGCGTTCTGATATATTGGTTGATTACTAATCCGTCTTTTTCATTTTCGCCGATGCGGCCTTCGTAAGGTGCAACCAACTCCGGCAAAGCCTGAAAGCGCGGATCCTGCAAGAACTCATGCAAAACGTGGTTGTGCATGGAAGAAAAGCAAAGGCGCTGGATAATTTTATTGCCGTTTTCATCTTTTCCAAATTTCAGTGGTGTACCGTTTACTTTCTCACGTCCTTCTGTAATCCAGGTTTGCTGTAAAGTGTTTATCTCTTTTAAAAGATCTTCAACAGTGCTTTTTGTGATAAAATTTTTGAAAACAATTACACCATTCTTGTCAAAAAAACTTAACTGCTCTGGCGTTAATTTTTCTCCAAGCGTGAAATCCGGACATACAAGTTTGATCATTTTGTTATTGTTAGATAAGCTTCTAAAAAGCCAGACAAATTTTTGGTAAAAAAGTTAGACTGCCAAAAATAGTTCAGTTTAATTTAATAAGCTTCAAATCTAATTAAAATTGATTTACTGTATTAAATCTGTGTTTCCGTACTGTTATTTTTACATTCATCTTTGAAATGTTTTCAGCAAAATAACTTCAGTAGGCAGCAATTTTTTTAGACAGCATATAAAGTAAATAGGTAAAAAACGGTGCCGCTACCACATCTATTGTATAATGCGCGTGCTGTACCAATAATAATATGGCGATGGCAAAGGTTGAAATCAGGGCGAAGGCTTTGTCATACTTATTTTTT
>CAXSBZ010000001.1:0-180614 GCA_964236465.1 uncultured Sphingobacteriaceae bacterium | reverse complement strand
TAATTTTAAAAAGCTTGTTTGAGTTTTTAGTATATTCTTGAACAAGCTTAGGATTGATGTTAATGCTTCTTTTATGCCATAAAAATTGGTGTCCTGTTTTTTCTTTTTGGCTAAAGCCAGTTGTTTGCAGCTTTTGTCCACGGCCTGAAGGCCGTGGCAATTGAAACTTGGTAATTATCTTACTGAAACGGATTCATTTGTTATTGGTAGCTGATGAAAAAATGCAAAACCAGTCAGCTAAATTGCCACGGCCTTCAGGCCGTGGAGTGTAAACAACTGAGTTATGGCTTTAGCCAAAATTGTTGAGAAAAAATTAAAAAATATTCTTAATTTACTAATTTTATTAGTAAATTTGATTTTATAAGAATCAAAACAAAACATAGATCTTTTATTTAAATTGCAGTTAATCAAACCTATATAAATTATGAAAACATTTGATTTGGAATTGCGGGTAGAAACTTTTGGGTCAGTTATTACCTGGGAAATTTTGCTCGAAGACTCTACCAACCACAACCAGCGGCTGCGCGATTGGATCCAGGCTGATCATTTTCGGTACAAAAAACTGCCCGGCTATATTATTGCAGGTGATGTGTTATCAGTTTTTGCAGGTTGCCAGGGCATCAGCGGCGGAACGGTAAATTGCCAGGTTTTGATCAATGGTGAAACACAAGCGGAAACACTGGTTTCAAAGGTGGAAGAAACGGAATATGCCAAAGCAGTTTATCAAATCGCATGAAAAAACTATACCTCACGCTTACCATTTTTATACTGCTAAAAACAGCATCGGCGCAAGTGCTGCTGGAAGATAAAGACGGCGAAAAAATAGTGAATTACAGTGCTGTTTTAACGCCCGAAATCAGTCAGCTTTCACTGATTAAACTCAATACTGGCGACCAATCGCTTGGTTTTAGTTATTTTCTTTCTTCGGCACTGCATGATCCGGCAAAATATGCGGTACAGGAATTTGGGTTGAAAGCCGCACCAACAGCTGGTTATGCCGCGGTTTTTAAAGACGGGCAGTTTTCGCCGGGCATCAAAGCGAATTACGGTTTAACGCTGGTCAATCCCTTTAACCGGTCAACCTTAACCAAAAATGTGGATTGGCTGAGTCTTGATTTAAACTTCAACTTGGATAAATACTTGCTTTATCAGCCAAGTGCTGCATTTGCAAATCAGCTGTATTATAAAATTGCACAAAGTTATCAGGCTTTAA
Organism: uncultured Sphingobacteriaceae bacterium; assembly: GCA_964236465.1. GTDB lineage: Bacteria > Bacteroidota > Bacteroidia > Sphingobacteriales > Sphingobacteriaceae > Mucilaginibacter_A. The sequence continues at coordinate 179,401 of CAXSBZ010000001.1, read as the reverse complement.
TCAGTTATAATTTACTAATCAGCAGCAGGTTTGTCCTCAACCTGAAAACCGGCTACAACAGGAAAAATAATTATACAGATTTGCCTTCAGTAGAAGTAAATGATGTTATGCTGGTTAGTAATCCGGCTACCGATACGCAGCGGCAAGTTGTCAGTGCGAGTACGGCGGCAACAGGCAATTACTTGGAATACAATGCTTTCCCGCAGATAATTTCTATTACCAGGGCAACAAAAACGGACGAAGCCAGTTCCGTAGATGCGGGCAAATTGCGTATTGGATACACGCTGTTCGTCAAAAATCAAATTTCATCTTATTTGGATAAAACCGATGCTGGAGCCATCATTTTTTTGGCACGACAGGATAAAAGTGGCATCCGGAACCCGGTGCTTGGCCTGATTATCCAAGCTGTAAACCTGTTTGATACGCAACATCTGAACAATGGCTTGCAGAAACGTATCCGCATTGGTTTTACCAGTAATTTTTCTTTGTAATAAAATTTTATGCAGATAAAAGAAGCATCAGGTTTTGGTTTGAATGATTGGTTTTTGGACGGGTTTGATCAGGTAAAATTTGATACACAAGATCTAATTCAAGCAGCTTGTAGTTTTGTTGGGTTATTTTAATCTGATCTTGTATCGTTAACAAAACTAAAAACCGCTTTTGTTTATAAAAACGTAGATAAGCACAATTAACCAATTAAAGCTTTCCGCAGCAAACGATTTTAGCAGATATTGCAAATAGAAATTTGATTTTAATTAAATTAAAATTTATAACTAAATTGCAATTTCAAAAACTTTAAATGTATCTTTAAATCAGCAACTTATGCGGCTGATTTGGTACAAATCAATTGCTGTTGCTATCTGCTTTTATTGCTCATATTTTAACACAATCATTTGTATCAATATGAAACCAGTAGAACATGCAATTTCCGATACTTCTTTTATCGGTCATTATTTGAGATTGCTTTTTGTTAATTTGCGAAAATTCAAAAACTTCAAACATGTGGTTTTGATTGGTGTCGTGCTGTTTTGTGTGCTGACAAGATATATAGTGTTGCTGGGCGATAAAAATCCGATCCAAAATAAATTGGAAACCGTTACAGAAAAGATTCAGAAATCTAACAATCGGATATTGAAATTGCAGCTTGTACCAAACAGTTTGATCCTGCAAAAAAATATTCTTTATAAGTTTCGGCCTGTCAGGCTCAGTCCTGAAAAAAGCAACCCCAGTTATTTCTTGGTAAAAGATGTACAATGAAACGCATCATTACCTGTTCTGACGGCACCTGGAACAAGCCCAACCAAGTTTATAAAGGTGAGCCCGTGAGCACCAATGTGCAGCGTATTTTTGAAGCAATCTGCAACAGCGACGATCAGCAAATCCAACAAATAAAATATTATGACGAAGGAATTGGTGCGGAAGGTTCGTGGCTAAACCGCTGGATCGATGGTGCAACCGGCGAAGGAATTGACGAGAATATTTTAAGTGCTTACAAGTTTATTTTGTGGAACTATGAACCCGGCGATCAGCTTTATCTGTTCGGTTGCAGTCGTGGAGCTTACACAGCACGCAGCCTGGCCGGGCTGATTCGGAATTGCGGCATTTTGAAAAACAACAATCTATCCCTGATAAAAGAAGCATATCGCATTTATCGTGGCCGCAACCCGATCACCGATCCGAAGGGTGAGGAAGCGATGGCTTTTAAACAAAAATACAGTTATTATCAGGATCTGCGCATCAAATTTATCGGCGTTTGGGATACCGTTGGTGCGCTGGGCATCCCGTCGCGCTGGTTCCAATGGTACAACAAAAAAAAGTACCAGTTTCATGATGCCACGCTCAGCAGCATCACGGATTATGCTTATCAGGCATTGGCGATTGATGAAAAGCGATCTAATTTTACGCCTGCACTTTGGGAAATGAGCGAAAAAGTACGGAACGGCCAGGTGGAGCAATTGGTGCAGCAGGTTTGGTTTCCGGGCGTGCATTCCAACATCAGCGGCGGCTATCCGGATATGAGTTTGAGTGATATTACGTTGGATTGGATGATCGGCAAAGCAAAAGCAACAGGTTTAAGTTTTGAGAAGAAGTATATCGAAATGGCCATCAACCCGAATGTGACCGGAAAGCTGTACAATTCCAAGAAGTTCCCGTTCAGTTTATTGCCGGATTATTTGCGGCCGATTTGCAAAAACCCGCTGGCCAATGAATCAGTGAATCCAACTGCTTTTGAGCGGATGAAAGTTACACCGGATTATCGACCCAAAAACCTAATGGAAAGTAGTTGCAAACCACCTTCATCCTAAAAAAACACCGGTAAAAGAAGCATCCTAAATATATTTTCCGGTCGGAATTTTTATCTTTCGGCAGATGCGTTTGTTCCTGCAAAAATTATTAAGAAACCCGGTGCGCCGGCTGGCTGCTCAATATGGTTCGCGGCCAAACCGCAGGCGCGTCCACAGGGCATTGAGCGCTTTGTACCGCAGTTTGATGGATTCGGCAGGGAAAAAAGGATTGGTTATTCTGTTTGATGACAGCCATCAGTTTATCATTTTTTCTGATCAGCATAAAGGCGTAAAAGATGGTTCGGATATTTTTTTTCAGGCGGAGAAAAACTATCTGGCTGCTTTGGATTATTATTTTCAACAAAACTATTTCTACATCAACTTGGGCGATTGCGAGGAGCTTTGGGAAAATAGTTTGGCACCGATACGCGAAGCAAATCCGCTTTCTTTTGCTGCCGAAAAGCGGTTTTTGGAGCAGCAGCGGTTTGTCAAAATCTATGGCAATCATGATTTGTATTGGGATAATGATCCGCTGGCGGCCATCAATTTGAAAGAAATTTATGGCGAAGGATTGAAAATTTATGAAGGTTGCGTGTTGCAAATCAGCATTCAAAACAAACTGTTACAAATTTTTATGACACACGGACACCAGGGAGATTTGCAAAGCGACGGCAATTGGCTGAGCAAATGGTTTGTTTCCAACATTTGGGCACCGATGCAAAATTATTTACAGATCAACGTCAATACGCCGGCCAATAATGACCAGCTAAAAACAGTACACAACAGCATGATGGCTGATTGGAGTGCGTGCCGAAAAGACCTTTTGCTGATTACCGGCCACACGCATCAGCCCGTTTTTAAGTCACTTACGCATCTGGAGAGTTTGTACCGGCAACTCGCGCAAGCTGTAACTGCAAAGGATGAACAAGCGGTGCAAAACCTGCAACAGCAAATCAACCGGCGTAAAATTAAAGGCGACCCGGAACCGGATTTTACCCGCTATCAGCCTTATTATTTCAATAGCGGCTGCTGCTGTTTTAATGACGGCGATATTACCGGAATTGAAATTGCAAACGGACAAATCCGGCTGGTAAGATGGAAATACAACGTGGCGGGAACGCCTGAAAGAATAGTGCTGGAAGAAGCTGCGCTGGAAAGTTTGATGGGCTGAAAATCAAAAAATATCTCATTAAAAATGCGGTGCCGTTACCAAATTGTCCTGAATTTACCATGCTTCTTTTATCAGCATAAAATTTGCAAACAATAAAGCTTTCAGGTGCTTTTTAGGTAGAAATCAAACTAAAAATAAATTATGGCAACTGCAAGCAATAATTACACGGAAAAAGAAATTCCAGCAACTGTAACAGGAGAACCAACCAATCAGTTGGCACCGGAAGAGGATGATTTGGAAGACGATTTGGACATAGACGATGCCGACATAGACGATGAAGAACCGTATGAAGGCATCCGGCACGGCGAGGAGGAAGATGAAGGAATGGTGGACGATAACATGAGCGGAATGCCGGTGGTGCCATCGCCTTCCTAATTGTTTATTAAACAAAAGCGACGATATTATCCGGGCAGGTTTCATTTGAAACCTGCCTTTTTTATGCCATAAAATTTGGATCAATTTTGCGGGCCTGTTTAACTTTCTTCTCGGTTATTTTGGCTAAAGCCATATTTAATTCGCCTACAAATCCACGGCCTGAAGGCCGTGGCAATTCAGTTGTCTTGTTTTACAAATTTTTTATCTGCCAGCAACATACGAACTATCCTAATAGGCCAATCATTGAACTTCAATTGCCACGGCCTTCAGGCCGTGGGCAAAAGCGAAAAACGAAAGGCTTTAGCCAAAAACAAAAAATATAGAACACAAAAATTGATGGCATAAAAGAAGCACTATAAATATCAATCCTCAGCTTGCCGAAGGACATGATAAAAATTAAACAGGCTCTATGTTATATCCGTGTTAAAGAATTTCTATTAGCCCGAAAAACGATAACTTCGCAGCTATTTAAAATCCAGTATAAACAGAATCATGGTTAGATATAATAAGTTCACACTTTCTAATGGCTTGAGGGTGTTGGTGCATGTAGATAAAACTACACCGATGGCCGTTGTCAATGTTTTGTATGATGTAGGTGCACGTGATGAAAACCCTGAACAAACCGGTTTTGCGCATTTGTTTGAGCATTTGATGTTTGGCGGATCAGAAAATATCCCGAGTTATGATGAGCCGTTGCAGCGCGTGGGCGGCGAAAATAATGCTTTTACCAGCAACGATATTACCAATTATTACATCACGCTGCCGGCTGCAAACTTGGAAACAGCTTTTTGGCTGGAAAGCGACCGGATGCTGAACCTGGCTTTCAGCGAAAAAAGCCTGGATGTACAGCGCAATGTGGTTTCGGAAGAGTTTAAACAACGCTATTTGAACCAGCCTTACGGCGATGTTTCGCTGCGGCTGCGCCCGTTGGTTTACCAAAAACATCCGTATCAGTGGGCAACTATTGGCAAAGAACTTTCGCATATTGAAAATGCTAAAATTGAAGATGTAAAGGATTTCTTCAAAAAACATTATAACCCGCAAAATGCCATTTTGGTGGTGGGCGGCGATGTGGATACCGAGCAGGTGAAAACGCTGGTTGAAAAATGGTTCGGGCCGATTCCGGCAGGCGAAAAATACCTCCGCAACCTGCCGCAAGAACCGGAACAGACGGAAGAACGCCGCGAAACCATCACCGCAAAAGTGCCTCTAAATAGTTTGTACATGGCTTTCCAGGCACCCGGCCGGATGGAAGCTGCCAGTTATCCAGCAGAGTTGTTGGTAGATATTTTATCACGCGGAAACTCGTCCCGGATTCATAAATCGCTGCTGAAAGAGAAGCAATTGTTTAGCGAAATCCATGCGCATTTGTCCGGCAGTTTGGATACGGGAATGCTCATTATTGAAGGAAAACCAACCGAAAACATCAGCATAAAACAAGCCGAAGCAGCCGTTTGGGAAGAGCTGGACAAGCTGAAAAACGAGCCGCTGCCGGAAGATGAACTGATGAAAGTGAAAAATAAAACAGAATCAACGATGGTTTTTGCAGAGATGTCTCTGCTGGAAAAGGCCATGAACCTGGCTTATTTCGAGCTGATGGGCGATGCTGAAAACCTGAACCACGAAACCGAAAAATACCTCGATGTTACGGCTGTAGAAATACAAGAACAGGCACGGCGGATTTTCCGCAGGGAAAACTTGTCAACGCTGGTTTACCTGGCAGAAGAAGTAGCAGAAACAGCCTAATTTTACCCCTATAAAAGAAGCATGTTAAACAGAACTACAGCACCGAAATTTCGCGGGATCAACGATTTGGCACTGATCAAGCCGCAGGAAATTAATTTAGAAAACGGTTGCAATATATTTTCTTTTGATTCCGGCAGCCAGGAACTGGTCCGGTTGGAATGGATTTTCAGTAATCTACATTTTCATCCTGCAAAACCACTTTCCAACGCTGCGGTAAATACCTTGCTCTCCGAAGGCACGAGCACGCGCACAGCAGCGCAAATTGCGGATGAAATAGATTTTTATGGTGCATTTTTGCAGGTAGAATACGGCACCGACCATTCGCAGGTGACGCTTTATACGCTAAATAAACACTTGGAAGCCACTTTGCCAGTGCTGAAAGATTTGCTGACGAACGCTACTTTCCCGGAAAAAGAATTGCAAACGTATATCCGCAACCAGCAGCAAAAATTGCAGGTCAGCCTGCAAAAAAATGATGTCGTCGGTCGCCGGGCTTTCAACAAAGCACTTTATCCGGGTTCAATTTATGGTTTTTCTCCCGAGGCAGAAGATTTTGCCAACATCAAACAAGCGGATCTGAAACTGCATTTCCAGCAGCAGTACCAGCCGGCTAATTGTACTTTGGTGGTTTCCGGAAAGGTTGACGGCCCTACGCTAAACAGTATTTCGGATACGTTTTCCAACTGGCAAAACCGGATCACGGCAGATTTTATGCGGCCTGAAGTGGAAACAGCTCCGGGCGGATTGCTGTTTATCGAGAAGCCGGAAGCTTTGCAATCGGCCATTCGTTTGGGCTTTTCCACCATTAACCGCACGCATCCTGATTTTGCGGGATTGCAGGTGCTTAATACCGTTTTGGGCGGCTATTTTGGTTCGAGACTGATGACCAACATCCGCGAAGACAAAGGCTATACTTACGGCATTGGTTCGGCCATTGTTTCCATGAAGAAGACCGGTACATTTTTTATTGCAACCGAAGTTGGGACCGAAGTTTGCCGCCAGGCTTTGCAAGAAATTGAGAAAGAAATTAACCTGCTAAAAACAGTATTGATCCCGGAAGAAGAACTTTCATTGGTGCGCAACTACATGATGGGTGCGCTGCTGGGCAGTTTGGAAAACGTTTTTTCTCATGCGGATAAGTTCAAAAACCTGTATTTCTCAGGCATGGATTATGACTATTATAATTTTTATACCAAAACCGTTCAGCAGATCACTTCGCAGGAATTGCAAGAGCTGACCAATAAATATTTTGATTGGGATGGATTTACAAAAGTGATCGTCGGTAAATATTAACCCCAACCAATTTCTATCCTGCAACCATACAAATGCTGTTTTTAGCAGCTAATTTTTGTGGTTGCAGGATTTTTTTATGTTGAAACTTGTTTAAACTTTTATTTAATTTTTCAGGAGTCGAAACGTGTTTAAATATAAATAACAGAAGGACACACCCCTAACCCCTCTCAAGAGGGGAAATCGCTCGCAGATCTTTCTAAACGATATAAAAGTAATGAACTATGCTTCCCCTCTCGAGAGGGGTTAGGGGTGTGTCCTGTTTTAAACCGTTGATATTTAAATTATTAACTCAAAAAAAGTTTAAACAACTTCAATGAAATTTTTAACCAGAAATGAATTTTTTTAGAATTTTTTGAATATCCAGGAATAGTTGTTTCAAAAACTGTAACATTTTAAATAAGGATTCAAATATTTCTCGTCTTGTTTGCAAATTATTGTACATTTCAAAAAGCTTATTGCTTTTGATAAAAAAATAATCGATTATAATGCTTAATCAATTTCGCATGAAATATCATATACCTTTTACTGCTGTTTTTCTTGCCGTTTCCGGGTTTTCTTCTGCCCAAAACCGCCCGATTGCTGGCGAAGGCCGTACAAATGAAGCTCGGCCGGCAGCAACTATCGCTTCCATCACCCAAAACCTCAAAAAGTATGACGGTTTTTACACGTTTTATTATGATGAAAAATCCGGTAAAATCTATCTCGAAATTAGCAATTTCGATCAGGATTTCCTGTATTTCAGTTCGCTGGTAGATGGCGTGGGCAACGGCGGCCCGGAACGCGGACAGGCTTCTTCGGTCATCACCAAATTTATAAAAGTTGGGCCGAAAGTTTTTCTGGTACAGCCTGTCACCAACTACCGTTCTGTAAATGGCAACGCTGATGAAAAAAGGGCGGTAAAAAACGCATTTGCAGAATCCGTCATTTTTGGGTTTTCGCCGGTTGCAACGGAAGGCAGTAAAGTGCTGATCGATCTGACACCATTTATCATTCGCGACAGCCAGAAACTAAGCGACCGGATTGGCAGCACGCGAGGCAATCCGGGTGCAGCCATCGCTGCAGGTAGCCGGGCAAACACAGGTGCGGCTGGCGGCGGTTATCGTTTGGATGAAACCCGTTCAGCCGTTTACATTGACAATACCAAAAACTTCCCCAAAAATTCTGAGTTTGAAGCGTTGATTACTTTCACTGGCGGCAGCACAACAGCCGGAGGTTTTGGCGGCAGAGGCGGCTTGGCACCGGATCCAAATGCCGTTACCGTGCGGATGCACCAGGCTTTTGTGCAATTGCCGGACAATAATTTCAAACAGCGCAAGTTTGACCCGCGCTCTGGTTTTAATGCTTTTACGTATTATGATTTTTCGGCACCGATGACCGAACCACTCATCAAAAGGTTTACGGCAAGGCATCGGCTGGAAAAGAAAAACCCAAATGCATCCATAAGCGAGCCGGTAGAACCGATTGTATATTATATTGATCGTGGTGCGCCGCCGATCATCAAAAAAGCTTTGATAGAAGGCGGCTCGTGGTGGAACCAGGCTTTTGAAGCGGCGGGTTATAAAAATGCTTTCCAGGTGAAAGAACTGCCGGAAGGTGCCGATCCGATGGATATGCGCTATAATGTGGTCAATTGGGTTAATCGATCCGGCAGTCCGGAGCGTGCGTTTTCCTACGGTTCTTCTTACACCGATCCGCGGACGGGCGAAATTTTGAAAGGTGTAGTTACGCTGGGTTCTGATCGGCACCGGCAGGATTATCTGATTGCCGAAGGTTTGCTGCAGCCTTATGAAGACGGCAAACCTGTTTCTGGGAAAATGGAACAGATGGCTTTGGCTTCTGGGAAAATGGAACAGATGGCTTTGGCGCGTATCCGACAGTTATCGGCTCATGAAATTGGCCACACACTGGGTTTGTACCATAACTTTACGTCGAGCACACATGGCCGCGCTTCGGTGATGGATTATCCTTTTCCGCGTTTTTCCATGAAAAAAGATGGTTCGATTGATATTTCTGAGGCTTATGCTACTGGGATTGGTAGTTGGGATAAACGCGCTATTATGTGGGGCTATTCCGATTTTCCAAAAAGTAAAAATGAAGATGCCGAGCTGGACAGGATCATGAAAGAAACGTTGGCGCAAGGCCATATTTTTATCCCGGATATTGGCGGCGGTGTGCATCCATTGGCGCATCAGTGGGACGATGGTGCTAATTCCATAGATCAACTGAATAAGCTGATGCTGATCCGCAGGCATATTTTAGATAATTTTTCTGAAAAAGCCATTAAGCAAAATGCACCAATGGCCACTTTGGAAGAAGTGCTGGTGCCGATGTATCTGCTGCACCGTTATCAGGTTGAAGCGGTTGCTAATTCGCTGGGTGGTTTGTATTTTACCCATGCTTTGAAAAACGATGGCGAAACGGTAACCAAAGTTGTAGAACCGGCCGAGCAATGGCGCGCTTTTGATGGCCTAATGAGCACGATTACACCCGATGCTTTGGCTTTGCCCGAAAACCTGATCGCCAAAATCCCGCCGCGCCCGGTTGGTTATCCTGCTTCGGCAGAAACTTTTGGCGGCCATACCGGCGTTACATTTGATCCGATTGCTGCAGCAGAAACGGCTGCCAATGCCACTTTATCTTACTTGATGGATGCGCAAAGGGCAGCCCGTTTGATTGAATACAATGCACGCGACAGCAAGCAGCCGGGTTTGATAGATGTACTGGATAAATTGCTGAACCAAACCTGGAAAGTACCGGTTGTGGCCGGCTACAAAGGCGAGTTGCAGATTTTGGTGGATAACCTCACCCTGAAATATTTGCTTGGAATGGCTGCAAACAACCAGGCCGGCGAAAACGTGCGGGGAGAAGCTTTGTTGAAAATCAATGAGCTGCAAACCTGGATGAACAGTAATTTATCAGCCTCCGGGCCGAAACAAAAAGCAGCCCTATATTTTGCATTGTCGCAGATAGAAGATTTCCACAAAAACCCGGATAAATATCAGCCGGCACCAGCTTTGGAAATGCCGCCCGGCGCACCGATCGGTATGCTGGATAATGAATTTGGATTTTAGGTTGATAAAAGAAGCATCGGGGATTTTGCTGGTGCTTTTTTTATAAATTTAGTTTTGATGCTTTGACGGAACTTTCAATCCTGCAATTAAGGTTTTGTTTAAATTTTTGCAATAAAATTTAAGATGCTTCTTTTATGCCTGTAAAATTTATGTTTAGAAGGCACATCAGTACATTCAAAAAAAATTACTTTATTTAAAACTAAAGCCAAAAGCAATCTGTAATGGATTTTTTCAACGTCCGGCTCCATCATCGGCAATACACTTATCGGCTGTAGTTTTATTTCAAGTTTCAGTTTGAAGTTTTGTCCATTCATCATAAGAAACAACCCCTAATTCTGGTCTTCCGTTTCCGTCTAAAATGGCGATAAATTCAAGGTAATGTCCGTCAGGGTCGTTAAAATATATTGCAATTGCCGGCACCCAGGCAAAAACCATTGGTCTTTCAGTCCCGTCATTTAAAAAGTTGTAAGGTTTTAAATGGTGCCCTTTTAAAAACTCAACCGACTTGTTCAAGATATATTCTTTGTCGCAACGAAAAGCAAAATGTCGTTTGTCAATTTCAGCTTTTGGTTTTTCCCAAAGCCCCAACATAGCTTCTTTCGGTTTTCCGATCCAAAAGAATGCAGTTCGCCGGTCTGCTTCAAAATAACATTGTTCAAGTCCAAGTACGTTTTTGTAAAAGGCAATTGAATGCGCTAAGTTTTCAACAAACAAATGCGTTTCAAAAAGTCCTTTTATCATGGTTGGTTTTCGTTAGTTGTTTGTTGTCTTAATTTCTATCGGCAATATGTATTTGAAAAATTATGCCTAACGTTCCGGGCTTGGCAATTAGCGGGCATTTAAAAACCCTTCAGCCCTCAAACCAAAGTTAAATTAATGTTCCAATGTTGATGCTTCTTTTACTAGCTAAATTTTGTTCCGTCAGCTGAAACTGAAGCAAAATAGCAAAACAAAAGTTGATGTTTAATTCGTCAGCCAGTTTTTTGCAAACCAATGTTAGGTGCAGCCTTGGTAGGTTTAAGAAAGTGTAAGTTGTTTGTCGCTTAATTCTACATTGAAGTTTACTTTTGCACCCAATGCTGCAAACACTTTAAGGATTGTTTCAAACCTGGCATTTGTTATACTATTTTCCAATTTGGAAATCTGAGCTTTCTGCACACCGACCAGTTCGCCTAATTGTTCTTGGGTCAAGTGGCGCTCCTGTCTGGCTTTTCTTATGGCACTTCCCAAAAGGTCAATTTTTAGTTCACTTTCAAATGAATCTCGTCTTTTTGTTCCAACTTTTCCAATGTGTTTATCAATCATTGTGTCAAGTGAAATAGTTTTCAATGGCTTATTTAGGTTCTTCATTTCTTCTGATTTAGATACTGTTTACGGATACTTTCAGCTTTCTCAATTTCTTTCGGTGGTGTTTTATTTGTCTTTTTGATAATCCCATGAGTTGCTAAAACAATAGTTTCAGAACCATCTGGTTTGTCCCAAAAAGCAAAAAGCCGATAGGCTTTACTTTTATACAAAGTTCTAAATTCCCAAATATTGTCGTTGAGCTTTTTAAAAAGTTCGTTGTCAGTAATGTATTGAGACTTCTTAATGTTGTAGTAAATTTTCTCTCTCGTTTTGTCGTCAAGAATTTCTAAAAACTCAACAGCTTCAGGCAATAACTCAACAGAAAACTTTTCGTCCATTAGCTTTTTATAACAAAGATAAAGTTTCCTAATCAAGAAACAAGTAGTCAGTGAAATTTAACGGTTGATGTCGGTGGAAGCTTGCACACAACTGAAAGGCCTTGGCGAAGAACTGACATTTAAAACCCTTCCGCCCAAAACTAAAGTTAAATTAATGTTCAAATGTTGATGCTTCTTTTACCGGCTAAATTTAATTCTGTCTGCCAGTTTTTGCCAAACCAATGTTAGCTGTAGTTTTTATTTTATCTCCTCTGTCGGTTTTTCTTTTATGTTTTCAAAGGTTACAGATTGTTCTACGTATTTTAACTTTGGATTGTCCAGTAATTGCTTTTCTTGTCCTACAGCAAACCCAAGCTTGTAGCCAACGTTATCTTGAGTTGTTAAATAAACATTGTCGTATTCTTTGTCGTCTGGCGGGATATATAGCATAACTTTTTTGTTTGCCGACTTCTCAGTAATCCAAATATCGTTCGGCTTTGAAGTTGCCCAAGCTTTAATATCTACTTTATAAGATATGTTTTCTGGAAAATACATGTAGTTTACAAAGAAGCAAAACATATCAAAAGTTAAGTCATGTGGAAATGTAATTACGAATTCACTGGCGGATATTTTTGTCAAATTAGGGACTGCAGCATAAGAGTTTTTATTGTAAACATTACAAAATTGTTTTATCGCTTTTTGAATGTCGTTATAAGGCGCTCCCTTAATTACAACAATTTTGTCATTATCAACTTTGGGAGGCATCGGTACATTTATTGGTCGTGATGTATTGTTATGTCCATTGTCAGTAAAAGGAATGCAAGCTTTAATAATTAAAACAATTGCAATTAGTCCTGATATTATTAATAGTGTCTTCATAAAATTACAGCTAACGTTCGGGGCTTGGCGAAGAACTGGAATTTAAAACCCGTCAGCCCAAACCAAAGTTAAATTTATAATCAAATGTTGATGCTTCTTTTACCGGCTAAATTTTGTTCCTTCTGCCGGAACTGAAGCAAAATAAAAAGATAAAAGTTGATGTTTAACTCGTCAGCCAGTTTTTTGCCAAACCAATGTTGCCCGCTGGCTTTTTTACCGTTAGTTAATGTGAGAACAATCATAGTCAATAATCCATTCATTTTTGTTCACAACTTCATCGCTTCTAAGTCTTTTGTAAAGCTTAAAACCAAAACTGTATTGTAAATAGAAAATTACTTGGTTGTCATTGTCAAATTCCATTCTAAAAAACTTGTCGTGTGTGACAATTCTATATTCTGTTTCGTGGTCTAAATTAATTGATGTACAAGCTGGTTCTATCCAAATATTCTTTAGGGTATTTGTTCTATTGGAAAATTCAATGTCCACCAATCTTTCTGGATGTTCATAGAAAATTTTTATGCGCTCATCTATGAAGTTTACCTGCTCTGGGTTTTCGTCATTAACAATTTCTTTACTTGAATTAGATTTCTCTTTAAATAAAAAACTGAACAGTCCCATTTTGTCAATAATTATTTTTAGGTCGGAATCGTGGTCTTTCTAAGCTTGCAGGCAACGGAAAAGGCTTGGCGAAGAACTGGAATTTGAAACCCGTCAGCCCAAACCAAAGTTAAATTAATATTCAAATGTTGATGCTTCTTTTAGCAGTTAAATTTTTGTTCCGGCTGCCAAAACTGAAGCAAAATAGCAAAACAAAAGTTGAGGTTTAATTGGTCACCCAGTTTTTTGCCAAACCAATGTTGGCAGTAGCCTTTTTTTAATGTTTGATTTCATTTATGTTTATATCTGTCGCTACACTATCACTATTCAACTTTATTTTCAAGTCTTTTATGTACACTGGATCAATATCGTGTCCATAGTCTATAACTACATTATAGTAAAGCACGTTTGGTTTTGCATCAGAATATTTTTCAGGTTCACCTAATAAATTTATAAGTTGTTTATATGAAAGTCCTTTTAGTGGATAATTTTTAATCAAATCATTTAGCATATTATCTCTGTTTGGATAACTATCCAAGTCACCTTTTTCTTTCCAAGCTACTTTGTCAAACTTTTTGTTTTTATTACAAGAGACAATTGACAATGCAGTTATCATAATCAAGATTAATCTTAAATTAATCATTCATTTATTATTTGATGAAAATTGTAAATTGTTATGATAAAGTATAAGAGTTTGTTATTTAGACGTTCGTTCGCGGGTTACAGTTAACTCTTAAATATACGAACCTTTTGGCTTATCAGTTACAAATTTAAAATTTTTCTTTACAGAAAAAAGCACTTCCATAATTGGTAATCAATTATTTGGTAATTAATACATTATCCATTTTTATCATATTTACATTAACTACTTTTCATTACAATCAATACATAACACATACTTCGCGTTTTTTAAAGGCGTATTTTTCATAGATACAAAATGTGTACTTCGTTTTTTGTATTAAAAAGCTAAAGCTTGTCCAGCGGGCTTTTAACATTTTTTAAACTTTGCTTGCTTGTATGTATGTAGCGCAAGGTTATTTTAGTATCGTTATGGCCAACAGTTCTTGTATAAATTTAATATCGGTTCCGTTTTCAGCAAATGCGTGGCAAAGCTATGCCGCAGCCCATGTATGCCAAACCCTTCTGGAACAAACTTGTATTTTTAACATACTAAAAAGCCTTAAACTTTCGTTTTAAAAGCAAATAAAACTTTGTTTCCTTTTGCCAAAATCCTACCGTAGAATCAACCGAAAAACAGCGATATTTACTTGTACTGTTTTTACCATCCTTTTTTTGGTATCATACAAACCTGCGTTTCAAAAGTTGGACCCAATTGTGCTGCAAGCACAAGCTTTGCCCTTCGTTCCGAAAGAGTTTTACATTGCCAAAGTTGTAGATGAACGCGCTGATAAATCTGCCGTTGCCTGGCTGTTTCCTTTGTCCAATTCAAAACAAAAACCCGTGTTGCAAGCCATAGATTTTAAAGGCGGCGGACAAGTTGCCATACAAGATTTTATCTTTCAAAGTTTGCCGCGCGATAAAAAGCTGCGTCCAATTGTGGTGCATGTAAAAGAATGCAAAGTTATGGAAACTGCTGTTGCGCCGGGAAAAATTGAAGGCAAAGTTGCAGTTGCTTTGGCTTTTGATTTAATGAACGAGGTTGACAATATCCATTTAACCGATTATCGCCTGGATACAAAATATACTCGTCCGGATAACCAATTAGTTAATATTGTTGAACCTGCTTTGCGCCAATCTTTTGTTTCGGCCTTAACTTATTTCAATACTTGGATAAACAACCAGACCAATGATAATCCAAAGCTGGCCAAAGCAGTCAAAGTTTCAATCCAAGATTACCACGAAAAACCGGAAGGCGACACGATTTATTATGCAAGTAACCGTCCGCTGAATTGGAACGATTTCCAAGAGAAAACACCCAACAGCAAGTACGCTGCAAGTGTTTTTCCAAGTTTGGGTTTTGATGAAAAGCGCGAAATTGTAAACGGCGTAATCAAAATCCAATTGAGCATGAAAATTTATGTGCCAAAAAGTGCCTGCTGGGTAAAAGATAACGACCGCACAGATTATACTTTGAACCACGAACAACGGCATTTTGACATTGCAGCAATTGTGGGCAAGCACTTTGAGCAAAAGATAAAGGCGATGAAGTTGACGGTTACCAATCCCGACGGACCGATCAATGTGCAGTATTACGAATCTTTTAGGGAGATGAACCAGTTGCAAGACCAATACGATGGGGAAACACGGCACGGCATCAACACGGCAGAGCAGGAGCGATGGAACAAACGGATCGATGACGATTTGGTTGCGCTTGGCGTTAAAAAAAACAATTCCTAATTTGCATTATCGCAAGTAAACCGCGTCTTCTTCACCATTTTCATCTAACACAACATCCACGTGTTCTTTTAAAACGGTGGAAAGTGCAAGGCCGGTAAAATCTGTTGCAATCGGGAAGCTTTTGTGGTTGCGGTCAACCAGCACCACGGTTCGTATTTTTTTAAGCGGAATGTCAATAAAAATGCCGAAAGCATAAGCCATTGCCTTGCCAGAATTCAGCACATCATCCACCAAAACCACGGCTTTATTGCTGCAATCTTCTACCGGAATACTCAAAGAACCATTTAAGTTAGAACTGTATTTATCCAAGTCGATGCTGATCAAAGTAACTTTAAACAGTGCAATTTCATCCAATATAGTTTTCAATCTTGCGGCCAGTCTAAAACCGCGAGACAGCAACCCGGCCAATACAATTTCAGTTTCATCCAAGTTATCTTCCAAAATCTGGTAGGCAATCCGGTCTATCTTTTGCTGAATTTGGAGGCTGTTTAAAACCAGTATTTTTTTTTCAGAAGTCATTTTTAGGTTGATAAAAGAAGTATTGGATTAGATGATTGTATTTATACTTGGATACGAAAATATCAATCTTTAGAATACGGGAAAAACACAAAGTTGGCACCATCGGGCACAATTACAAATACACACATGTACTTGTTTGGATTTTTGTAGGTGTCTATAAAACGTTCTTCCAATTCTTTTTTAATCACTTTTCGTTCAATAAATTCTTCCAAGGTTGAAGCTTGTATCGTCCAATCGGTATTCATCTCATGGCGGTCAAAAATCACTTCGCCCAAAGCAACTTCATGCTGATGAGCGATAAAAATCGGGTACTTGGATAAACCTTCCACCATAATTTCTACCGCAATTTCTTTGATGGAATCGCTCAGGAATTTCAAATCAACTTCCAAACTTTCCAGCGGACTTACCTTTTTCTTTTTCTCTTCTTCGCTGCCTTCCTGCAATAAATCTTCGGGGTTCATGTTGTTATTTTTTGAGTTTTAAAAGAAGCACATTCTCCACATGCTGCGTATGCGGAAACATATCAACCGGCTGGATTTTCGTTACTTCATATTTTTCTTTAAGTACCAGCAGATCACGGGCTTGCGTAGCTACATTGCAACTGATATACACAATTTTTTCAGCTTCGATTTCCATCAAACGCTGCACTACATCCGGGTGCATCCCAGCGCGCGGCGGATCCGTAATGATGACATCCGGCCTGCCATTTTGTGTGATAAAAGAAGTATTTAAAACGTCTTTCATATCACCGGCAAAAAATTTTGTATTGGTAATCTGGTTGATTTCAGAGTTAACTTTTGCATCTTCAATCGCACTTTCCACGTATTCAATCCCGATTACTTGTTTCACTTTTCCGGCGATAAAATTGGCAATTGTGCCAGCACCGGTGTACAAATCATAAACCAATTCATCACCTTTAAAACCAGCAAAATCCCGCGCTACTTCATACAATTTAGTGGCTTGATGCGAGTTGGTTTGATAAAAAGATTTCGGCCCGATTTGGAAACGTACTGTTTTTGTGCTACTAAAATCAGTACACATTTTTTCATAAATAAAATCGCGGCCGTGGTAAGTCAAAACTTCCTGATCAAAAATAGTATCATTTTTCTTTTGGTTGAGAATGTACAACAAGGAGGTAATTTGAGGGAAACTGATCTTCAAAAATTCCATCAAAATTGTAACTTGTTTCGGTTCTGCAAAAGCAAAAACCACGATCACCATCAATTCTTTGGTGGAGGAAGTACGCACAATTAAATTTCTAAGTGCACCTTCATGGTTTCTAAGGTTGTAAAAACTAATGCCACTTTGCATTGCGAAATCCCGCACGCAATTTCGGATTTCGTTAGAAGGATCAGCTTGCAAATGACATGTTTGAATGTCCAATATGCGGTCAAAATAAAGCGGAACATGAAAACCCAAAGCATCGGTAGCAAACCTTTCGCCGCTGCTGATTTCGTTGTTGGTCAGCCATCTTCTGTCCGAAAAAGTAAACTCCAATTTGTTGCGGTAAAAGCGTGTTTCCGGCGAAGGCAAAATCGGCATCAAACTGCCCACGTCAATTTTGGCGATGCGTTCCAAAGCGTCTGTAACCGCTTTTTGCTTGTAATGCAGCTGCGCTTCGTACGTCATGTGTTGCCATTTGCAGCCGCCGCAATCGCCAAAGTGCCGGCAAAAAGGTTCGGTCCGCAAATTGGATGCTGTTTTTAGGGCAGTAATTTTGGCCTCGGCAAAGTTCTTTTTTTTGCGGTAAATTTCTACATCGGCCACATCTCCCGGCACGGCTTTTTCTACAAAAACCACCAGCTCGCCGGTACGGCCCACGCCTTTTCCTTCTTCGGCAATATCAAAAATGGACACGTTTTCTACTACCGTTTTTTCGCGGGGTGATGCTCTTCTCATGAGCCGCAAATTTAGGGCTATTTTTGTTTATTAGAAATGGTGGAGGCGAAGAAGATTTTTGGGCGGTAAAAGAAGTATTATCGCGTAGTCATCCTGGGCTTGTTTCAGAATATTCCAAATTAATATTGCCTGCTGAACTATCTCAGTGTTGAATTTGAGGAAAGTCAGTAAAGTCTCGAATGTACTTAGTAAAGTCCTGTCCTGAACAAGTAACTTTGTCCTTTGAGTATGAAAAATAAAAAGTGATGTTCCCTTTATACTCCGTCCCAACCATATTAATTTCAAAATGCTCAAGCAAATAATCTTGTCGTATTACTACTGGTTTTGACCATTCATCGCCCTGTCTGACAATGAAAATATAATATACAAAGCTTGTTGATATGTTTCGAAGGTTCTTGACTGAAGCACTAAATTGAGCACTATTAGTTAACTTTCTATTTTTAGAAGTAGAGGTTTTTACTTGTACTCTACGCAAAGTGCCATTACTGTCCTGCACTACAAAAATGTCATCACCAATATCGACCTCTGGTATAGCAACGTTCCAACCAAGTATTAGAAACTCCGACATAACATATAAGTGCCCGGCCTTTCCTAAATACTGATTAAACTTTTTCGTCACGAGGTGTTACTTTGTGTAAGACTTTTCCAGTTTGTGTGTCCATAAAATGAATTTCGTCCAACTTCTTCAAGTCGTTCTCATTATCAACACCTAATAAAGCCGGATATATAAAGTTTTCAAGTTTACTAACATGTATGTCAAAATCGCTTTTTGTGTCATAACCAACAAAGATGTTATTTGCCGGGTGAGCATTGGGAAATAGTTCCTTAATTAAATTTCGGATAGACGGCGTAATACTAAAAGAGTACCCGTCCATTTGTTTATTTACATTGATTCGGATTGCATCCATAGTCAGAAATTTTGTATTTCAAAGATATGGAATTATAACTGTCATGAAGCTTTGATAGCTTTACAGGCATCAAGATTTATACATGCGATAACCATCACAGTCATCCTGAACTTGTTTCAAGATCTCTCTTGCAAGATAACGCCTTTTCTGATGAGATGCCGAAACAAATTCGGCATGACAACTCCGGATTTCTACTTCAAAGCCGCCTTCACCAGATAAGGCAAAATCTCTTTCTGAAAACTCACAAAATTTTTGCGCACATCGGCATCACTCACCGAAGTAAAAGCAAAACTAAACACGATGCTTTTGCTGGATTTGATCAAAAAACGCAATCTGGCCGGAAAGGTATCATTGATATGCAGTTCGCTTACGCCGGTGAAAGATTTATACAGCAGTTCTTCCAGTTCGTTGGATAGTTTCTTCAAAAAATCCTGTGCGTTGGCCGATTCTCGGATAAAATCCCAACCAATAAACTCGTTGCAAACGGTGTAAGAAAGGCGGCTGGTTTTCATAATGAGGTTGGTGAGGTGCTTTTCCTCGTCCATATCCGAAGCACTATTTTGGATCAGATCGTCCACGCTTTGCCGAATATAATCCATCAGCAAAACCTGCAAAATAGCTTCTTTGCTGTCAAAATATTTGTAAATGGTAGCTTTGGCAACTTTGGCGCGCTTGGCAATTTCGTTTACGCTGGTTTTATGGTAGCCAAACTTACGGTACAGCTCGCGCGCGCCTTGTTTGATGCTTTCTACTGTTCTATCTGGCTCCATATCAGTTGGTTACAAAAATTTGGTTGTTGCCCACATTAACCGAATACGAACGTAAATAGCGTGTGGCAGGAGCTTTTACCGGCGAACCATCATCCAAAGAAAACTTAGAGCCGCTGCAAGGATCGGTCGCCGTTAAAGTCGGGCTGTCTAATGTAACGGCGCAACGGTTTTCGGGCTGATAACTGCTGCAACGATCATAAGCTACATAACCGGCACTCGGGCTTCGGTAGATGATCAATCCGGAAAGACCATAACCAGCAACGGTTACGGCACCGCCAACAGCCGATAGCCGGCTTAAGCGCGGATCAGTAAGCGGTGCGCTGAAATTAACTTGCACATAAGGGATTGCGCCCACGTTGGTTTTGCCGCAAGACAAAAAAACCAGGCATAAAAGAAGTATGGGTATAATTTTTTGGGTCAACTGATTTCGGTTTGAAACTGGTTAAGAAAGCGCACATCGTTTTCGGAAAATAAACGCAGGTCGCGGATCTGATATTTTAGG
This sequence comes from uncultured Sphingobacteriaceae bacterium, assembly GCA_964236465.1. Lineage (GTDB taxonomy): Bacteria > Bacteroidota > Bacteroidia > Sphingobacteriales > Sphingobacteriaceae > Mucilaginibacter_A. The sequence continues at coordinate 159,364 of CAXSBZ010000001.1, read as the reverse complement.
TTTGTAATGCGTTCAATGCCCATGCCAAAAGCAAAACCGGTATATTTTTCAGAGTCGATTCCGCAGTTTTCCAACACATTCGGATCCACCATGCCGCAACCTAAAATTTCTACCCAGCCGCTGTATTTACACATCTGGCAGCCGGCACCTTTGCAAATGCTGCACGATACGTCCATTTCCGCAGAAGGTTCTGTAAAAGGAAAATAGGAGGGGCGGAAACGTACTTTTGTGCTTTCGCCGTACAATTCGAGCACGAAATGATAAAGTGTTTGCTTCAGATCGGCAAAAGACACATTTTCATCCACATAAAGCCCTTCTACCTGATGGAAAAAGCAGTGCGCGCGGGCAGAAATAGCTTCGTTGCGGTACACGCGGCCCGGCATAATGGCGCGGAACGGTGGTTTGCCGGATTCCATCATGCGCACCTGAACAGAAGAAGTGTGGGTGCGGAGGGCAATATCACCAGCAGCTTCACCAGCATCGGTCGAGCTCTTTTTACTGATAAAAAAAGTATCCTGCATATCCCTGGCCGGGTGTTCCTGCGGGAAGTTCAGGGCGGAGAAATTATGCCAGTCGTCTTCAATTTCCGGCCCTTCAGCTACTACAAACCCCAGGCGTTTAAAAATGTCAATGATCTCATTTCTCACCAAAGAAAGCGGATGCCGCGAACCGAGCTGAAAACCTGTTCCCGGAAGCGTCAGATCTTCTTTGGAAGCTGATTTTTCAGGTTGTGCGTCCAGCTGCTCTTTCAATGTCAGGTATTTGGCTTCGGCCAGCTGTTTAAATTCGTTTAGCCCTTTGCCCATGCTGCGTTTTTCTTCCGCAGAAACCGTTTTAAACTGATCAAAAAGATCTTTGATCAGTCCTTTAGTGCCTAAAAAACGGATGCGGAAAGTTTCCAGTTCGGCAGCATCAGCAGGCTGAAAATTATTGATCTCAACAGTATATTGATTGATTTGATCTTGCATAATAATAAACGGGATATTGCGCTTTATTGAAGTGTAAAAATACGTCTTATAAAGCTATTTAAATTTAAATTCAAGCTTTTTAATCATCCTAAAATGTAGATAGGGATGTTTTAAAACGGAATACCATGAAGCAGCATGCTGTTTTTATCGTATAAAAAACGGGATGATTGAAGTTGAAAAAGTAGGTATAGCATGATTTGATCCATAAAAAACCCGTTTATTTACAACATAATTGTGGTGGATAATCAAACTTTTTGCTGGTAATTGTCTCTTACTATTTTTTGGTTTTCAATGCTCAAAACTTTATGCTGTATTTTGGTGATGTTGTTTCCGGTGTTTGCTTTTGCGCAGCAGCAGGATATTAGCGGCACCGTTACAGATCGGGCAGGCAGGCGTGTACCGTTTGCAGCAGTTTTTGCAGAAAACACTACTTTAAGTACGCTCTGCAACGAGCGCGGTATTTATCATTTATCGCTTAATCCGGGCAATTACACCCTGATTTTCCGGCAGATCGGGCAAAAACAAGCTTCTGTAAAAATCAATCTGCAAAAAGATACCGTGCTGAATGTGGTGCTACAGCCCGAAATTTACTACCTAAAAGAAGCATCAACCCCGGACGTTGATCCTGCTTATGCCATGATCCGGAAGGCAATGGCCAAGCGCCGGTTTTACAAAAAACAGGTGGAAAATTATTCCTGCAAAGTATATTTAAAAGGCGTACAAAAACTGGTGAGCGGGCCAAAACGCTACCTGGGCGACAGTGTGATCAAAGTGCTTAGTTTGAATAAAAATGGCAGCAGTATCATTTATGAAACGGAAGCTAAATCTCAATTCAACTTTTCCAGACCGCACAAAATAAAAGAAATTTTGCAGGCTTCACGCGCCGCTGGAGATCATCCTTCGCTGAATTTTAACCGCGCACTGGATGTCCAAACAGATTTTTATAACAATCTTTTGCATTGGAATGCGCTGAGCAACCGGTCGTTCGTTTCGCCGATTGCCTCCAACGCCATGGGTTTTTACCGGTATAAGTTTCGGGGTGATTTTACTGAAAGCGGCCACCTGATCCATAAAATAGAAGTGATTGCCAAACGGAAAAGCGACCCGTCTTTCAACGGTTTTATTTATCTGGAAGACGGTGCCTGGCGCATCCACAGCATCAACATGAAACTGTTTAAATTAGCCAATATCAGTTTTGTTGATTCCTTGCAGATCACGCAGCAGTTTCTCCCGGTTACAGATAGCGTTTGGCTGCCGTCTTCCGTGCGTTTTAATTATCGCGGAAAAGTGTTTGGTTTTGTTTTCAGCGGTTATTATGCAGGAATTTATGCTGATTACAATATCAAACCAAATTTTTCAACTGAATTTTTTAATCATCAGGTGATGGAAATCCCGAAGCTGGCCTTTAAAAAAGATTCCCTGTATTGGAACGCCAACCGGCCTGTCCCGTTAACCCGGCAAGAAGAAATTTATTATTACAACAAAGATAGTTTGGGCCGAAAACGGCAATCTAACCAGTATTTGGATTCTGCCAAAAAAATAAATAACCATTTTTTAGTTGTGCCCTGGCTTTTAAATGGCTACAACATCAGAAGCAAGGACGGCAGAAAAAACTACAACATCCAATCACCAAAAGACATTGTTTTTTATAACTATGTAGAACGTTGGGGAATCAACCTGGCTCCGCGTTATAAACGGTTTGAACCCAACGGAAAGACTTTGGAAATCAGGCCGGTTCTCCGCTATAGTTTTGCCCGAGAGTTGCTAAATGCCAGTGTTTTTGCTTCGTACCGATACAACCCAAGCAAGCAGGCCAGTATTTATGGCAAAATAGGTTCTGATTTTTTGGATCTGAACAACTCCGGCAATGTCAGTCTGTTCTTGAATACGCTGAGTTTCTTGTTTACTGAGCATAATTTGTTAAAGTTTTATCAATCTAGATTTATACAAGCTGGTTCGCAGGGAGAAGTGGAAAATGGCATTTTGCTAAACGGTTTTCTGGAATATGCAGACCGCCGCAGCCTGAATAACTTTTATACCAAAAGCGGTTTGGACAGCACGCAGATTACGCCGCCGCCATTACATAATGGCATTGTTGAGCAATCCAATAACCCGTTGGATCCCGGCAGCGATGTGCCGCTTTTTCCGCATTATCAATCGCTTTCTTTCAGCGGCTCGGCCACGTTTACTTTCAACCAGCAATATACGCAGCGGCCGGACGGAAAATATATTGAGCCTTCACCTTACCCGCGCCTGCGAATCAATTATCGCAAAGGTTTCCCGATTTTGGGTTCGGATGTAAATTATGATTTTACTTCGGTTGATGTTTTCCAGGACCGTGTGCATACGGGCATTTATGGCTACTCGTCCTACTTTCTTTCCGGCGGCACTTTTATCAACCACAAAAGCTTATATTATCCTGATTATAAACAATTTAGGGGCGGCCAGCCATTTGTATTTGATTCATCCCTGGGTAGTTTCCACTATCTCAACTACTACGTTTACAGCACCAACCGCAGCTATCTGGAAGGCCATTACGAGCATAATTTTGGCGGATATTTTTTAAACCGATTGCCATTTATCCGTAAGTTGCGGCTGGAAGAAATTGTGGGCGGTTCTTTTTTAACGCAGCGCATCCGCGATAATTACCACGAGTTTTATTTCGGGATCAAAAAGCTGCTGATTCGGTTTGATTACGGTTTTGCATTTGATGGGCACAACAAAATTTATCAGGGATTTAGATATGTTTACAGTTTGTAAAACACCAACAATTTTATGCCGGTAAAAGAAGCATCGGGTTTTTAAAACAACAACTTTATGCTGCAAATATATTTTATGCTGATCCAAATATTTTTCAACAATAAAACAATAAATGAAGTTGTTTAAACTTATGATGAAAGAACTAAATGCTTCTTTTACCTTACTAAAATCAACGAGTTTAAACCCGTTGCTACAAATTGTACCGAGGCTACGCTTCTCTCTACACCTTACAAATTTCAAAGAGCCGTAGGGCTCGGCCAATTTTGTAAAAACGGGTTTCAACCCGTTTCCTTGGCTTTAAAATAGACCTGATTAAAAAGTTTAAACAATCTCAATGAAAAAAAATTTACTTGTATTTCTTCTTCTGTTTATAATCGTTACCAATGCTTTTTGTCAGCAATATTCCATCTCAGGCAAAATCTCTGATGCACAGGGAAATCTTGTTCCGTTTACTTCCATCTACCTAAAAAACACTACAAAAGGCACCTCTGCCAATGATCGTGGTTTGTACGAATTTCGGGTGAACCCAGGCACTTATGATGTGATTTATCGTTATGTAGGTTTCAAGGAAAAAGTAGAGCACCTCGTCGTTAGCAACAGTAATTTGCAGCATGATGTAATTTTGGACAAAGAAATTTACCAGCTAAAAGAAGTATCAATCAGTGGCAGCGGCGAAGACCCGGCGTATGCGATTATCCGCAAAGCGATTGGCAAACGGAAGCAATATTTGAATGAATTGCAGGAATATTCATGCGATGTGTACATCAAAGGCGTGCAAAAATTGCTGGGCGCACCAAAGAAATTTCTGGGCCGGGATGTGCAAAAAGTTTTACAATTGGACTCTAACCGAAAAGGAATTATTTATCTTTCTGAATCCGAATCGCACCTCAACTTCAAAGCACCGGGCCAAGTGAAGGAGGTGATGGTTTCGTCCAAAGTTGCCGGTCGTAACAACGCATTTAGTTTCAACCGTGCTTCTACATTAACTTTCTACAAAGATCTGATCGAATTTAACGGCCTTAGCAACCGTGGTTTTGTTTCGCCGATTGCGGGCAATGCGCTGTTTTATTACAAGTACAAATTGCTGGGCAAAGATGTGATCAACGGCCAAACGCTTGATAAAATACAGGTAATTCCGCGCCGGGAATTTGACCCGGTTTTCCGCGGTAATATTTACATTTTGGATGGCCAATGGCGCATTTACAGTGTGGATTTGCGCCTCACCAAAAACTCCCAAATTAACTTTGTGGATACTCTAAATTTGAGCCAGCAATACATCCCGGTTGCACCCAAGATATGGCAGCCTACGTTTGTACAGTTTAGTTTTAAAGGCAAAGTTTTTGGGTTTAAGTTTGATGGTTATTTCATCGGGATTTACAGCAATTACAATGTTGATCCAAAGTTTCCGAAGAATTTTTTTAATGGTGAAGTGATGAAAATCACTAAAGAAGTAAACAAAAAAGATTCGCTTTACTGGAACCAAAACCGGCCGGTGCCACTCACAGCTGAAGAAAAATACAATTACAAATTTAAGGATGATACTTCGGGCCGAAAGCAAAGCAAGCCCTACCTGGATTCAATAGAAAAAGCCAACAACCACTTTAAACTATTACCTTTTTTAATTGCGGGCTATAGCAAAAATGACCGATACAATTATACCTCGCTAAGCTTTCCCGCATTATACAAGCAAATCCATTACAACACGGTGGAAGGTTTTGCGGTCAACCTAAAAGCCACTTACACTAAAAGTGATGAATACCGCCGTGCTTTTTCTATCACCCCAAATATCCGTTATGGTTTTGCCAACAAACTTTTAAGCCTGAATGCGGAAGCAAATTATCGTTACGATCCGATTAACCAGGGAACAATTTTTGGTAAAATCGGATCAGATGTACTGGATTTAAACAATTTAGGAACTCAGAGTTTATTGCTCAACTCGCTTGGAACCTTGTTGTACAACCACAACTATCTTAAACTTTACCGCTCGGAAGCCGCCATGTTTGGTACACAACGCGAAGTGGCCCGCGGCATTTTGCTGACCGGCCAGCTGGAATATGCCAACCACAAGCAGCTGTACAACACCACAATGCTGAATAAAATCAACCAGAACAATGAGCTGACTTCCAACAACCCGCTTAATCCCGCTGCCGAAACACGGCTGTTTCCGGAGTATCAATCACTTACTTTCCGCGGATCAGCTTTGTTTACTTTTGATCAGCAATACACCACCCGCCCGGACGGCCGCTTTTATGAGCCTTCCAAATATCCGCAGCTGAGGCTGAACTACCGCAAATCTTTCAGCATTTTAGGTGGCGACGAGAGTTTTGATTATGGTTCTGTTAATGTATTTCAAAATCACATCCAGCTGGGCTTGTACGGTTATTCTTCCTTCCTGATTTCGGCTGGCAAATTCTTTGGCAAAAGAGAAATTTTCTATCCGGATTACAAGCATTTTCTGGGCAACCAAAGCCTTACTTTTAATCCTCAGATCGGTTCTTTCCACTTCCTGGATTTCTATCCGTACAGCACCAATACGCAATATCTGGAAGGGCATTACGAGCATAATTTTTCCGGTTTTTTGCTAAACAAAATTCCGTTTATGCGCCAGCTTAAGCTGGAAGAAATTGCTGGTGCATCGTACTTAACACAATCCCCCATTGCCGGCAGCATCACCAAAACTTATACCAGTTACAGCGAGTTTTACGTGGGCTTGCAGCGTTTTCTATTTCGGGTAGATTATGGCATCGCCTACAACGCCGAAAAGAAAATACACCAGGGCTTTAGGATTTATTACGGGTTTTGAAAGGAGTTGATGGTTTGTAGTTAATGGTTTATAGTTCATAGCCGAACGCGTCCTAAACAATGAACTATTAACCAAAACCCATGAACTATCACCTATAAACCATCAGCCTTTCTCCTTATCTTTGCACTTCATTTTACGCTGTTTGTACCAGTATCAATGTTGTTTTTATGAATTATCAAACATTACTTTATTACTGTTATTCGCCGATTGAAAATGCAGAAGCTTTTGCTGCGGATCATTTAAAATTTTGTAAAAACCTGAACTTGGTAGGCCGCATAATTGTGGCCGACGAAGGGTTGAACGGCACAATTTCGGGCCTAAAAGAAGCATGCGAAACTTATATAAAAACACTTCATGCTGATCCTCGTTTTGCCAAAATTGATTTTAAAATTGATGACGTTGCCGAACCTTCATTCATCAAAATGCACGTTCGCTACAAATCAGAAATTGTATATTCCGGATTGCGCAATCCGAAAATGATCGACCCAAATAAACAAACCGGCATTCATCTCGAACCAAAAGAATTTTTAGAGATGAAAGACCGTGATGATGTGATCGTTTTGGATGTGCGCTCCAATTATGAACACAACCTTGGTAGATTTAAAAATGCAGTTACGTTCGACATAGAAAATTTTCGTGATTTTCCGGAGATGATCAATCAGTTGGCTGCTTTTAAAGATAAAAAAATCCTGACTTACTGCACCGGCGGCATCAAGTGCGAAAAAGCTTCGGCTTTGCTGCTGCACAAAGGTTTTGAAAACGTTTATCAGTTGCACGGCGGCATCATCAAATACGGCAAAGAAGCTGGCGGAAAAGATTTTGACGGCAAATGTTATGTGTTTGATAACCGGCTTTCTGTAGATGTCAATTCCATAAATCCGGTCGTGATTTCCCGTTGTTTCAACTGCGGAAAAGAAACGCCGAAAATGATCAATTGCGCCAACCCGGAATGCAACGAGCATTTTACCCAGTGCGAAGATTGCGGGCAGGAACTGGATGGCTGCTGTTCGGCCGAATGCCAATCTCATCCTCGAAAACGCGTTTATGATGGCAGCGGATATTATGTAAAAGTGCCGCAACCCGTCAAATCAACCCAAAAACAGAAAAAGGTGCAGGCTGAGGGAATTTAAATTGAACTTGTTTAATCTTTTATTTAATTTTTCAGGAGTTGAAATATGTTTAAATATAAATAATAGAAGGACACACCCCTAACCCCTCTCAAGAGGGGAAATCGCTTGCAGACCTTTCTAAATTATACATATCGTTTAGAAAGGTAGCGAACTGTGCTTCCCCTCTTGAGAGGGGTTAGGGGTGTGTCCTATTTTCTGCAAATCGATAAACATTTTTATTAGTACAAAACTTTTAAACATCCTTAGTATTCACAGTTTACATTGTAATAAGACGATGCTTCTTTTATCGGCATTAAAATTGGGCTGATAAAAGAAGCATCAGTTTCAATACGATAACATTAGTTTTTAACCCGGTAAAAAGAGTATCAACTAATTCTTTTAGTTAAAAAACTCATTCAAAAAAATAGCCACGCCATGCTCAATATTGGATTTTGTAACCGCAAAAGCAACTTGTTTCAGTTCCGGCACAGCGTTTTCGACCGCTACGCCAATTTGGGCATTTTGCAATAATTCCATATCGTTATAGCCATCGCCAAACGCCATAACTTCCTGATTTGTAATGATTTCATTGTCCAAAAACGAGTTTAAAAGCAAATCCAAACCTTTATTTTTATTAGTGAACGGCGTGATTTCCAAATAAATATCCTTTGATCGCCAAACGGCTACTTTCAGGTTTGCGCGCAGGTTTTCTTCAATCACGTCCAGCAGTTCCGGTTTGCCCATCAGCATAATTTTATGCGCACCGTTGGCCATAAAATGATGCAATTCTTCCGCAGAAAAACCGCTGATCAAACCATCAGGCTCCACGCGTGTATTGTTGATTTCCCTTTGCGCATAAAAATCTATGGCCGAAGCCAGCCAAATATTGTTTTGATAAATGCTGATATGGATATTTTGCAAATGCGCTAACTCCATAATTGTCAGTACGTTTTCTGCGGAAATTGTGATTGAAGAAATTATTTTCTGCGGATCAAAATCAACTCCTGACGATAAAACCAGCGCACCGTTATAACAAATTAGCGGCATTGGGCTAATATTCAGTGTTTGCTGAATGTGGAAAAGTGCTTTCGGCATCCGCGAAGAAGCCAGTACAAAAAAGATGTTCGGGCCAAGCTGAGCAACGGCTTTGATGGTGCGTTCGTCAACTTCACGCTGCTTGTTCAAAAGCGTGCCATCTACATCGGTGCAAATTAATTTTATGCTCATGCTGTTTTTATCGGCTAAAAATTGGAAGTTTTATGTACTTGCTTTTAAACAAAAATCTCCGCAACAAAGCAAAAACAAAACAAGTGTTTTTAAAACTCAAAAAATGATTATCATTGCTTTTATGGGTTTTTTGGAGATAGCGGGTTTGGGCAAAGTGCATTACCACGAATATGGCAGCGGCGAAAAACTGTTGTTTGCTTTTCATGGTTATGGCATGTCGGGCAGGCAATTTTCTGTGCTTGGGCAATCGCTGGTGCAGCAATATCGGATCGTTGGTTTTGATCATTTTTTCCATGGAACGTCCGCTTTATATGAGGCAAAAGAAGCAACAGTTTTGGCCGGGATGCAGCCGGAGATTTTGAAAGCATATATTAACATTTGGTTTGAAAAATTTGGCCGGCAGCGGTTTTCGTTGCTTGGCTATTCTATCGGTGCCAACATGGCTTTGTATTTAACACAACAGTTTGCAGATCAGATAGATGAACTGATTTTGATGGCACCAGATGGTTTGGTCCGGCACAAAGGTTTACATTTTTTGCGTGCTTCTTTTATCGGGCAAAAATTGTTTAAAAAACTAACACACAGCAACTGGATGATGGTCTGTGCGCTGAAACTATTAAACTTTTTAGGAATAGTTAACAATAGTTTGTACGCCATCGCGAGCCGGGAAATTGATACTCCGCAAAAACGATTAAACGCATATTTTACAGTTCATTTCAACAAAAATATTTATACGGATATCGTGAAAGTTGCTGCATTGATCAACCAATACCATATTCGTTGCCGCTTGTATTTCGGCCAATATGATCAGTTGTTTCCGCAGAAAAACAGTAAAAAACTACTGCGTTTGTTGCAACGGCCGGAAATCTATGTTCTCCCATCAGATCATTGGATTGTAACGGCCGAACTGGACGATTTTATAGCTTCGCAAACCGCATGATTACCAGCAAACGGCATACCTTATTTTACAAGCTTTTTTTGCCTTTTATGCGCTGGCGGTTGCTGCGCAGCTTTCGGTCGCTCAAATTGTACAATCAAATCAGCCTGAAACCCAACCATTCTGTACTTCTTTTAAGCAACCATTTTAGCTGGTGGGACGGGTTTTTAACGGCTTACCTCATTCATTTTATTTTCAAAAAAAAAATATTTACCATGATACAGGAAGATCAGCTGCAGAAGCAAATGTGGCTGCGCGGGCTGGGTTCGTTTTCCGTCAATCGTACTTCGCGGGATATGTTTACTTCAATGCAATATGCTGCAAATCAATTAGATAGGCCCGAAAATTCGGTTGCTATTTTTCCGCAAGGTTCGCTGCAATCCAATCATTGCAGCGAGATCAGGTTGGAAAAAGGCATCAGTTATATCATCAAAAATATCAAAGGCGATTGCCAGATTGTTTATGTTTCGGTTTTAATTGATTATTTTGAAAGCTTCAAGCCAACTGCTTACTTTCATTTGATGGATGGCGGCACCAATCATGATTTTAATTTTGAAAAGTTGAGCGGCCAGATAAATGATTTCCAGCAACAGGCTCTAAAAAATCAGATCAACGTGAAACATTGAAAATATACCGATAAAAACAGCATGGTCAGAAACAAAGATAACTGGCTGATCCACAGGTTTTTTTCCTGGTATATCAGCAAAAGGGTAACGCAGCATTATCATCAGCTGGTGTTTGATCAGGTTGCCAATGATCCCCAAAAATCGATACTTTTAATTGCCAATCATTACAGCTGGTGGGATGGATTTTTGCTTTTTCACCTCAACAAACTGCTGTTTAAAAAAAAATTTCACATCATGGTTTTAGAAGAAACGATTATTGAATATGGCTTTTTAAAATACGTTGGCTCCTTTTCCGTTTCTAAAAATTCTAGAAGTATGCTGGAAACCTTAAAATATGCAGGCAATTTGCTGGATGACCCGCAAAACCTGGTCGTCATTTTTCCGCAGGGAAAGTTGTATTCTAATTTTGCAGATGCTATAAATTTTGAAAAAGGTTTGGAACGGATTGTAAGTTTCAGTCAGCAAAAATTTAATTATATGTTCAGTGCTTCTTTTACCGAAGAATTTTCGGAGCCGAAACCAACAGTTTTTATTTACCTGAAAAATTATGCTGCGGCAAACTTTGCCGGTCTGGCAGCTGTTCAGTCGGCATACCAAACGCACTATCAGCAATCCAGATCAGTGCAAATTGCAATTGTTAAATAAATGGCTATTCTGTTTTGTTACCTCATCTATTTTTTCCTGATTTTGCGTTTCTGCGTTACCCTTTTCAACTTCATTTCCAACCCTAAAATCACCAAAGTTTCCCATCAGTATCATGATTTGGTTTCTATCCTGATCCCGGCAAGAGATGAAGAAAAAAATATTCTTACACTCCTCCAATCCATTAAAAATCAGGATTATAAGCATATTGAAGTGATTGTTTTGGATGATCATTCCAGTGATAAAACTTATAATATTACGGCTGATTTTACTTCAGAAAATCCCGCTTTTAAAATAATAAAAGGTAAAGAATTGCCTGCCGGCTGGTTGGGTAAAAATTTTGCCTGCCACCAACTGGCCCAGCAGGCAAAAGGCAAGTATTTACTGTTTTTGGATGCCGATGAAGAGGTTTATAATGGGCTAATCAACAGTGCAATTTATCGGACGAAAGTGCATCGGCTGTCGTTGCTCAGCTTGTTTACCAATCAGGTAATGGTTTCTTTCGGAGAGAAGTTAGTGGTTCCGCTGATGCACTTTATGTTGCTCAATTTGCTGCCGCTGCGCCTGATTTATCTTTCTAAAAACCCAGCATTTGCAGCAGCCAGCGGGCAGTTTATGTTTTTTGATGCCGAGAAATATCACCAGCACCAATGGCATCAAAGGGTTAAAGATCAGGTGGTTGAAGACGTGGAAATTATGAAATGTGTAAAACAGCAAAAGCTGAAAGGAGAGGGTTTGCTGGCCAACGGACTGATTCGCTGCCGGATGTACAACAATTATCAGGAAGCGGTTTATGGTTTCAGCAAAAACTTTCTGGCACCGTTTAATTACAGCATCATCACTTTTTTACTGTATATTTTTTTTGTAATCGGCGGCCCGGTTTTAGTTGCATTAACGCTGCCTTTACAACTTTTTCTGATGCTGGTTTCTTTAATCGTCCTCACCCGGATCATGATTTCGCTGTCATCCGGCCAAAACCCGTTTTACAACGTGCTGCTGCACCCTTTGCAGATGATGAGCCTGATCATTGTGGCGCATCTTTCCGTCAGAAAACACCTCACCAAAACCGTCACCTGGAAAGGAAGAAAAATTTGAAATTCAGCAAAACCAATATTTCCATTCTGGTCGTCGTCCTGTTCCATATCGTTGGTTTGATTGGTTTTTTGATACCTTTTTTACAACCCTATTTTCTGCGGATTGTACCCGGCCATTTATTGCTGATGCTGTTTTTAGTGCTCCTAAATCATCATGGCCGTTTTTTTAAACTGATAGGTTTTATGCTGTTAATCAGTAGTTTAGGCTTTGCTGCGGAATGGATTGGCGTGCACAAACAATGGCTTTTCGGGCATTATGCCTACGATACCACATTAGGTTTTAAACTAAGTGAAATCCCGCTGATGATCGGTGTCAACTGGTTTTTGCTGATTTATTCGGCCAGTATTTTCACCCAAAAACTACCGATAAAAACAGCATGGCCCAAAATAATCCTGGGCGCAGTTTTATTGGTTTTGCTTGATCTGCTGATCGAGCCGGTTGCCATCCGTTTCCATTATTGGCATTGGTTTGGAAACGGCATCCCGCTTAAAAATTACATTTGCTGGTTTTTGCTGAGCGTGGTTTTCCTAATTATTTTCCGCTTATTCAGTTTCCGGACGCAAAACTGGACGGCCGCAGTTTTGCTGATTGCGCAGTTTGTGTTTTTTGCAGTTTTGAATTTGGCCTGATAATAAAAGAACTTAAATCCGGCATTTAACGTTAAATTTGTATTATGGAAAACTATCAGCTGCAGGTAACAATCGATGGGGATTCCGGCTTTTGTTTCGGAGTGGTTTATGCCATCGATATGGCCGAAGAAATACTGGCACAAGACGGTTATTTGTATTGTTTGGGTGATATTGTGCACAACGATGAAGAAGTTGAACGGCTGAAAAAGAAAGGGTTACGCATCATTTCGCATGAAGATTTGCCCAATCTGCAGCATGAAAAAGTGCTGATCCGTGCCCATGGCGAAGCGCCCGAAACGTATCGCGTAGCACTTGAAAATAATATTAATTTGATTGATGCTTCCTGCCCCGTGGTTTTAAAACTGCAAAACCGGATTAAAAGTTCTCACGATCAGGATGAAAAGATATTAATTTTTGGCAAACATGGCCACGCAGAAGTAGTTGGTTTACAAGGGCAAACGAATGATGAAGCACTGGTTTTTCAGGATTTGAAAGAGCTGGACGGCGTAGAACTTCCGCAGAAATTTACTTTGTACAGCCAAACCACCAAAAGCATGGAAAAGTTTTATCACATCAAAGATGAACTGATCGGCCGTGGCCATGAAGTAATTGCCAATGATACCATTTGCCGCCAGGTTTCTAACCGGGATAAAGATTTGCCGGGATTTGTTACCCAGTTTGATAAGATACTTTTTGTATCCGGCAAAAAATCTTCTAACGGCAAAGTTTTGTACGAAGTTTGCCGAAAGTACAATCCCAATACTTATTTTATTTCTTCTACTGAGGAGCTGGAGGTTTCCATGTTTTCGCCCAACGATACCATCGGGATTTGCGGTGCTACTTCTACACCGATGTGGCTGATGAAAGATGTAAAACAAACGTTGGAAACCTATTAAAACCATTATGGCCAATCCGCTTATCAAAAAATATACAGCTTCCGGTTTGGGTTTATTTTTTGCCATCCTGATCATTTCAGGTTGGATGTTATCTACTGTTTTGTTGATGCAATGGCGTTTCAGCTTTTCCAATCCGATTGTTTATGTGCTGATTTTGTTGCAGATGCACCTGTACACCGGCCTTTTTATCACCGCACATGATGCTATGCACGGCACAGTTTCTCCAAACGCGACCATTAACAAAACAATCGGGCAAATTTGTACCTTGTTTTACGCCGCTTTCTGGTATCCAAAATTATATACCAAACATCATTTGCACCACAGCCATGTGCATACTGAACACGATCCGGATTACCACAACGGCAATTTCTTCAGTTGGTATTTCCGTTTCATCCGCAATTACCTTTCCATCTGGCAGGTAGTTTTTATGGCGATTTTGTTTAATGTTCTAAAAATCTGGGTTCCGCAGCAAAACCTCATTTTGTTTTGGGTTTTACCTTCGCTGCTGAGCACATTGCAACTTTTTTATTTCGGCACTTATTTGCCGCACAAAGGCGAACATGATAACCATCATTATTCTACCTCACAAAGCAAAAATCATTTCGTTGCTTTTTTTACCTGCTATTTTTTTGGTTATCACTACGAACACCATGATGCACCGGGAACGCCTTGGTGGCTGCTGTGGAAGATGAAGAGTGTTTAGGCAACATATTTTACTTTTAAATAGGTTCAATTAATTCAATTAAACATTTATTAAAGAGATAATAGCAATACATACTATTCAACATCTTCTAATTCTTTTAAGTTAGCCTCCAATAATTTTATCTTATTAAAATATTTCAATTTGTAATATACATGTCCTCCTAATAAGGAAACAATAGTTAAAATCGCGCAGGTTAGTAATACATTATTAGTGGATGGAGTCCAAGTAATAATTATCAATTTAATTACAGCATAATAATACATTGGGTAAAGAAACAGGTATATGATATTAAATTTCATATAAAATCTTTTAAAATCTGTAATGGTTTTTCTAAGTGTTTCTTTCAAGTTTTCACTGTTGTTGACAGTAAATATTTGTAGTTGCCGTTTGAATACCCATACGGTTACATAGCAATAAATCACTATAATGGCCATGTAAATTAAAGATGTACCTACATAAGTTAAAGATGGCCCGATAGAATTAGTTTTGCCAGCCATAAAAGATGCTTTAACCAGAATGATCAGTGAAAAAGGGATAAGCATACCCATAAGTATTTGGGATATAGGTTTATTTATCTTGCTTACCTTGCTCCAGTAAGCTGATTTTTTTTGTAAGTAGTCTAAAGTTTTTGTTGTTTTCATAATGATTTGATCTAATTTTTTTGTAGTAAGTTTTTGATTTTTAAATTCTTTATCCTGAATTGTGTTCCAGTAAGTTTTAAATTCATCCAGTTCCATATCATCCAATTGTTACAAGTGATCTTAACTTGGTTTTTATTTTGTTCAGCTTAAATCCAATGTTCGATTCTGACAAACCTGTGATTTCTGCAATTTCTTTGTAACTGCAATCGTCCATATATAGCATAGTAAGTGCCTTTTCAACCTCAGATAATTTTTTTATTGCCTCATACATCTGGGCTGCGTTTTCGTTGACAAGATCATCTTCAGTTGTAACTTGGAAAGCCTCGTCATCAAGACTTACATGTTTTTCTCTTTTTGTTTCTTTTCTTAAACGGGTAATGGCGTTGTTGATAGCAATACGGTACATCCAGGTAGAAACTTTGGCATCTCCTTTAAATGAAGGATAGGCCCGCCAAAGTTGTAAAACTATATCTTGAAAAAGATCTTCCTTGTCTTCTTTACTGTTGCAGTACATATTGCAAACCTTAAAAATGAGGCCTTGATGTTCCGCTATCAGTATGGAAAATTGCTCTTTCAAAAAATGTTATTTGTACAATTAGTCGGGTGATAGAAGAATAACTTAGAGAAAACTAAAAATAATTTTATTAAGTCCTTTTTTAGCAGTTGGTATTTGTCGTTTTATACGCAATTACCTTTCTATCTAACTGGTTGTTTTTATGGCAATCAAAAAACTATTTCGTTGCTTTTTTTACCTGCTATTTTTTCGGTTATCATTACGAGCATCATGATGCACCGGGAACGCCTTGGTGGTTGCTTTGGAAGATGAAGGGTGTGTGAGTGAAAGTATTTTTCTGTTTAAACAAATTTTAACACCATCCAAGGCAAACTATAGAATTTGTTTAAGCCTTTTATTGATTTGTTTAACAATTTTTATGTTAAAGTTTTCATACTTCTTTTAGCACTATAAAATTGGTGTTAGAATAATATTCTTAGCACAAAATTTGGAAAACAAAGATAATTAGGTGATAAAAGAAGCATCATAAAAACAGACTAAACTCATTGTAAAAAGCCTTGATAACCTTTTCTATTTTACCAATCCAACTAGCAACAAATCCCAGCTAAACAATTTATTGCTGCGGCTCGAAATTACTTACCTCCGCCAGCAGCCTTTGCAGGTCTTGGTTTACAAGCCGGACAACTACTTCAATCTCTGTAAGCATGTTGTTAAGAGTGTGAAGGTCCTCAACGTGGTAACTCCCGCCATTGCCAAAAAGTAACTTTTGCTGCTGGGCCTGCTGTTCGGGTTTGCCTTTGGTCAATTGGTTGTACTGCGTCCAGCGTTTCCGGGCAGTTTGGAGCAGCGAACTCACATCCCCGTTGGTACGCCCTGCCCGCTCTGCATTCAACACAGCCCAAAGCCCGGGCGGGTATAGCACTGTGCGGTGATGCTGGTACCATATATCGGCCAGTAAGTTATTAGAAATCGGGTAATTCATTTTTGGGTTCACCAAGATAGTGCCAACACCTAACGCAGCACTGAGGACGGCAGTACTTACGGTCAGGACCAGGTTTAAATTTGAATTTTTTACTGTTGCGCTGATCGTACCACTAACTGCACCAAGCAGCAATGAACCAACGGTAAAGTTGTTCCGCTGCTTATCCCCAAATCTTTGCAACGCTATTGCCGACTGTTCGGCACGCTGCTTCTCGCATTCTAACTCCTGGGCCACCAGCAATACCTCTCCGGAAGCCTCAACTATTTGCAAAACGATTGCTTTGCGTTGTTTTAAAAAAGCCGGATAAGCAGGGCTTGTGGGGGTAAGGCTCATGCCCATCCGGCCAAGTTGCCGCAGGTCGGAACCAAAGCCATAAGCTTGAATTAATTGTTGGCTGCGAGATGATAAGCCTGTTAGTGTGTTCGTATCAGGCATCTGCAAGGATGTAGCCTTTTTAGTTTGCAGCGTGTCGTTGATAAAAAGCTGGTGGGGGGCTGCACAATACTTATTGGTATTGTCATCACTGTTGAGGGTTGGGCGCAAAGTGCTACATCCTTGTGTTACAGTTAATAAAGCCAACAACCAAATAAAATTTGGACGGTATAAAAATTTCATAGAAATCCGTGGGTAATAGTAGAGTTAAACATTAACCAAAAATTAAAGTTTCGTTATTGTCTGTGGCTTGCTGTAAATATGTTATCATCTGGTCAAATTGATTTAAACCAATCATTCTATTACCAACCCCAATCCAATAAAACCTATTTTTGCACGATAAAAGAAGCATTGCTTTAAAAATTTTTATGGGGAAAAAAGGAGTTTTATTAGTAAATCTCGGCACGCCGGATAGTCCGAAAACAGCAGATGTACGCAAATATTTAGGTGAATTTTTGATGGATGGCCGCGTGATCGACATTAATCCTGCGTTGCGTGCTCTGCTGGTAAAAGGTGCTATTGTTCCTTTCCGGTCGCCCAAATCAGCTAAGTTATACAAAGAAATCTGGTCTGACGAAAACGGTTCGCCATTGCTTTATTACAGCATCAAACAAGCAGAAATGTTGCAGGAGAGTTTGGGTGATGATTACCAGGTAGAACTGGCGATGCGTTATCAAAGTCCGTCCATCGAATCAGCATTGGAAAAATTGAAAGCGGCCAATGTGGACAGTTTGAAAGTGATTGCGCTTTTCCCTCAATACGCTTCGGCCAGCAGCGGCTCTGTTTACCAAAAAGTAATGGAATTAGTGAGCAAATGGCTCACAATTCCTGATTTGTCTTTCGTTAATTCCTTCCATAATAATCAATTGATGATTGAGAATTTTGCAGAAAACGGCCGTCAATATCAACCCGAAACTTACGATCACATCCTGTTCAGTTTCCACGGTTTGCCGCAACGGCAGCTGATCAAATCTGATCCGACCCAAAAACATTGCTTAAAAACAGCAGATTGCTGCTCTGTTTTAACGGATGCCAATAAGTTTTGCTATTCTGCGCAGTGCCATGATACGGCACGTTTGATCGCCGAAAAACTAAATCTGCCTAAAGAAAAATATACCATTTGCTTTCAATCACGTTTGGGCAATGATCCCTGGGTAAAACCTTATACCACAGAAGTGGTGGCTGAACTGGCCAAACAAGGCAAAAAACGAATGCTGGTTTTTTGCCCGGCTTTTGTGGCCGATTGCTTGGAAACGGTTTACGAAGTGACGGTTGAATATGGTGAAGAATTTAAAGCTTTGGGCGGAGAGAAAATCCAATTGGTAGAAAGCCTGAACGATTCGCCGAAATTTATCGATGCTTTGCGGGAAATGGCTGTTGCCTGATCCGGTTATACACCAATTTTTACCCGATAAAAGAAGCATCTGCAAAGCCTTGTTTTTTGAAAAAATTCCGCTTATCTTCGCGCCACAATTCACACAATCTATTTACGCTTTAATATTATTCAGGTAATGTATTTAAGTACAGAAGCAAAAGCAGAGATTTTTGCAAAACACGGACAAGGCGCAACCGATACCGGTTCTGCTGAAGGCCAGGTAGCGTTGTTCACCACGCGTATCGCTCATTTAACCGGACATTTGAAAAAAAACAAAAAGGATTTTTCTACTCAGCTTTCTTTGCAGAAACTGGTTGGTAAACGCCGGGCCTTGTTGGGCTATTTGTTTAAAAAGGATATTAACCGTTACCGTGCTATTATCAAAGCATTGGAGCTAAGGGATATTATAAAATAACCCGGAATAATTTCCGCTGAAAAGCCATCTCATTTTAGGAGATGGCTTTTTTTCTTTAAAAAAATAAAATTTATATAAAAGCTGGTACATTCTAAAGATGAAAAATGTGCCGATACAACAACAAAACATGAACATAATAAAAAAAACAATTGATCTGGGCGATGGCCATATCGTAGAGATTGAAACCGGCAAATTGGCCAAACAAGCTGATGGTTCTGTCGTAGTAAAAATGGGCGACACCATGTTGCTTGCAACGGTAGTTTCTTCCAAAGAAGCCAAAGAAGGCGTGGATTTTTTGCCGCTTTCGGTAGATTATCAAGAAAAATATGCTTCAACCGGACGAATCCCCGGCGGATTTTTACGTCGCGAAGCACGCTTGTCGGATTATGAAGTGCTAATTTCCCGCTTGGTTGACCGTGCGCTTCGTCCCATGTTCCCGGAAGATTATCATGCTGATACACAAGTAATGATCAGCTTAATTTCTGCCGATAAGAACATCATGCCAGATTGCCTGGCTGGTTTGGCTGCTTCGGCTGCAATTTCAGTTTCTGATATTCCTTTCAACGGCCCGATTTCTGAAGTTCGCGTAGCAAAAATTAACGGGTCTTTGGTTATCAACCCAGGCCGCACCGAACTGGAAAAAGCAACTTTAGAATTTATGGTTGCCGGTTCTGCTACTGATATTGTGATGGTAGAAGGTGAAGCCAACGAAATTGCGGAAGCAGAAATGGTGGAAGCGATTGCTTTTGCACACGAAGCGATCAAAAAACAAGTTGCGGTACAGGTTGAACTGGCGGAAGAAGTTGGCAAAACTGAAAAACGCGTTTATAACCATGAGCACAGCAATTTAGAGCTAAAAGAAGTAGTTTTTGCGGCTACTTATAACAAAGCTTATTCCGTTGCCGCTTCTGCATCTGGCAAAGATGACCGCAGTACGAATTTTAAACAAATCCGTGATGAGTTTATCGCTTCTATGGGCGAAAATCCTGATGCGATACAAGTTGCTTTGGCTAAAAAATATTTCCACGATGTGCAGTATGATGCTGTCCGTAATTTAGTTTTGAACGAAGGCAAACGTTTGGATGGCCGCAGTACAACCGAAATCCGCCCAATCTGGAGCGAAGTTGGTTATTTGCCTGCTGCCCACGGCTCTGCTGTTTTTACCCGTGGCGAAACCCAAGCTTTAACTTCCGTTACTTTAGGTTCCAAAACCGATGAGCAAATGATTGATGGCGCGTTCATCAATGGTTACAGCAAATTTTTGTTACATTATAATTTCCCTGGTTTTTCTACTGGCGAAGTTCGTCCGAACCGTGGTGCCGGCCGCCGCGAAATTGGCCATGGTAACCTGGCTATGCGTTCTTTGAAAAAAGTATTGCCAGGCTTGGAGCAAAACCCTTACACCATCCGCGTGGTTTCTGATATTTTAGAATCCAACGGTTCTTCTTCCATGGCAACCGTTTGTGCCGGAACTTTGGCTTTGATGGATGCGGGTATTAAATTGACTGCTCCGGTTTCCGGGATTGCAATGGGTTTAATCACCGACGAAGCAACCGGAAAATATGCGATCCTTTCTGATATCTTGGGTGATGAAGATCATTTGGGCGATATGGATTTTAAAGTTACCGGAACCGAAAAAGGTATCGTTGCTTGCCAGATGGATTTGAAAATCAATGGTTTATCCAACGAAGTATTGATTAAAGCGTTGGATCAGGCAAAAGAAGGCCGTTTGCACATCTTAAACGAGATGAAGAAAACGATTGCCGCACCTCGCGAAGATTACAAACCACATGCACCACGCATTGTCAGCATGACGATCGACAAAGAATTTATCGGCGCGATCATTGGGCCTGGCGGAAAAATCATACAGGAAATGCAACGCGAAACCGGTGCAACCATTGCCATTGAAGAAGTGGATAACAAAGGTATCATCGAGATTTTTGCCGATAATAAAGCTGCAATTGATGCTGCCGTTTCCCGTATCCGCAACATTGTTGCCAAACCAGAAGTTGGCGAAACTTACGAAGGAAAAGTGAAAACGATTATGCCTTTTGGTGCTTTCGTGGAGATTATGCCGGGCAAAGACGGATTGCTGCACATTTCAGAAATCGACTGGAAACGTTATGAAACGATGGACGGCATTTTTGAAGTTGGCGAAATAATAAAAGTTAAATTGCTGGAAGTAGATAAACAAGGCAAACTGAAATTATCACGCAAAGCTTTGATGCCACGTCCGCCAAAACCGGAAACCGAAGTAAAATAAGTTTAGTAAAATCTTATATCAGCAAGCTCGCCGGAAACGGGGAGCTTTTTTTATGGAAAGATTTTTTAGAGCCTGTTTAAATTTTGTTCAGTTTATTTTTGATGCTTCTTTTATCACCTAAAAACTTGTAAGCTTTTTGTTTTATTTATTTTGATGCAAACATCAATTTTTATAAGGTAAAAGAAGCATTGACAAATTTTTGTATGGATTCAAACAGACTCTAAAAAATCAACCAAAGTATTTCGCAACAGCTTGCTTACACAAATCCTCAATCAAACCAAAAAATGTATATGTTGAAATTAAACTTAAATTTGTATCATTGATTGTCCGGCTTATCATTTGCTGTTTACTTACTATTGAAACCGTGATGCTTCTTTTACCACTATAAAATCAAAGTTATCTACTTTATGGTTTTTAGCCGATAAAAGAAGCATCGAAATAAGTTGGTTTGACCACTAATTTTAACCACTATAACCATGAACATCCATAATAAAGATCTGGGGACGACACAAAAAGCTTTGGCTATCAACCTTGATCCTAAACTTTATGGCTCATTTGCCGAAATTGGTGCCGGGCAAGATGTGGCGGCCCATTTTTTTAAAGCCGGTGCCGCAGCCGGAACAGTTGCCAAAACGATGTCTGCTTATGATATGACGTTTTCCGATGCCATCTACGGCGTGCAGCAAAGCAAGCGTTATGTGAGCGAGCAGCGGCTGACTTCCATGCTGGATCATGAATACGGTTTGCTGTTAGAACGTTTAGCTACTCAGCGCGGTGATACGACTACTTTTTTTGCTTTTGCAGGGACTTTCACAGCCTTAAATTACCTCAAAACAAATGAAGGGCATGGCTGGATGGGTGTGCGGTTTCAGCAAGAACCAAACGGCATGTTGCACAACGTGATCCTGCATGTAAAACTTATGGATAATGACAATGTGTTGCAGCAGCAAGCCGTCGGGGTTTTGGGCGTCAACTTGCTTTATGCCTGCTTTTATTACAGTGATACATCGCCGGTTTTTTTAAAATCTTTGATTGATAATCTAACTAAAGACCGCATTCAAATTGATATGATCCGGTTTGAGGGGCCGGGTTTCAGCAAAGTGGATAACCGGCTGATGAGTTTGCATTTGGTGAAATATGGTTTTTCTGATGCGGCTGTTTTCGGGCCGGATGGGAAAAATCTGCAACCCTCAGAAGTTTTGTATAAAAAGCACATTGTAGTGATGCGTGGCCGTTTTCGGCCGCTGATTAATGTGCATTTGGATATGCTGAACAGGGGTGTGGAGCAGTTTATGCAAGAGCCGGACGTAGATGCTTCTAAAGTGGTCGTAATTACAGAATTGACGCTGCAATCTTTGAAAGAAAGAAATGCCGACCCGAATGCGGAGATTGATGAAAAAGATTTTCTGGACCGGGTAGATATTTTGTGCTCACTCGGGCAAACGGTTTTGATCTCCAATTTTCATGAGTATTATAAATTAGTGGCTTATCTTTCTAAAATTACCAAACTCAAAATAGGAGTAGTTTTAGGCTATCCGAATTTAGATTATATCTTTTCCGAACAGCATTATGCCAGCCTTCCCGGAGGGATTTTAGAGTCATTTGCTACATTGTTCAGCCGTAAAGTAAAACTGCTCATTTATCCGACTTTCAGCGATGGCGTAATCTGGAATTGTATGAAGTTTTCTCCGCCGGCGCATTTAGTAGATTTGTTTGAATACTTAATTGTGAATGATAAAATTGAAGATATTAAAGATTACAACGAAAATAATCTCCACGTGCAAACCGATAAAGTATTGCAACTGATAAAGCAGGGAATGCCGGGCTGGGAAGAATATGTTCCGGCCGAAGTAGCTGCCATAATTAAGGAACGTTCTCTGTTTGGTTTTAACGAGGAAAATAAATCTTTGAATCAGGAAGCATTATTTAATAACAACAATGAAAATCTATAACTGCAGAACTGAATTTGTACAAGTTTCCAAGTGTTTTAAATTCTCCATTTAAAACACTTTTTTGTTTTTGGTAAATTGCGGTTAGTAAAATACAATACATATCCTTGTTCAGCTTCAGCTTAAATAGGTGTTGCGTTTGTTCATGGTTTAATGTTTCTTTTCTCATATCAGGGTGTAAATACCTCAAAATATTTTCTTCTGTTTTTGTTAGCGTTTTGGGCAATCGGTTTGTAGCGCATAATGTGATTTGAAGTGCTTTGTAATTTGTATTGGTTTAAATTTTATCGTTTCTCTTAATACGTCTTTTACCATACAAAATATATGAAACTAACAGGCTTGCCATAACGTTGTATAGTGAAAATCAAAATTATAGGTATAAAAGAAGCACTGTAATTGTGGTGAACATAATTTTTTAAACATGTTATTGAAATAAATTTAATTTACACTAATATTACACCATCATTATAAACACCTTTATGAAAAAAATTTTCCCGACTAAAAATTATTTTAAACCAAAGATTATCCTTTGTATTGCTATTTCGTCTGGTTATATTACTTTATTCAACCCTGTTTATGCACAAATATCTAATGGATACAAAGCTCCTCAGGATACGGCTAAAAGGAAACGTGCACCAAATGATCCTTTAACCACTTATCAAACTACTACTCAACCCTACAAACCCGATTCTCGTTTTATAGGAGCGGCAGTTAAGGCGGCTGAAATCTTAGCTGATACAAGTAAGTATGATCCGAAAAACGGTATTTCTATAGATCAGTTATTCAGTAAAGATGATCTTCAATACGTGTCAAAGCAAGGCCCGCAAGGCGTTGTTGTTTTGTTTGAACTGGTTAATAAGCATTTGCCGGAAGGAAAAACGATTAATTTTAGGTCAGAAGGACAATCAGAGGTTATTACCGGGAATAATCCATTGGTTTTGAAGAACTTGCGTGCCATGATTGCTTCCAAACCAGCGTTGCTGCTGGATAATCATCCGCAATGGAAAGAAAACGTTTACTTGGCTTATATGGCCCGGGATTATGGAACCAAGCTGAGTAACACCATCACTATAACATCAGCCACACGTGAAATACGCGAAACACCAGGACTTGAAATTATTGATTACGATGGAAAACCAATTACCATTGGGAAAATTTTAGCAGCTAAACAGGCAAAAACAGCTAACAAATATGAAGCTGAAAAAGAAGCTGTTTCGGAATTTCGTGAACATACTTTTCCAGGAAAAATATCGAAAGAAAACGCTAATGAAAATTATAAACGTGCTCTTTTTCAGTTAATTGATTTGCAAGAAGGAGACATTAACCGGCATCCTGAAACCAAAAAGTTTGTGGACGATCTTGCCAATGACCTGAAAAAAGGAAAAGCAAGTAATGTAGTAAATGCGTTGCAAAACAATCGCTTTTTTGATGCAAACGTACCGGGAAATACCGGGCCGGTATTGTTAACGGAAGATGCCGTATTAAATGCTGATCAGATTCAAAGCCATGCCCAAGATAAAGCACTGGAAATCACAATGTTGACTGCATTGCATTACGGTGAGCGGGATGCTGTAAAGCTTTTGAGGAGTTTGGTTAACGGTAAAGGTTCTGTTCCTGCTCAGCAAACCAATGAATTTACACCTAAACGTTTGGGCCAGCTGACCAATCACGGAACGGAAAAACTGAAGTCGCTTGGATTTGGAACAGCAAAAGTGGAAAATATGACCACTTCGGATTTGGTTTTGGTAGCTGTAGCGGCACCGGACGCGCCGATAGTGATCAAGCCAAACGCATTTTTAACCTTGCAAAAAGTAGGTTCCAGCATTGCAAACTATTATTCTACGGTAGAAACCAGGGAAACGAAAAACGTGGTGATGTTTAATCCGCGAATAAGTTTGGGCAGCCGACATACTGAATATCGTGCTGCATTTGATGCGGTAGATTATGTACCGGAGTTTCTAAACGGTGTTTATACAAACCAAAAAGGTTCACGTGTTACCCAAGACGGAGCAGAACTTCGGTTTGAATCTGATCTGTATTTTTCAAATACGCTGAACATTATTGAAACAGGAGTAAAGCCTGTTATTTATCCGCAGTTTGGTATTATTTTGGGTGGAGGAAGGCGTGATGTCGGATATGATAATAGCACAACACCCGGACCGCTTGGTGCCGTACCACAATTCAAAAATACGTATATCAACTGGGGTGCACATTTGGGTTTGAACGTTGGCCCGGTTTTATTGGCTACCGATGCAACTTATTTAGCATCATCAGCACAAAGTAATCCTAATGAGCGTTTCTTTGATATTTCTCAGGGCATGACTTATTACCGTTATACTTTGTTATTTCATGTTATAAATTTTGGTTTAGGTAAAATTGCTGACGGAAAAGGAAGCCATCTTACAATAGATGCAGAATATACCGGCGAAACCAATAACTCAGGTATCAAAAATCGTACGATTTCTAACGGAAGCCCGGTACAAACTGGTAATGATGAATGGGAGCGTGACTATAACAGGGCACATCCGGGTGGCGTATTCAATTATGGAATTGCATCACAAATGATTATTAACGGTGATGTAAAAGCTACTTTTGCTGCAAGTAGTTTTGCAGCAGTAAGTGCTGCGATACAAAAAGATCATTTCCAATTTAAAGCAACTGGTGGTTCTTACAATCTTTATACTGTACCTATTAACGGTAAAAAACTAATCAGCAGTGAAACAGTTAAAAACATTTTTAACGGAAACGTATTTGGGGCTTTAACCGTAATTTATCACTTTGGATCCAGCAGCTTCAGTTCTAAATATAAGAAAACAGAAACCTATCAATCCACAGCAAACGGAGAATCACCACACAATGTTGATGAATCGTCAACAGAAGAAAAATCTGGTTTCGGACCAAGAAACCATGCAATTTTTACCAATGGAAAAGCAAGGCTTAAACCAGCAGAAATTACCCCTCAACAAATTCAATAAGATAAATCGAATAAGTAATCTTGTTCTTGCCTTCGTAAAAACATAGGGTAAAAGAAGCATCTCAATAAAAAAGCACTGTTAATCAATTTAACAGTGCTTTTTTATTAGCATTAAATTTTTTTCCGTGAATTGTTATTAACTGAAAATTTTAACTTAGGAAAGTATTGATAGAAGATTCCATATATTCTTTTGCAATCAACCTAAACATCAGTAGATTGTCCTCACACTCATCATAACAGTATTGCAAATATTTTTTAATATCAATATTATTTAATGAGCCGGAGATTGATTTTAGTATATAAAAGTAATTTCTTTTGATATTTAAGATTTTTTGAATGTGGAAAACTAAAAATAGATCTTTTGAAAGATGATCCAACAACTGCTCATCTTTATCTGGGAGCAAAACTTCCAGGACACGAATTAGCATAAGGTTTTTTTTACTATCAGGTACTGCTTTTAGTTGTAAAAAAATGGTGTTGATTCTGTTCAAATGAATTACGACCTCTGATAAAAGCTCCTGAATTGCATTTTGCAGATCTCCATAACAGGTTTCGTTTGCCAAATCGGGCAGGTGATCTACAAGATGTAGTAAAATTGGATGAATTTTATTTAAATTGTATAGAAAAGCGGTTCGGAGTGCAGCTTCATCTAATTTAATATTACCATACAAAAAAGGTTTTTCTACCATATAACATTATCCTTTAAAAATATAACAGCAATTAATAAATAGGTAATTTAAATAACATTTTAAGCACAAAAATTTTACGATAGATAGTATTATTTATTTTAGGCCAATAATAAGTAGCTAAATATAATTATTATTATTAATTAATCAAGATATTAATATAATAAATATTGTTTACAATAATTTAAACTTAAAAAGTAGTTATAGGCATTTTCTATTTTCCTATAAATATTTTTAAAAAAGTAATTCAAGAAATCACCAAAAATTAGTAAAATTGCAGCATCAATTTCAGCGCCTATAGCTCAGTTGGTTAGAGTAGAAGACTCATAATCTTTTGGTCCCTGGTTCGAGCCCAGGTGGGCGCACAAAACGGATCTTAAATGGTTTCAAAAAGCCTGTAAATTAATTGATTTACAGGCTTTTATGTTTTTAGCCCTATCAAATTAGATCAAACTTTCTCAAGGTTTACAATACCTATTCCGTAACCTATTTTCAGTTTTTACCTTCAAGGTATTGAAAAGTGGCTTAATAATCTGTCGTACAATAAATTACAAATCTCAAAAAGCCATATTTTTTATCCTTTTTTGGACCTAAAAACGAAGGGTTTCAATACTTATTTGTGTTAAAACTAGTCAATTAAAACAACTCGAACCTAAAATGAGAACAGTAAACACCTTTGGAGTCCAGTTCATTATCAGGCCCGATAAGCTAAAAAATGGCAAAGCACCAATCTATGCACGTATTACTGTAAATGGCGAAATTATTCACTTCGCATTAAAGCAATGGGTTGATCCTGCTTTGTGGGATCCAAGACGCGGGACAAGCAAAGGCAAAGGCGAAGCATCAAAAGATATTAACAATGGTTTGGAACAGGTAAGATTAGCCTCGCCCGGAACACTGCAAAACCTGCGGGTCAACGGCACGCTCCGCTTTACCAAAATAGGCGGTATTCATTACTACAAAGTACGAAGACATCATGCGTGTTTTGGAGGGTGAACAGGCAAAGAAATAGCCATTGTCAACATCCAGAACAAGTTCACAATCACTCGGCTTAAACCGGTGCGAACAAGTTCACAAAGAACTGATAAAGAACAAATTTAAATCACCCAGCTGACTATTCTAACGGGTTTGTAAAAGAAGGGGAAATATAATGAAGCCGTTTTAAGCAAGCCATGTATCCGCTTTGCGGATACTTCTTGCCGGGATGCCCAGGAAAAGATCTGGCAGAAGTTCAGCCAGCTGGAACAGGCAGCGTCGCAGCAGCAAGTGGAATGGAAACCCTGCCACCGCAATAATCAGACGAAAAGCATTTGAAATTATTTACAGGTCACCATCAATTTAGCTACATTTAAAAAGAAGTTAGCATTAGACCAAGAAAATAGGGTGATATTAACTTAAAGCCTGTTTAAAATTTGCTCAATCTTATTTTTTATGCTTCTTTTATCACCTAAAAAATGGCTTGCATTTGGTTTTTTTGATGGATGCCAATACCAATTTTTATTAGGTAAAAGAAGCATCTGCGTTAATATTAACTATGTGCAAAAGGAAATGGAATGAAATTTAAACAGGCTCTTAAACATTTTTAGCTATTTATTCTTTTGAAAGTCAAACAAGTCTTTTTTAATATGAACACATCTTTACAGATAAACAGTGATAACCGGTTTAATACGCCTAATTTAAACAGCTTTTTGCCAGGCATTGATATGGACAAACTCATCGGAGTACCGCAGTTATTCTGCAGGTATTGTCAGACGCGTGAAGGGTTTATGCTGGTACCGCTCGGCGAGATGACCTTGCAGAATGACCGGCGTGTCACCGGCTATCATCATCCAAATGAGCGCTCCTGGCAACCCTACAAATACGGTTCAGTGAAATCAAACAAGGCCTTTGCTTTTTTTGGTTGGGCCGGTGGGTTTCTTCCAAGCTCTGTTTGGCAGCAAACTTTTAACGGTATGTCAGTAGGGCATTTTTGCTCCGAGCCGGAGATGCCGCAAATGCTTTGCCTGGTTCCTCATACAGAAGCTCGTAGTAACCTCAATATTGTTTATGTCATTGCCACCTGTTTGCGCTTTTATAAGAAAACTGTTCCAAAATTAATTGAGGAGTTGCTTGCAGAAGATATTGAACCGGAGCGGATCAAAATAGTCGTAAACGGCTGCAGTGAGAACGATGATGCCGTAATTGATGGTATTGACTATGCCTTTACTATGCATGACGCCTGGGAACTCAGTGCCCTTTATGAGGCACCTTTGCGCTGGCAGTTTGATTATGCGATGCTTATTCACGACACGAACCAGGTATTTCCCGGTTTTAGAAGAAAGGTGGAGAATTTTAATACACACCTGCCATGGGACCACCTTCCTGCTACGCCACTTGCCCGATGCCTGCTTGGCCTGTACGCACACAGCTTTTTGTTAAAAACAAATGACTGGCTGAAAGAAATCGACGGCATAGAAAAGCAAGGTGGTATCATCGTGGAAGTAGCAGGAGAACTGCTGCACCGGGCTGCCTCTGTTCTGGTTATGGGTGATCCGGAAATGAACGGCGCGGTAAGGCAGGCGGAATCAAAAGAAGTTGCCGACTTTTTCAATTCCGGCACCTTACGAATTCGAAGAGTATTTCCAACAATCAACCTGCACAAATTCACTCACTTTGATATGATAGAGTCCGTAAGCCTGTAATAGTTATTCTGTTTTAGAGATATCGGTTTAGAAAACATTACCATGGTTCCTATATCAATACAAAAAGTAAAACTGACTATTGATTTTTATGCGGTAAAAGAAGCACTGTAAATCTTCATGATATAAATTTAAGCAGGTTTGCAAAGAATTATTTTAACTCCATAGCCAAACTGCTCTATTTCCTTTTTATTTTTTTTGGAGAAGTGCTACATTTATTGCCAAGCCTTTTCCTAAATCAATGAACCAAACACCCGAACAAATTGCCCGTGATGAAATAGACCAGCAATTGCAAGCCTGTGGCTGGAAAGTTCAAAGCAAAAAGCAGATCAACCTGCCGGCAGGTTTAGGTGTTGCCGTTCGGGAATACCAAACTGATATTGGCCCTGCCGATTATGTGCTTTTTGTAGATAAAAAACCAGTTGGCGTAATTGAAGCCAAAAGGAAAGATGAAGGTTTCCGGTTGGTTTCAGAACAACAGCAAATCGTTCAAGAAATAGAAAGCCGCCTAAGTGTATGCGATAAAATGGAAGAAACTATAACTACCAGTTTGCAACAAGCAGAAGCATTAAGGCAAAGCATATTAAAAAAGGCGTTTGAAGGGAAACTGGTAGGGGCGATTGTAGGGGCGATTCATGAATCGCCCATAGTATAAAAACATTTATTTTAAGGGCAATTATTTTATTAACAGGCGATTCATGAATCGCCCCTACATCTAAAAAACAATGAACCAACCAGATAGAAAATCCATCCGTTTGCCAGATTACGATTATTCTGGTGCCGGGGAATATTTTATTACAATGTGCATTCAAAACCGCGAATGTTTGCTGGGCAGGGTAGAAAATGAAACGATGCAATTAAACGATTGTGGTTTGATCGTAAATGAACAATGGAAAGACCTGCCCAACCATTATTCGGAATTGCAATTGGGTGCCTGGATGGTAATGCCCAATCATTTTCATGGCGTATTGATATTAACAGGCGTTGGGGCGATTCAGGTAGGGGCGATTCATGAATCGCCCCAACAATCCCAACAATGGGAGCCACTAAAACGTGATGAACGCCGAAAAATGTTGTTGTCAAAAATTATCGTACGTTTTAAAATGACTACTGCTAAACATATTAATTTATTAAGAAATACACCAGGGACAACTGTATGGCAACGCAATTATTACGAGCACATCATCCGCAATAACGAATCTTTTGCCAATATCGAAAGCTATATATTAAACAACCCAGCCAGTTGGAATACGGATACTGAAAATTTAGGTAACAATTCAGGTAGGGGCGATTCATGAATCGCCCCTACAGAAGAAAAACAAATTATGACATCTTCCGCAATCATATCCGTTTACCTACCGGAATTTTTTATGCTAATTAGGTAAAAGCAAACGTCGTTTTTTTTGATGCAAAAGCAGCATCCAAAGAACC
Source organism: uncultured Sphingobacteriaceae bacterium (assembly GCA_964236465.1). Classification (GTDB taxonomy): domain Bacteria; phylum Bacteroidota; class Bacteroidia; order Sphingobacteriales; family Sphingobacteriaceae; genus Mucilaginibacter_A. The sequence goes on along the minus strand of CAXSBZ010000001.1, from coordinate 128,629 downwards.
CTGGACAAAAGAAATTTGGTATTATGATTACCGGACCAACGTTTATCATACCTTGAAAAAGAACCCGTTAAAACTGGACGACTTGCAGGATTTTATCAACTGCTATCAACCCGAGAACCGGCACAAACGGACGGAAACGTTTCATGCCGAAACCAACCCGGAAGGCAGATGGCGAAAGTTTACGTATGAAGAGATTATTAGCAGGGACAAAACGAGTTTGGATATTACCTGGTTAAAAGATAAATCGCTGGCTGATCTGGATAATCTACCTGATCCTGATGTTTTGGCTTTAGAGATTATGGAGAATTTGGAGGCAGGGTTGGAGAATTTCAGAAGTATATTGAAAGCTTTGCAAGAATGATGATTGATAAAGTTAATTTTTCTCCTTCCAAACCCAATGTTTTTGATTCCGTTTAAAAAGCTAATTATGGTTTTTAGATTTTTAGATAGAGAGGCTGTTAAAACTTATACGAGCAAAAACGTTAAGGCTTCTTTTACCCTGTAAAAATTGGTTTTTACATCAGTTTAAATAAATCAAAAATCAATGTTTACCATTTTTTAGGTGATAAAAGAAGTATTGAAAATAGGTTAAATAAGATTTAAACAAGTTTTAAATATTTGAAAATAGTTCAATTATTTGTGTTTCAAAAGATTGCTTTTGTAAGAAAGTAAAATTTAAGTGGTAAAAGAAGCATCAGAGGTTTTTTTGCTGAAGTGTAAATAGTTTTTTAAAATCAGGCAAAATATAAAACCACATGAAGCCAAGGCCACACCTACATATTCGGCAGAAAGATAACCAAAACCTGCTGCAATGGGCAACCCGCCTAAAAATGCGCCCAAAGCATTTCCCATATTAGAACTGGCTTGTAAAACAGATGAAGCCAGCATTTCAGAACCTTTTGCTGCCTGCATAATTAGCATTTGCATGGGCGAGATGACGCTGAAACCGATGGATCCTGTTATAAAAACCATCAAAATTGCTGCCGGTTTGTAGTGAATCAGGAACGTTGTGGCCAGTAAAGACAGGATCATTAAGGCCAATAGCCAGGTAGTGGTTTGCAGCGGTGAGTAACGGTCTGAAAACCGGCCGCTGATTAGATTTCCTGTAGCCATACCCAATCCGGCAATCACCATAATAATGGTTATAGAATTGCCATTGAAATGGGCAACTTCAGTCATTAGCGGTGCAATGTAACTGATCCAGGCAAACATGCCGCCCGTACCAATAGCCGAGATGCCTATAATAATCCATAGTTCGGGTTTTTTAAAGATGTGCATACTGCTGCTAAAGCTTTGCGCCTGATTAGCTTTCAGGCTTGGTAACCACTTGGCAATGGCACCAACGGCTAAAAGTGCAACAGCCGAAATCAATAAAAACGATATGCGCCAGCTAAAGTGATGACCAATATAAGTCCCTAAAGGCACGCCAATAATATTGGCCACTGTAAGTCCTGCAAACATTACCGAAATTGCCCTGGCTTGCCTGCCCGGTTCTGCCATTCGGCTTGCCACCACAGCACCTATCCCAAAAAAAGCACCATGTGGTAATCCTGCCAGAAAGCGCATGATCATCAACAAAGGAAAACCGGGTACAATAGCGAATAGCCCGTTGAAGCCAAAAACCATCAGCATCAATGAAATTAAAACTTTTTTTGGCGGAAGATGACCTGCAAAGCCAACTATAAGCGGTGCTCCGATTACTACACCCAAAGCGTAAATTGAAATCAAATGCCCGGCAGTGGGGATGGAAACATGAAGCGATCCGGAGAGATCAGGCAAAACGCCCATCATCAAAAACTCAGTCATCCCAATGCTAAAGCCTCCGATAGCAAGTGAAACCAGGCTTAAAGTTATGTTTTGAGACGATTTGTGTGATGTATTCATTCAATTACAAATTAATTACTGCCTGTTGCATGGAGTTTATTAAGAAAGCTGATGCGATTTTTAATAGAGGCTGAAAATAAATAAGTATTGTATCAAAATCACTTTGCTACCTGCTGATGTAAAGCCTGGATTTTTTGCATCTGGCAGTAAATAAAGATAAACTGGTTCATCATGTTGCTAATTATTTAGGATCGTCCTCTTCCTCCAAATTGTATTCTTCTTTAAGCACGTCGAGTTCCTCTTCAGTCAGCTTTTCGATACCAAGCCTTTTATTATTGCCTGTTTCCAAAGCAAAAATTATTTCGTCCAGTTTGAGCTGGGTAGCTTTATCTGCTTTGTTTTGTCCTTTTTGGATCAGAAATAGCATAATGAAAGTGACAATGGATGTCCCGGAATTCAGGATCATCTGTGAATCCTCAGAATAATGTGCCAGATAACCATAAATGCCCCAGATAGACATCAGGCCAGCAGCTGTGATAATTCCTGCGGTGCTGCCGGTCCATTTGATTACGGCTGAAGTTACTTTACCCATATCTATGTGCATAAGCAAAGATACAATTTCAGCAGAAACCTTGTAAATTAATGCAATAAAAAGCCGATTATTCTGCTTGCTCTTGCTTCAATAAATAAATTAACTAACTGATAATCAATATTCTCAAAACAATAAATTCTGGCTTTTAAAGAATAGTAGTAGTAAAAAAGAAAGGGGTTAAAACGTTGTCTAAATCTCCTTTAAAAAATACACATACTTCTTTTATGCCTATAAATCGGGTTTTTACAGGTGATACAAATTAAGAAAAGCATTACACATTTTAGGGTTTTTAAGCTGATAAAAGAAGCACCAAAAGATTATAACTAAAATTTAACCTGGCTCTAACTGTTAATAAAAATTCAGTTCAGTTTTTTGCTGTTCCCGGATCCCCGTTTTCTACCAGCGCAGTAATATTGTGCGTAGTGCAAAGCAGGTAATCCACAATTCCATCTCCATTAAGCAAAGGTTCGTAAGATGCCTGCCACCAGGTAGGGGTTATTTTCCCATCTTTATCTGTCAGGTCGTATCGCACAGAAGGCAGGTGCACAATAGCTTTGGTCTGGATTGCTTCGATCAGGCAATCATAAATTTGGAGAGCGCCTTCTTCATTAACATTGTTCCACGAGTGGATCTCAACCATACTTTCGCCAAAAAGTTCCTGACCCTGGGTTTGGCTGATTTGCACAAACTGGTTGTTGTAAGCAACTATCTCAAACCGTGGACTTTGTGCTTTAATGACGATGCGAGGTTCATCCAGTTTATCGCAAAGCTGCTGAAGAGAAATATATGAAAACTGATCTGGCATAAGAATATATGGTGAGCTAATTTAACTTTAAATTAATTAAGCAGGTAAAAATAGCGGTTTTACTACTAAAATCTTTATTAAATTGAGTATTACAACCTAAATATTTTGCTTAAAAATAGTTTATTTAAAATTAATTAAGCAGAAATATTACTCACCACATAAAAGAAACAAAAGGGTTTTTTTGTTATAGGCCTAATCAGACTTCAAATGTTTTAAACCAAAAATGAGAAACTTTTAGATCTTTGCAACCACATATTAATTGGCATAAGCAAAATTAGATTTTAAGAAGGATTTGGAAATGTAAATTATGGCTACTGCCACCTTTTAAATAAGAAAAGCCTAACTATTGATTTCTCAAGCAGTTAGGCTTTGTAGCAGTCGGGATGGCAGGATTCGAACCTGCGGCCTCCACATCCCAAATGTGGCGCGATACCGGGCTACGCTACATCCCGTTTGGGATTGCAAAAGTAGAAATTTTATCAGCAATCCAAAATAAAAAACAAAATTTCACGCGGAAAAAGAATATCCAAAAAGCAAATGTTTCATTATGAATGAATTAAATCATGAAAAAACCCTGATAAAAGAAGTATCAGCTAAATGATTTCTGCTACCACAAAAGTGCTTCCACCGGCAAAAATCAAATCTTCCGGTCGGGCATTTTCTTTGGCCACCGCAAATGCTTCTTTTACACTATCAAAATCAGCACCGTTCAAACCAAAATCCACTGCCTGCTGCTTCAATATCTTAGCATCCAAACCTCGCGGAATATCCGGTTTGCAAAAATAATAAGTAGCTCCATGAGGCAATAACGACAGGATTTTGCTTATATCTTTATCGGCAACCATCCCCAAAACAAAATGAAGATGCCCATAATTAGTATTGGCAATGTTGAGCAGAACCTCCGCCATCCCTTCTGCATTGTGGCCGGTATCGCAAATCACCAATGGGTTCCGATCCAAAATCTGCCACCTGCCATGCAAACCAGTTAGTTTCTTCACTGATTTTAGGGCGGTAAAAACAGTATCGGTTTTTATCTCAGAGCCTTGTTTTCGTAATTCATCCAAAGCCGACAAAACTGTTTTCAAGTTTTTAAGCTGATACAAACCAGTCAAATCCAACTTGAAATTTGAATAAAAATCAATTTGCTGGTCAGCGTTTTTAGAGAAAACCTGCACATTCAAAAAGTCATTTGGCTTGTTATTTTCCTGATTTGGGTCGATCCGAACATCCCATTCTTCGAAGGCAAAACGGATCGGCGCATTTTCCTGCTCTGCTTTTGCAGTGAAAATTGCAGCAATTTCCGGCTGATATTCCCCAATTACAACTGGTGTTTTTGGTTTGATGATACCCGCTTTTTCCGCAGCAATTTCTTGTAAAGAATTCCCGAGCAGGTTCATGTGGTCCCAACCGATATTGGTGATGACAGAAAGCAACGGCGAAATCACATTGGTAGAATCCAGCCTGCCGCCCAAACCAACCTCGATCACGGCAATATCCACTTTTTCTTTGGCGAAATAATCAAAAGTCATTGCTACGGTCATCTCAAAAAACGACGGCTGGATAACGTTTATATTTTCCTGCTGATCGGCCACAAAATCAACAACTTTTTCTTCAGGAATCATTTGGCCATTGATACGAATTCGTTCGCGGAAATCTTTGAGGTGAGGAGAGGTGTACAAGCCGGTTTTATAGCCAGCCGATTGCAAAACCGCTGCCAGCATGTGCGAAGTTGAGCCTTTGCCGTTGGTGCCGCCCACATGGATCGTTTTAAATTTTTGTTGTGGATTGCCTAAATTTTCGCACAACATCAGCGTGTTCGTCAAATCTTTTTTGAAAGCAGAAGCACCATCTCGTGTAAACATGGGCAGTTGCCCGTACAAATAATCAAGTGTTTGCGGATAGTTCATGGTGATGGTTTTTGGGTGATAGTTGATAAACTTTAGAAGCGGTTTAGATTGCTGCCAAAGGATAATGCTTCTTTTATGCTTATAATTTTTGTTTTGCTAATTGTTGCTGGTAGAAAAAGCAAGTAATCAAAATTTAGGTGATAAAAGAAGCATAAAGAATATGCTGAATAGCATTTAAAAGGTTTTTAGCAATGAACAATTATCCACAAACTATTCAACCAATCTTACTGCACTTTAAACACAAAAACGACTGTTCCGATCTGTGTTTCCGGTGCGTTTTCAGCAGCATTTAGCTTGATGCCCAGCACAGCGTTTTCACATTTTTGTAGCAATTCGCTATCGCTGATAGTTGTTCCGCGGGCACCGGCACGCGCATAAACCACGTTGCCGCTTTTATCCACTCGGATATCAACCACAATTTTTCCGGCCCGGTGGTTATCATCTGTCACTTGCGGTTTAGTCAGGAAACTCCGTTGCGTCATGTTCAGGTTTCCGCCGTTTCCGGATCCTGTACCGTTGTAATTATTGGTTAGCGTGCTTCCGGTAACTTTTCCCTGATTGCCGGGCTTGTTGCCGGTTCCGTCGCCTTCACCGGTGCCGTCATTTTTTTTGCCTTTATACAAAGCATTCTGGTTGACCTGCGGCTTTGCTTCTTTTACATCGGTTTTTGTGGCAACGGTATTGCTCGGTTTTTTACTGTTCGGGGCTACTTCCGGTGCATCTTCCGTAGTTTGGGTAACTACTTTTTTATCGCTGTTGTCGGCACTAACTTTCTCGGTTGGCTTGGCTTCCGGCTTGATTTTATCCGGTTTGCTTTTGTTGGCTTTTTCAGCTACGGATGGTTCCTCAGTACTCATAAAATCTTTGCCCATGCCTTCATCGGTTGTGCCGTAATTCACCAAAATTCCGCCAGTGCCTTCTTCCTGTTTGGGCGGCATCGGGAAAACCATAAAATACGTCAGCAGCAAAAATAAGCCCAGCACAATCCCGGTCAGCAAAAAAGCTTTCGGATAATTATTTTCTTCCTGCCGCCGTATCATTATTTCGGTTCTGTAGCCAGTACAAGTTTAATGTTCAGTTTCTGCGCCGTATCCATCACCTGCACCACATCTTGGATGGCTACGGTTTTATCTACATACAACACAATTGTCAATTCCGTTGCTATTTTTTTGTAAGATTGAAGCGTGGTTGTTAAATCCGTTACAGCAACTTCCTTTTTATCAACATAATACCTAAGGTCTTTGGTGATGGAAACCGTAATTGTTTTTTTAGAAACCGCTTGCCCAGATGATGATTTCGGCAGCATCAGCTTGATTACATTCGGATTGGTTACGGTTGATGCAATCAGGAAAAACAGCAGCAAAAAGAACATTATATCGTTCATTGCTGAAGTATTTACTTCTGCCGAAGCGCGCAGGTTTTTCTTTCTTAAATTCATTTGCTGGGTTCTTCTAACAAATCAATAAAATCGATGGAATCAGTTTCCAATTTCAAAGTTACTTTTTCGATCATCATTTGTAAAATATTATACAACACATAAGCAACAATTCCAACCAGCAAACCAGCGGCAGAAGTTACCATTTTGACATATAACCCGCCGGAGATCACGCCCATGCTGATGTTATCTGTTTGAGAAATATCATAAAAAATCTTGATCACACCGGCAATCGTTCCCAAAAAACCAAACATCGGCGCAATGCCGGCCACAATCCCTAAAATACCAATATTTTTTTCCAGGCGCGAAATTTCCAACCGGCCAGTATTTTCAATCGCACTTTCAATGTCTTTGATCGGGCGGCCAATTCGCAGCAAACCTTTGTGCAACATCCGGCCAAGCGGCGTATTGCTGTTGCGGCAAATGGCCAGGGCAGAATCCAGTTTGCCGGAACTTACGTTGGCTTTTACCTGTGATAGTAAATTCGCTTCGTTCAACCCGGCTTTCCTGATTGTAAAAAAGCGTTCAAAAAAGATGACCAATCCCAAAATCGCCAGGATTGCAATCGGCAGCATTACCCAGCCACCTTTGATCAGCAAATCGCCAAAACGCAGTTCGTGCGGTTGTGCGGCACCGGCTTGTACAGCGCGATTTAAAGTATCTACAGCTCTGGTGGCTGTATCGGCAGTGGCCTGAAAAAATATTAACATCATTTTAAATAGTGTTGTATATAAGCTTCTGAATGAACGTCTTTTGCGCGTAGTTTTTCTAATGCAACCAATGCGGCGGCTTTATCAGGATAAGAACCAAAAGTGATCAGCACCTGTTTTCCGGAGGTATTGCCCAAAATTTTGGCATGGTGCATCCCTTTGGATTTCAATTGTAATAAAAAAGTTTTTGCCCCTTTTAGTGTCTTAAAAGAAGCACCGATTATTTCGTACGGCGATTTGTCCACCATATCCAAATCAGCTGTTTTTACCGTATCATTTTCAGTTTTCGGCGGGGCAGGGGCAATGGTTTTTGTTGAAATTGCAGGTGTATCGACAGCAACTTTTGCCGTTGTATCTGCAATTGTTTCCTTTTTAATTGTTGCCGCAACAGGTTTTGAAGTATCAGCAGCAGGAACTTTTGCAGCAATCACCGTTGGTTGTTTTTGTGGCGATAATCCCTTAAACATGTTCGGGTAATTAAAATACAAAGCATAAAAACCCAAACAACAAACCGCCAACAGTAAAATCATAGCTGCCCAAAAACTGGTATTTCTCTCCAGCTTTGGTTCTTCTTGAGGCAAGTTGGTAGAAAAGTCTTTATAGAATTTTCCTGCCTCATCCGGCTTGGTTAAAGTTTCTTTATCAGCTGTAATTTCGTTTTCCGCAATTAACTGTTCTTTTTTTAAGCTTGATAAACGGATCGGCGGCAAACCAAAATTTATCTCATTAAAAGAAGCATCCGTGTTTTGCCCCGCAGGGAACAATGCTTCTTTTACCGGTATATTTTTAGCGTTGGCTTCCTTTTTAAGCTGATCAACAAACTTTTCAATAAAATATCCCGATGCCTGCTGCGAAATGTTTTTCTGTTTGCAGATATATTCCTCCAGCGTTCCATCATTTTTTTCCTCTACAAAAAATTCAATACTGTTTTTAGGAGGGGAAAATGTGTGTTGATTCTGATCGTAATAAACAGCGGTTTGGCGGACGGAGAAAGTACCCAAACCCGGCACAAAAACGTGCTGCTCTTGGCCAAGCAGTGCTTTTATATACGCTGCTACGTCCATCTGCTCAAAAATAAAAGTGGTTTTAAATACATCAACATCCGCTTAAAAGCTTACGCTTAAGCCGCCAAAGATATTAAATCCGTTTGCAGGATAATAAAGATATGTTTGATACTTGGTGTTGAGCAAATTATTTGCCTGCGCAAAAATGGAAATCCGTTTGGAAATCTGGTAATCTATGCCGCCATTCAAATCCGCAAAAGATGGCAACGTAACCACCCGGAAAGCCGTTGCAGAAGTTGGGAGCCGGTCTTTGGTTTCGCCACGGATCAGCAATGCTCCATTTATCGTTATTTTTTTGTTGATGCGGAAGTTTGTTCCGGCGGTAAGTTTGGCTGTTGGCCGATTCCAAGCTTCGGCTTCCGTTGCCAGCGCGTATTTCCGGTATTCCAATCTGCCGTAAATATCCACCGTTTCCGAAATCTTGTAATCCAAGTCTCCGTTGAAACCAGTTACCGTTGATTTCCCGCCATCATAAATCACCACAAATTTATTTTTTCCTCTGCTGAAATTAAAATTGTTAACAAATAGCGGCAAACCGGTAATGCTCTGGCGGATAAATGCCGCTTTGAAACCTAATCCCGGTGCTATAGTTCCTTTCAAACCGGCACTAAGGGTCAGTCTGTCGATAGAATTTCGGATGTCAATATTCTGATCCAGGAAAGGATTGATCTCGGTTAGGTTTTTTAATAGCGTTTTGTCGATATCGCCACGTGCTTCCGCAAAAATCCGAACATATTTTGGGATCACCTGAAACTCAATTTTTGCTGCCGGAAATAACCGTAAACTACTTTTTGTACCAAATTCCGAAACCAAGTTTACGCCTGCATCAATTTTATAGTTTTCGCCCTGCAACTTGATATAAGGATTTGCGCGCAAAATATTATTGCTGATGCTGTACAAGCTATCTTTCGTGCTTCCGGCATCCAGCGAAGCATTCAAACCGGCATAAAATTGCTTGATCGTTTGGTTGAGGGAAACATCGATCAGGATATTGTTTTCTTTGGCCTGATAAGCATTGTTGAAAACATAACCGCTGATTTTTGCCGCATAAACGAAGTCATTCTCCGTGTCTTTAAAGTTTTTGGCAATCTCTGCTTCACCGGAAATAGTATTGAAATGCTGTTTGCCTGGGATTAAATTTTTAGGCGGATTGTCCTGATCGAAACCATAAAAATAATTGTTGCGGCGTGTGTAGTTGATGGTTCCGCGCACGCTATTGTTTTCGCCAACGCTTTTGCCAAAAACACCGATTTCCTGCCGGCTTGATTTCTGATCCGGCAAACTGCCTTTTTGCGAAAAATGTTTGGCATAACCGCCAACCTGCAAAGCCTGGTCGCGGCCGTTGTTGATGTACAACTCGCCAAAAGTGGTGCTCAGATTGCCGATTCCGGCTTTAGCGTAATTATTGTACAAAGTATCGTTGGCCGTTTTCGGGATTTGCATGGCCTCCAGCGGCTGTATGCCGGCGTTGCTGTTCAAGCGTTTATCCAGCAAATTAGTGTAGGAAAAAGCGGGCTTCACATCCTGTTTATCGTCCAAATTCGGGTTCTTGCGGATTTTTACCGCATCGGCTAAAACTGGTTTATAAATGCTGGTCACCACAATTTCTTCATTCAAACTTTGCGGTTCCGCTTTTTTGGCAGGCACATTTCTTTTTCTGGTTGTGTCTGCGGATGCTGTTTTTATCGTACTTTTTTTGGTATTGGCAGCTTTAGTTGGTGCTTTTGTTTTTGCGGGAACAGTCGATTTGGCAACTGTCTTTTTGGCTTTGACAGCTGCTTTTTTCTGAACCGGTTTTTGCTGAGAAAATGTGGGAAGCGCATGAAGCATCAGTCCGAAAAACAAAAAGGCGAGGATCGTATTTAACTTCATTGCTTAGTTCTCTTTCTTGGTATTAGTTTGATTCAATTGATCTAATTTTGCTTTGGCCGTTGGCAATATCTCGTCGTTGCCTTTATAGTTTCCAATCACACTTTGCAAAGTGCTTTTTGCCTGGAAAATATCTTTCAAAGCCACATAATTATCAGCCAGCAAAATAAAACTTTTAGCTACCCAATAATCGTAATCGCCCAACTTATTGATCAGCTCAAAACACGTTTTTTGCGAAGCTTTATAATTTCTGCGGAGGTATTCCAGTTCGGCCACGTTGTATTTGGCTTCGGCAGCGGCTACCGTTTTGGTATTGGTTACCACATAATTAAATTCTTTGGTCGCATTTGCCGTGTCGCCTTTTACCAGATAAGCTTTCCCGGCATATAATCCGGTGCGGTATTTGTCTTCTTCGGATGATTTTTCATTCAAACGAACCAAAGCCGCATATTTCAGCACATCATCTGGCAGCTGCATTTCCGAGTAGGCGTAAAGCAAATTGTTGATGGCAAAAGTATAATCCGCTTTGTATTCCGAATTGGTTTCTAGGTGTTTCAGGAAAACCACGGCTTCATTATACTTCTTTTGCCGCAGATAAATGTTGGACATGCTGATAAGTGATTTCTCGGTGTAAACACTCGTCCAGTCATTCAAAATAAAATTATAATCAGCCACAGCTTGTTCTGGCTGGTTCAGTTTGACAAAACTTTCTGCCCGGATAAAACGCGCTTGTTTGTCGTTAATCGGTTTCGGGAATTTATCAAAATAAGCATTTACGCCATTAACAGTTCCTTTAAAATCTCCGCGCAAATACAAATTGTTGGCCGCCGTAAACATGATATTATCCTGTTGCGCCGAACTGTAATTGCCAATCGGCGTGGTCGCGGCATAATCGATAAAAGTTTTCGCATCACCTTTATCCGTATAAATTTTTTCGATCTGTTTCAGTGATTGCTTGGCTTCATTGGTAGACGGATAATCTTTCACCACACGTTTAAAAGCTTCCAGTGCAGGCTCATCCTGGTTAGCATTATAATCGATCAAACCAATCGTAACCAACGCGCGCGGCACATAACTGCTTTGCGGATATTTCTGGATCATGGCCGTCAGATCCGTGCGTGCCTGATCGCCGTTGTTTTTGAGGAAATAAGTATAAGCCATCTCAAAACTCGCATCATCGGCATAATCCGAAGTCGGGAATTTCTGCATCAAACCTTGCAGCGTACTGATCTTGGTATCCAGTTGCCCTTGCAAACCCTGGATCATGCCGCGCTGAAACAAAGCATAATCTTCACCTTTTGCATGTTGCGCCAGAATGCGGTTGTAATATTCATTGGCGCGACTGTAGTTTTTTAATGTGAAGTAACAATCGCCCAAACGCAATATTGCATCATTCACGGTATTTTTATCGCGCTCATCACCCTGAATAAAACGCTCGAAATTATTGGCCGCTTTCTGGTATTTTTCATCGCCAAAAGCAGCATAACCTAAGGCATAGTTGGCGTAGTTGTAAACATTTGTCTGCTTAGCTGCCGGCATATCTTCAAACTTCTCAAAAGTTTCTACAGATTCGCCGTATTTGCGCACTTCGTACATCGATTCGGCCATCCAATAAGTAGCCAACGCTTCAATTTTATCATCAGTTGGGTCTTTCAGCGAACGTAAAAATATGCCGATCGCGTTCTCAAAAGCACGTTCATTGTAATATTGCAAACCGCGGTAATAAGTAACTTTTTGGTATGCTTCTTTTGCCGCACCATTTCTGTTAGGTATCGATTCCAAAATATCAACCGCTTCTTTGTAGTTGCTGGTAGATAATAAAATCTCGCTTAGCAAAACTTTGGCATCAGTTATTTTAGCAGAACGCGGATAATTTTTGATGTATAAACGAATGGCATCCAAAGCCTGATTGTTAAACTGCAGTTCGTAGGATAGTTTGGCATATTCATACAGTGCATCTTCTTTGATCTGCGGATCGAAATCCAGCGTGGAAGCCACCTGAAAAGCATTTCGTGCACTTTGCTTGTTGTTCACTTTCAAAAAAACATTACCTAAAGTATAATTTCCGCTCTGGCTGTAAGCATCTGTTTTGTCGATCAGTTTTTCCAATTCTCGGATGGCGCGCGGGTTGTTTCCGGTTTTAAAATACGCGTAACCCATCTGGTAGCTGTCCTGGTTGTTCTGCGTTTTATTTTGATCGCGGTCCTGAAAACGCTCATAATATTTGATCGCATCCGGATAATCAACCTTGGCAAAATAAGAAGCCGCAATAATCCGCAACATTTCCGTTTCGTTGGTTTGCTTGGTGGTGTTGATGATCGGCACGGCATAAGCAATCACGTCATCATAACGCTGATCCAAATAATAAACCGCCGTGATGTAATATGGATAACTTGCTTCGTATTTTTTGGAGTTTTTTAGCTTTTCAAAATTGAGCAAAGCCAGGTGATAATCTTTGTTGAGGTAAGCGATGTAAGCGAAATAATAAGTTGCGTCTTCAGAATAAGGGGTTTTTTTGTCCTTGATCTCGCTGAAAATCTGTTGCGCATTTTTATAATCTTTCAGTTCAAAATAGGAGTAGCCTTTATCAAATTTATATTCGGCATTTTCTTTTCCGGTGAGTTCTGCCGGTTGCACTTTATCAAACCAAGTCAAAGCATCCTGATATTTTTCTTGTTTAAAATAAGATTTTCCAACCTGAAAATAAGCTACTTTGGCCAACGGGTTTTCCGGATGTTCTTTGATGAAGCGGCGGAACATGCTTTCGGCATCATCATTTCCCAGATTCAGGGCGCAAACGGCTTCAAAGTAATAAGCATTTTCGCGCAGCAAAGAAGTTTCCGATTCAAAAACTGGCTGGTTAGATGTCTTGTTTCTCGGCTTTTCTACCAGCCGAAACTGCTCGGAAGCAGCCACATATTTGCGTTTATCCAGCAGTTCTACCGCCGATTGATAATTTCGGTTCAGGTTAAAATAAGCAGTTTGCTGGGCGTTGGAATTATAGACCGATAAAAAAAGCAGGGAAGTAGCGATGTACAGAACTTTTGTCATAGTTGTTTTTTGGGTAACGGCGATGCTAAATTAAAGACCTTGCCGATAATAACCGCGTAAAAAATGTTTCTGGCCGGCGGTCATGCTTCTTTTATAGACTAAAAATTGGTTTTATCAATCCTTTAATACGAAAATTTATAAAGGTTGACGCACATTTATTGCAAAAGTTTAATAATGGAAACGCAAATCGGATCCGTAGATTCTGCTGAATTGGAAAGGATAATTACTACGTTTTTTTTCACTAGATTGAATGCAAAAAAGCTACTGCTACCGCCAGTTCCGCCGCTATGAAAAAAATCCTCATTATTGATTTTTCATATCAAACATCATTTAGATACTTCTTTTATGCCTGTAATTTTATACTTATAAATTTATAAAAGCGATTACTTGGATTCTTAATTTTAGTCGATAAAAGAAGCATCCAAGATTAGATCAGCGAAACTTCAGCAGCAGTTAAACTTGTAATCACATCTGCCCGGCCAGCAAATACAAAACCGCCATCCGCACGGCCACACCGTTTTCTACCTGATCCAGAATAATAGATTGCTTGCTGTCGGCCACATCGCTCGTAATTTCTACGCCACGATTAATCGGTCCGGGATGCATCACCGTAATTTCTTTATCCAGCGAATCCAGAATTTTTTTGTTCAATCCGTAAAGCATTGTATATTCTCGCAGCGAAGGAAAATATTTAATGTCCTGCCTTTCTAATTGAATGCGCAACATGTTGGCCACATCGCACCAGTTCAAAGCTTTTTGCAGATTATGCTCCACTTTTACATCCAACGAGCCGATAAATTTCGGGATCAAAGTTGTCGGGCCGCAAACCATCACTTCGGCACCCAACTGTTTCAAGCACAAAATATTGGACAAAGCCACGCGCGAATGCAAAATATCGCCCACGATCACCACTTTTTTGCCGCTCACTTCGCCATATTTCTCCCGGATAGAAAAAGCATCGAGCAAAGCTTGTGTTGGATGTTCGTGTGCGCCATCACCGGCATTTACAATTTGTGCTTTGATATGGCGCGATAAAAAAATCCCAGCTCCGGCATACGGATGGCGCATCACCACCATATCCACTTTCATGGCCAAAATATTATTTACCGTATCAATCAGCGTTTCGCCTTTACTTACTGAGGATGAAGCGGCTGCAAAGTTCACGGTATCCGCAGAAAGCCGTTTTTGAGCCAGTTCAAAAGATAAACGGGTGCGGGTAGAATTTTCAAAAAAGATGTTGGCAATCGTAACATCGCGGAGAGAAGGTACTTTTTTGATCGGTCGGTTTAAAACTGCTTTGAAATTAGTAGCGGTTTCAAAGATCAATTCAATATCGTTTCGGTTGAGGTCTTTGATGCCTAAAAGATGTCGGGAACTCAATTTTTGCTGATCGGCCATTATTTATCTTCTGATAACAAAACCACTTTATCTTCTTCGTCTGCCTCTTTCCAGCTCACAATTACTTTTTGCGAAGCCACAGAATCTACCTGAATGCCAATATAATCGGGTTCAATGGGCAAATGCCGCGAATATCTACGATCTACCAAAACCAGCAATTCTACTTTTTGCGGCCGTCCGAAAGCAAGCATCGCATCCATTGCAGCACGGATCGTTCTTCCGGTCCAAAGCACATCATCTACCAAAATCACTTTTTTATTTTCGATAATGAAATCGATCCGGGTTTGATTTGGGACCAGCGGATTTTGTCTTCTGCGGAAATCGTCCCGGAAAAAAGTAATATCCAGATCACCGGAAAAAATTTGGTTTTCAGGCAAAATATTTTTCAGTTCTACAGCAATTCGTTTGGATAAAAAAGGGCCGCGCGGCTGAATACCCAAAATAACAGAATCCGAAAAATCGTTGTGGTTTTCAATCAATTGCCGGCAAAGACGTTGGATCGTGATCTGAAATTTCGGACCGTCAAGCAGGGTTAGGTTTTGCATTACCGGGTGGATTTGGGCAAAAGTAGGAATTTATTCAACATGGCAGAATTAGTTCTCGATTTGTGGATACTGTTTTTATCGACCTAAAAAAGAAGTTTGAATCCGAATTTAATTTTCAGGTTGATGAAAGAAGTATTCAAAGTTGCTATTTCAATTTTAGGTCGATAAAAGAAGCATCAAAATTTTTTCCACAAAAAAAGCCTCTCCTGAAAAAGGAGAGGCTTCAATATTAAAAAGGAAATAAATTATTCTGGTTTATCAGTGTTACGTGCATCATTTTCGGCACCTTCCATCTGCTGTTTCAGTTGTGCCAAAACACTTAGATCGCCAAGTGTTGATTTCTCAACAGAGTCTTTAACTTTTTTTACTGCAACGGTTGAAGCTTTTGCTTCTTTTTTGCGTGTGTTGAACTCTTCCATGCGGGCTTCTGCACGGGCATCTTCCCAGATACGTGAATGAGAAATCACAATCCGTTTGTTTTCTTTGTTAAATTCAATCACTTTGAAATCAGCCACATCTTCAGCTTTTAAAGGCTTGCCATCTTCCAGGATTGCATGTTTTGTGGGTACAAAACCTTCAACACCGTAAGGCAAAGCAACTACAGATCCTTTATCCGTTACTTTAATTACTGTTCCCTGATGTACGGAATCTACATTAAAAATCGTTTCAAAAGTATCCCAAGGGTTTTCTTCTAATTGTTTGTGGCCTAAGCTCAGTTTGCGGTTATCAACATCCAGTTCTAAAACGACAACGTTTAATACTTCGCCAACTTTAGTAAATTCATTTGGGTGATTTACTTTTTTAGACCAGGACAGATCAGAAATATGAATCAAACCATCAATTCCGTCTTCCAGTTCCACAAACACACCAAAATTGGTCATGTTTTTAACGGTTGCTCTGTGCTGGCTGCCAACAGGATATTTGGTAGCAGCTTGTTGCCAAGGATCTGGCGTTAACTGCTTGATACCTAATGACATTTTGCGGTCATCACGATCCAGAGTCAATACTTGCGCTTGCACTTCATCGCCTACTTTCAAAAATTCCTGCGGGCTGCGCAAGTTTTGAGACCATGACATTTCTGACACATGGATCAAACCTTCAACACCTGGGATAATTTCTAAGAAAGCACCATAATCGGCAACAGTAACAATCCGGCCTTTTACAACAGAACCGATCTGAATATCTTCAGACAAGCTTTGCCAAGGATGCGGTGTTAATTGTTTCAAGCCCAAAGCAATACGTTTTTTCTCATCATCAAAATCTAAAACAACAACGTTCAGTTTTTGGTCTAATGATAAAATTTCGCGCGGATGCTCAATACGGCCCCAGGAAATATCTGTAATATGCAGCAAGCCATCAACACCACCCAAATCGATAAATACACCGAAATCGGTAATGTTTTTAACTGTTCCTTCCAAAATTTGGCCTTTTTCTAATTTGGCAACGATCTCAGTTTTTTGGTTTTCCAAATCATCTTCGATCAATACTTTATGGGAAACAACAACATTTTTAAATTCATGGTTGATTTTAACAACCTTAAACTCCATCGTTTTGCCTACGTAAATATCGTAGTCGCGGATAGGTTTAATATCAATCTGAGAACCAGGTAAAAAGGCCTCAACACCAATAATATCTACAATTAAACCACCTTTGGTTCTGCTTTTTACATAACCTTCGATGATTTCATCTTTTTCTAAAGCTTCGTTAATGCGTTCCCAAGAGCGTTGGGTTTTGGCACGTTTGCGGGAAAGAACCAACTGACCGTTCAAATCTTCCTGAGATTCAACATAAACATCCACTAAATCGCCTTTCTTCAAATCAGGCATATCGCGGAATTCGGATACAGAAACTAAACCATCAGATTTAAAACCAATGTTTAGCACAACATCTTTTGTGTTGATGGTAACTACCGTGCCGCTAATGATTTCACCTTTGGTGATGGAATGAAACGTACCATCGTACAAGTGTTCCATTTTTTCGCGGTCTTCATTCGAGTAATTACCGAATTTTTTTTCGTCCGCGTCCCAGTCAAAATCTCCGGCAGGTTGTGCCATGTTGGATTTGATGGATTCGATTAAGCCCGAATCTGCTTCTGATTCAATGTTTTCTCTTCCCAGTTGCAGGTTTCCTGCGTCTTGAAATTCAGCTTGTTTTGCTTGTAATTCTTTTTCTGCTTCTTGTTTTTTTGCCATTAAATAGTTTATCTCCTTTTCCCGAAATAGATCGGGCTGCAAAAATAAAAAATTTAAAAGCTACCTCAAAAAAAAATTTCGCTATTTTGCTGATTCTGAAGCGATTTATTTTATCTCGAACCCTAAAAAAGCTTCATCGAATCGGCTGACTGTAATAAAGCTTCCATCTCCCAAAAAACCTGCATAAAACATTCCGACAAGTTTTTAATGTAGGCATTAACTATTTCAGTAACAGCTTGTTCCTGCTTGGTTGTAAAAGGATTTTGCCAGATGCGCTGGCAAACACGTTTTAAAGCATAAACTACGCTATCGGTTTTGATGTAAGAGTTCAGGTATTTTTCATGGATAAAAGTAGTATAAAAGGCCAGGAATTTTTTTGGATCAACCCGGTTCAGTTCCAAAAACCTAAAAATGTTGGCTTCTTCTGCATTTTTTAAATGGTCATAAAAATCATCGGCAAAAACAGTATGGTTGGTCAGCAGCAAATTATCCAAAATCAATTCCAGCGCAATATGGCCCAAAAAAAACGGTTTCACAGCAGAACCGGAAAGGGCCGGTTCAAGCAATAATTTAAGCTGATGGGCGTGAAGTTTGAAAAAATCTGAGGAATGAAAATGCAGGTCAATTTTCAAATGTTTTTTCCAACCGCTTATCATCGAGTTGATTGCTACATCTTGTTGTGCTGGTAAGTGGTCAATTTTAATTTTCGCTTCCTTGTCCGCATTTCGCAAAAGATCGGGCATTACGCTGCCTAAAACGTGGTAGGCATCGTTGCAATTCCGGTCAAAATAAAAGTGCGATAAAAAGTTCATTACCCGTAAATATACAAAACAGAAATTATACAAAACAGATTTTTGCCTGATAAAAGAAGCATGACATAGAAATTGCTTTTGCCCGATTCTGTTATCTTTGCCGCTTTTAATTTCTATAAAAATGAATTTTGTTGAAGAGTTGCGCTGGCGCGGGATGCTCCACGATTTGATGCCCGGAGTGGAAGAAAAACTGCAAAGTGGGATGGTTTCCGGTTATATTGGTTTTGACCCGACGGCGGATTCACTGCATGTGGGCAGCCTGGCGCAGATCATGACGCTGATCCATTTTCAGCAAGCCGGACACAAACCTTTTGTGCTGGTTGGCGGTGCAACCGGCATGGTTGGCGATCCTTCCGGCAAATCTACGGAACGAAATTTATTGCCTGCGGAGGTTTTGCAGCATAATTTGAACGGCATTCAACAGCAACTTGAAAAATTTTTAGATTTTAAGAACGGTGAGAACAGAGCGGAGATCGTGAATAATTACGACTGGTTCAAAAACTTCTCTTTCCTGGATTTTATCCGTGATGCCGGAAAGCACATCACCGTTAATTATATGATGGCCAAAGATTCTGTGAAAAAGCGGCTGGAAGGCGAAACCGGTATGTCATTCACCGAGTTTTCTTATCAATTGATCCAGGGTTACGATTTTTATTATTTGTGGAAAAACAGGAATTGCGTGCTGCAAATGGGCGGTTCTGACCAGTGGGGAAACATGGTAACCGGCACAGAACTGATCCGCAGAAAAGACCAGGGCGAAGCATTTGCCTTAACCACACAACTCATCAAAAAAGCCGACGGCAGCAAGTTTGGTAAATCCGAAAGCGGCAATATTTGGCTTGATCCAGCTAAAACTTCGCCGTATCAGTTTTATCAGTTTTGGTTGAATGCAGGCGATGATGACGCCAAAAGTTACATGCGAATTTTCACCCTGCAAAAACAGTATGAGATCGAAGCTTTGGAAGCCGAACATGATGCTGCGCCGCATTTGCGAATTCTACAAAAGGCTTTATCAAAAGATATTACGATGCGTGTGCATGGTGAAACGGAATATGAAAAAGCCCTCAAATCATCTGAGTTTTTATTTGGAAATATTGGTATTGAATTTTTGAATGAACTTAATAATGAAGAGGTTGAAGCTTTATTTGCAGGCGTTCCAAATTTCAGCATAAAAAAATCTGAGCTGGAACACGGCGTTGCTGTAATTGATTTATTAGCCGAACAATCAAAAGTTTTCCCATCCAAAGGAGAAGCCAAAAAGATGATTGCTGGCGGTGGCGTGGCCATCAATAAAATCAAAGTTTTGCCTGATGCTGTTTTTACCACCTCAAATTTGATCAATCAAAAATATCTGGTGGTGCAAAAAGGCAAGAAGAACTACTTTTTGCTGAAAGCAGAGTAACCAATTGCTAATAATTTTTGTATGTTTGATTATGCAAGTTTCGGAAATTCAGTTATTTCAAATTTTAAGAGAAAAAGTTGGCGACGAACAAGCCAAAACTTTAGCCGAATATGTTGAAACTAAAATCGAAAAGCAGTTCGATCTGAAAAAAGATATTTTAGCAACTAAACAGGATATTGCCGAATTAAAAATCGAAATTGCAAATGTGAGAAATGAATTAAAACTTGAGATTGCTGATTTGAAAACAGATATTGCAAGTTCAAGATCTGATATTATAAAATGGATGTTTCTATTTTTATTTGGCCAATTAGCAGCAATTTATGCAATTGTAGAAATTATACTTAAAAAATAATCTTACAACTCACTCAGCAACTCCAGCTTCTTCTGGTTGTATTCTTCCTGCGTGATTAAACTATTATCAAACAGCATTTTAAGCTTTTTTAATTTAGCAGTCAGTTCATCCGGTTTAGCTTCAACTGGTTTTGGTGCTGTTTCCGGTTGCGTGTTTTGGGTTGAAGCAAACCGGTTCATTTCCGGAATAATTGTTCCCAAGGCGGCGCGTTTTTCTTCCATATCGCGCTGGCGGCGTTCTTCGCGTTCGGTTTGCTCGCGTTCTTGTCCGTACTGATACAATTTTCGGGCTTGCACTTTCGGCAGAAAATCTACGCTGGTTTCGGCTCCGTTCAACGTTTTGATGCTGAAAACTGCACCCAGAAGTTCTTCTTTGATGCGAACTTCAATCACGTCTTTCCAAACAAAATCAATAAATTTGATCGACAAACCCAAGTTGGCAGCCGTAAAAAAGAAAATCCGTTTGTCGGTTATGGCCACACAATCCGGCGTAATATTCACCAGCGGTTTTTTCTGTACAGCAATGTAAATAATTTCCTCACCGGTATTCAACAAATCGTTCAAACGAGAATAAATTTTTTCAACCGCTTTTGGTTCTTGCTGGTCTTTCAGAAATTGTTCTATCATTTTAAAGGAAAATTCTTGGGCAAAAATAGCATTTCCACACTTATTCTTAGTCGATAAAAGAAGTATCTGGTTATGCCAAAATGTTTCGGCATCTTACAAGCAAAATCTTAACCAGGCACGAGAGATCCTGAAACAAGTTCAGAATGACAGCTCGAATTTTAGACTGATAAAAGAAGCATCAGCCAATCAGCAAATTGCAGCCGCGGATGTCCGAAAAATCAAACCGGCCCAAAACCTCAAACATACTGTTTGCATGGATCTTGCCCAAATCCTGTGTCGCGATAAACGAACAGGAATTGATATTTGCCAGATCGATCACGTTGATGCCGCCGGTTTTTCCGTTTGGAAGAATACTAAACGGATCGTTGGTATCGCGTATTAAAACCTTCATCCAGGGTACACATTGGAACAAACCTTCGCCCAAAGAATAAGCTTGCGAAAGCAGTTCCGTCATGCCATATTCAGAGTGGATTGCCGGAACACCAAAACCTTGGCAAAGCGTTTGGTGCAGTTCCTCGCGGATCATTTCTTTGCGCCGGCCTTTCATGCCGCCAGTTTCCATCAAAATCAGTTCCGGGAAATCAAGTTGGTATTTTTCGATAAAATCAAGCAAAGCAAAAGTAACTCCGATTAAGATTGTAGGTTGTTTTTGCTGCTGCAATTGGATGAGTTTCTGGTACAATTCGTCATTATTATACAAATAGAAACCACTGCCCGAATTTTCGGTTTTAGTAATCAAATCCTCCACCATATAAATCAGCGAAGAACCTTCGCGCTCTAAATAAGAAGGCAGCAGTGCCAAAAAAGCATAGTTTTTTAAATCACCGTAAAACAATTCAAAACCTTTCCTGAAGCTGTTTTGATACCAGGAAACATTTGTAACCAAATGTTGGCTGGTGGTAATTCCGGTTGTGCCGGAACTGGTGAAAACAACTTCCGGGTTTTGATTTTGGCTGAGGATTGTGTGTGTTTTAAAAAATTCTATCGGTAAAAACGGTATGGTTTCCAGCGTTTTTATTTGCTGCGGATTGATGTTTAAATACGATAAATACGTTTTGTAAACCTGGCAATTTTCCGCTTGAAACCTAAAAACTTGCAAAGCATTTTCCAAAAATTGTGCTTCGTTTCCGATAGAAAAAATGGCTTGCTGCTCAGGAAGGATCATTTGCAAATATAGGCAGTAGGGGCGATTCACGAATCGCCCCAAAAACATTAAACACCCGGAAAAATATTAAAAGAAATGGCAAATGAACTTTTTTTAAATGAAAAAGGGCGATTCGTGAATCGCCCCTACATAAGTCTAATTTTGATTATATCAATTCAGCATCAACCGTAATCGTTGCGCCTTTTAACACTTTAGAAACCGGGCAATTTTCTTTGGCATCTGCCACCAAAGCCTCAAATTTTTCTTGTGATAAACCGCTTGCTTTTACTTTCACATCTAAATGGATTGTGTCGATTTCGCCTTTTTCAGGGTTCAGGTTTACAGCTGCTTTGGTTGTAATTTCCTCCGGTGTAATGCCTTCCGCAGAAATATTGAAGCTTAATTTCATGGAAAAACAACCGGCGTGTGCGGCTGCAATCAGTTCTTCCGGGTTGGTGCCAATGCCATCTTCAAAACGCGTTTTAAAGGAATATTGGCTGTCTTTCAATACGCCGCTTTGCGTGCTAACTTTTCCTGTTCCTTCTTTTCCGGTACCGTTCCAAACGGCTGTTGCATTTCTTTTCATTTTGATTTTAGCTATAAATTTTATGGCTGTAAAAGTAGTATTACCAAAAATTTGTTTGATTGATGCAAGGCAATATCACGCTACTGCAAATGAATATTATATTGATATGATATTTAGGAAGCCGCTTTTAAAATCAAATCTTTAACCTGGTCGGTCATGCTGATTTTTAAAGCTTCCTCAATTCCCCGTGGCGAGATCTTTTTCAAAGTTTTTCTTAAAATATCAATCATTTTTTCTGCACTGTGTTTTTTAACAAAATCCTCTAAATAAAATTCCACAAAAACCAGGCATATTACATCTTCAATCAATTGTGTATCAGTATTTTGATTAAGGTTTTTTTTCAGCAGCAAAGCTTTCACTTTGTCGATAGTTTCTCCATCATAACCGCATTCCGCTAAAATTGGTCCGGCAATTTTAGTGTGATGCAATTTGAGCTGACTCCGCCACATCAAATATCCAGCGCGGTCCATCGGGTAAGAATCGCGGGCAATTTCCCAGCGGCCAATATGTTGGCAACGAACAGCCAGCTGCATATATTCCGGCGAAATCGGCGCATAATCGTTTAGCTTTTTCGTCATTCGCTGGGCATATAATACTTCTTTTGGATAAGTTTTTCCATCAAATTCTTCTTGATTCGGGTCAGTTGCATTATAAGCGTCAAACTTTGCAAATGCTTGTTGTAATGGTGTTGCAGACATGTTTTAAAAGTACAATTTTTTGAGGTTGAAGTTTGATTGGTTTGTATCAGAGAAAATACTTTTCCGCAAAAAATAAATGTTTAATTTTAGAAAAATGATTGTTTTAACATTAAAAAGATGAATAGAAGCTTACCAAAACAGCAGTCGGAAAATTCGCGTCGTGATTTTCTAAAAAAAACAAGTTTAGGCGGAATCGCAGCTTTAACAGCCGGAAGTTTAACCGCTACGGCATCTGCACTGGATGATTTTATGCCGATAAAAGAAGCATCCGCAAAAGCCATCAAACCGGATATCACGATCAGAACCATCCCGGAAAACATGGTGAATGGTTTTTATGGTGCCGATGTGAAACCGGTAGCAACCGTAAAGTTGGGACAAATTGTAGCCATCGAAACCATCAACACGGTTGGCATCAACAAAAAAAACCCGGAAGAATTTTACCAGAAAAACAATTTGCCGATTGATGAGCACGCGCAGGAAATCATCACGATCCTGAAAAATATCAAACCAGAACCTTCGGGCCTGCGCGGACATATTTTGACAGGGCCGGTTTTTATCGAAGGAATAGAACCCGGCGATATGCTGGAAGTGCAGATTCAGGATATTCTGATCCGCAGTAATTATGGTGTCAACAGCGTTTGGCCGGGTGGCGGCGCGATCCCTGACGATATTAAAACGCCGGAAACTTTTGTGTACCGCTACGATAAAAACAAAAAGTTTGGTTCTTTTAAAGATGGAATTGAAATCCCACTGAAACCATTTTTTGGCGTGATGGCACTTTCGCCGCCGGCAGATTTAGGCCGCATCAGTTCCATTCCGCCGGGTTTTTATGGTGGCAACCTGGATTTGAAGCGCTTGGTAAAAGGCACATCTTTATTTTTGCCGGTTTCTGTTTCGGGCGGATTATTTACCACCGGCGATTGCCATACTGCGCAAGGAACAGGCGAAGTGAGCGGCGTGGCGATAGAAGCTTCGTTGACTTTGGTAGCGAAATTTGTAGTACATAAAAACAAAAAAATTACAGAACCACGCGCTGAAACGCCGACTCATTTCATTGCCATCGGTTTGGACAAAGATTTGCGCCAGGCGATGAAAAATGCCACACTCAACGCTTGTAATTTTATTAAAGACGAGCTGGGTTATACTTTTAATGAAGCTTTATCTATCGCCAGTACTGGAGTTGATTTTGAAGTAACGCAAGTGGTGGACCAAACAGTTGGCGTAAATGCGATGATCCCGAAATCGATTTTTACTAACCGGAAGTTTGAGTTTTGGAATAGTTGATCAATGCTTCTTTTATGCACCTTTTTTTCGTGCATTTGAAATATTGTTCACACTGTTTTGGCTAAAGCCAATTATCAAAATTCATTTATCCACGGCCTGAAGGCCGTGGCAATTTAAACTAAGCTTGTTTACAATATCTTCTTACACTGCCTGCAACAAACTGCAAGGATATTACCACTTTTAAATATTCATTGCCACGGCCTTTAGGCCGTGGGCAAATGGCAGTCAATAATGGCTTTAGCCAAACCTGGAAACATTACATACAAGATTTTATAGCATAAAAGAAGCATTAAAAATTAACCATTCTTCAACACTTTAGCCGTTACCAAAAGCTGGCCAACATGCCGCTGTGTATGTTCGGCGGCATGAAAAAGCAAACCAAAAACGGTAGAAGGTAATTGTTTCCGGCCTACGCCTCTTGGTTCTGTTAAAGTATCTGAATTGGTTGCTTTTAATTTTTGGAGCGATATTTCTATTTGCTTATTGAAGATGTCAACCAAATTAGAAACAGGAATATGCTGATCCTGCGGTTTTCCTTCCTGATTGAGCCAATTTAACTGTACTTCGTTTAGCAGCATATTTTCAGTGTAAGTAAACATCCTGTCCAAAACACCGGTAAGATGTTGCAAGTGAAAAGCCGGAGAAGCTGCGCCGCCCGGCCGTTCCCAAAGCAAATCATCAGGAAAATCAAGCATCATTTCGTTGACATCTTCCTGCGCTTGCAGTAAAGCAAAAACAATTGGTTGAAGGAAGACTGGAAATTCGGGCAGTGGGCCGCGCAGCCAGACTTCAGGTTGTTGAGTTTCTGCCATCAGCAAATCAAAAAATATACCGGATGACGCACCACGGAATTTCCTCCGTCAAAATATTGATGAATGCATCAATCATTCTTTTTTTCATCTGCACTTTATACCTAATGTTGATGCCGCCAAACATACTGTGCTTGGTTTCCTGGAAATCCGGCATCCACAACAAATCTTCGGCTTTTGGGTTGATGCCCAAGTTAATTATGTGCTGCGCTTCGTTGTGCGTTAAAAAGATCACTTCGCATTGCATCTGCACTTTTACATCGTTGCGCACAACGGCGTTCAGTTGCCTGAAAAGTTCACGGTAATCATCGCGCCAATCGCGGTTTGTATTTCCGATTTTGCTGTAAACAATCACCGGCGAAAAATTAACATGGACATCATAACCGGCATCGTAAAAATCATTGATCGACAACAACCTTTTTTCGATGCTATCCGTTCGCACATCCACCAGTTTACTAATTTCGGCTGGCATCAAACTTAACCTTATCCGAACTTTTCGTTCAGGATTAAATTCCAGCAAATCGCGGTTTACAAATTTGGTGGCAAAAGTAGCTTTTGCCCGAGGATGGTTTTTGTAAAAAGCCAATACTTCTTTTATGCCCTTATTTATGGCGAAGTCAACAGAAAGGTCAGAGTTGCAACCGATGTCATAAGTATAAAAAACAGGATCGGTTTGGTTGGGAACCCGCGGCCAGGGCTGCTTCATCACATGCTGGTCAACAGCGGCAACAATCTCATCTATATTGGTAAAAATCGTAATTGGGTTGATGTCTTTGTGTCTGTCCACATAGCAATAAGCGCAACCGCCATAACAACCGTTGGCCAGGCTTGGCGCAATAAAATCAGAACTCCGGCCGCTTTCCCGGATCGTCTTTGTTTTCAGTTTTCCCAAAACCAACAAATCCGATTTGGCTTTGTAATGCTTCAAGCCCATATCCGGCAGCTTGTTGTGCTGCTGCACTTCCTGCATGATTGCATTTGGATATTGTCCGGCAACTTCTTTTGCCCGATCGTTCAATGCATCTGCTGTAAAAAGGATTTGTTTTGGATTAAATGGCATAACTACAATGGTTTATCTAACGTTGGTTTTTGCGGGGTTTGAGAAACCAGCCATCCGGTTGCATACCACCATTTAGACATTTTTGCTAATTTGCCAATGTCTATGCGGTCTGGTTCATCCTTTGGCGTATGATAATCCGGGTGAAGCAAAGTGGTAAAAAAGATGGAAGGGATGCCAACTTGTGCATAAGGCAAATGGTCGCTGCGGAAATACCAACCTTCGGGGTGTTTGGCATCGTCCCAGGAAAAATCTACTTTGAAATGTGTAAGCTGAGTATTTGCTTTCATGGCCATATCAACCAATTGCGTCGAGTTTTTGTGTGAAGTTGTGCCGAGCAAAGCAGCAGAATCAGGCGCGTTCCTTCCGATCATGTCACCATTTAAAACGGCAACAATTGCTTCTTTTGGTACGGTTGGATGTACGGCATACCAGCGCGAACCTAATAACCCTCTTTCTTCTGCACCATGCCAAACAAACAGTGCCGAACGTTTTCCTGGTTTGGCTTTCCAGGCACGGGCAATAGCCAGCATACCAACCGTAACCGAAGCGTTATCATCTGCACCGTTCCAAATAGAATCTTTGCCAACCATGTTATAACCAACACCGTCATGATCGTGGTGGCCGCTGAACAAAACGTACTCTTTCCGCAATTGGGCATCTGTGCCTTCCACTTTGGCAACCACATTTACAGATGGATATAAATAATCATCTACTTTACAATCAATTTTGGCCGAAGTATTTTTTTGCTGAAGCATTGTAGCAGAAGCAGATCGAACCAATATCACCGGAACAGGTATAAATATATTAGGCCGAAGGGCATTTGGGGGCAAACCTTCGTTTCTGTAGCTGCCTTTCTGGAAATTATTGCCAACAAAATCCAAAGCGTTTTCGGTAACATCATCAGCAACCAAAATAACTGCGGCGGCACCTTTTCGTCTTAACACCGTGCTTTGCTGCCGGATGGCTGATGCTGCATAACGGTAGCCCCAAAGGCTCATTCCGGGCGCAGGCATTGGTTTTGGGGCAACTATTTTTACAACGGCTATTTTCCCCTGTAAATCTTGTGTGGTATCGGCCATCGAATTTAGCCAAATTAAAGGAGCTTCTACATGCATGGTTATAGGTTGACTAACCCAGTAATCCTTCCACAAAACCATGTTTTGGTTGTTGATTTGCAAACTGCTGAGGCTGGAGGTTTGGCTGCGGTGCATATTGAAAAACTGAAAATAGGTGCCATCGTCTCCGGCAGGTTTCAACCCGATTTCCTGTGCTTTTTGTGCAACCCAGGCAGCGGCGCGCATCTCATCCAAAGTCCCGGCACGCCTTCCGCGGAAAGCATCTCCACCCAAATCAAAAATATCTTTTTTCAGGTCTGCTTCTTTTATCAATGATAGTTCCGGCGGGTTTGTTGCCGTAGTAGGTTTGGCGGATTGGCCAAAGCTTTGCAAAGAAATACCTGCTAAAAACAGTATAGTAATTATTTTTTTCATGTTGAAAAGATTGATCTTGATTTTCTTTTATTGTTCGTTGTTGACAGGCAAAGCGGCCGGTTATTAAAATCGTATTGTTTAAAATTTGCACATGCTTCTTTTACCGGCTTAAAATAGGAAAAGAAATGCTTAAATGCGAAAGTTTGTTTGTAACGATTTAGTAAATAAAGCTTTAATTTTTGTAACGGTATTTCTCAAAAGCAACTCCTTGATCAAAAAAATTTAGCTGCAAAAATCCTATCTTTGGCTCATCCATGGCATTCCTTTATCCCGGGTTTCTGTTTGCTTTACTGGCACTGGCCATTCCGGTCATCATCCACCTGTTTAATTTCCGGCAGTACAAAAAAGTTTATTTTTCCAACGTACAGTTTTTAAAGGATGTGCAAAAGCAGCAATCCTCGCGCAGCAACCTCAAAAACCGGCTCATTCTGCTGGCCAGGATGTTGGCTTTATTTTTCCTGGTGATGGCTTTTGCGAAACCTTTTTTGCCTTTGGGCGATGCCCGGAATGCAGGTAAACAACAGGCAATCAGCATTTTTGTGGATAATTCCTACTCGATGCAAACCTTAAACCGCGAAGGATCTTTGCTGGATGAAGCCAAACGCCGCGCCAAAGAAATTGCTTCTGCTTACGGTATCAATGATCGTTTTCAGTTATTGACACAGGATTTTGAAGGCAAGCAGCAGCGTTTTCTTAACCGTGAAGAATTTAACCAGGCGGTGGACGAAGTTAAAATCAGTCCGCAAAGCCGGAATTTGCAGCAGATCATCAACCGGCAACAAGGTTTGTTCGAGACGCAAAAAAACGCAGTCCCCGTTATTTATCTCATTTCTGATTTCCAAAAAAACCTCGCTAAAAACAGCATTCACACAAATAACAATATTAAAATTTCGCTTGTTCAAATTAAAGCCGCTTCCCAGCCCAATATTGCCGTGGATTCTTTGTGGCTGGTTTCGCCTTTGCATCAACCCAATGCTACCGAAAAATTAATCATTAGATTGCACAATTACGGCCAAGAAAAAGCGCAAAAAGTGCCTGTGAAATTATTGATCAACGGCGAAACCAAAGCTTTGGGCAGTTATGATCTGGAAGCGAAAAATTCCCGGCAGGATACGCTTCGTTTTTCAGGTTTGAAAGCGGGCTGGCAAAACGGAAAAATCGAATTAAATGATAATCCGGTTACGTTTGATAACCAGTTTTATTTCACTTTTCGAGTGCAGCAGCAACTGCCGGTTTTGCAAATCACAGATCAAACACCTAACCGTTTTCTAAGCGCAGTTTTTGCTTCCGATGCTTTTTTTAAGGCTAATTTTTCTTCGGCTGGGAACGTCAATTATTCGGCTTTGGGCAAATATCCGGTCATCTATTTTAGTGATGTAAAAACAGTATCGACCGGTTTGGCGCAGCAATTGCAAAACTATGTAAAGCAGGGCGGCACGCTGGTGGTTTTCCCTTCTGCGGATGCAGATTTGGCTTCGTACCAAAACCTGCTGCGGCCTTTGAATGCAGATTTTCCCGAAAAACTCATCACCGAAAATACAAAAGTTGTTTCCATCAACCTGAAAAACCCGCTTTTTAAAGATGTTTTTGAACGGGTGCCCGAAAACCCGGACTTGCCTCAGCTTAAAAAATATTTTAGTTTGAGTTCCGGCCAGCGCAACCTCCGCCAAAACCTGATGGAACTGCCCGGTAGAACGGCTTTTTTGAGCGTTTACAACAGTGGAAAAGGCAAAGTTTATCTGTCTGCCGTGCCTGCCGATGAAGATTTCAGCAACCTGCCGCAACACGCGCTTTTTGTGCCGATGTTGTTCCGGATGGCTTTGCTGAGCGGCCATGATCTGCCTTTGTTTTACACTTTGGGCGAGAACGAACTGCTGGAAACGGCACCGATTGTGCAGGCCGATCAGCCGCTGCATCTGCAAAAAGGGACTATTTCGATCATCCCGGACGTGCGTAGAGTTGACGGAAAAACCCAGCTTTACGTCGCTGATCAAATCCGCGAAACCGGCAATTATAAACTGGTTTTAAAAGATAGCGTGCTGGCGCAAATTGCTTTTAATGATAACCGGCAGGAATCTGACTTGAACTACCTGACTGACAAAGAGTTGAAGCAAGATTTTGGGTCGATAAAAACAGTATCATATCTGCCTGCTGGAAAGCTATCATTGGCCAAACAAATAGCAGAAGTAAATTCCGGCCTGCAGTTATGGAAACTTTGCCTAATTTTGGCACTGCTTTGTCTGGCTGCTGAAGTGTTGCTGATTCGGTTTTACAAAGTGAACCCGCAGAAAACTGCCGTTTCCGTTTAACCGGAAAAAATAAATATAAAGCATTGATATTAATGAACTTGCTGTTAAAATCTGTTAAAATTACTGATGCAAATGCTGCTTTTAACGGGCAAATTCAGGATGTTTTGATTGCAAACGGCAGGATTGTAAAAATTGCTGTGGATATTCAATCGGATGCAGAAATGATAGACGGAAAAGGCTGTTATCTTGCACCAGGTTTTTTTGATTTGAACTGCAATTTTGGCGATTTAGGGCTGGAAACCAAGGAAGATATGCAAACCGGAACGCTGGCCGCATCAGCCGGTGGTTTTACCGGCGTGGCGTTGATGCCAAACATGCAGCCACCGGTTCATTCCAAATCCGAAGTGCAATATCTCATCAATCAATCCCGCGGAAATCTGGTTAATGTTTATCCGCTGGGCGCGATTTCCTACAAAATACAAGGAACGGATTTGGCCGAAATGTACGATATGCACCAATCCGGCGCGCTGGCTTTTACCGATGGCAATCATCCGGTGCAGGACGCCGGTTTGATGGAACGTGCCTTATTATATGCGCAAAATTTTAGTGGATTGATTTTTTCTTATCCGGAGGACAGTTCCATTGCCGGAAAAGCAAAAGTGCATGAAGGTGTGGTGAGCACGCTTTTGGGCATGAAAGGTATTCCGGCACTGGCAGAAGAATTGATGATTTCGCGCGATTTGTATCTGGCAGAATACACCAATTCCAGGATCCATTTTACCACAATTTCAACCAAACAAGC
The DNA here is from genome assembly GCA_964236465.1 of uncultured Sphingobacteriaceae bacterium. Taxonomy (GTDB): domain Bacteria; phylum Bacteroidota; class Bacteroidia; order Sphingobacteriales; family Sphingobacteriaceae; genus Mucilaginibacter_A. The sequence continues at coordinate 97,923 of CAXSBZ010000001.1, read as the reverse complement.
GGTAGATCAAATTCGGAAAGCCAAAGCAAAAGGTTTGAAAATTACTTGTGATGTAGCCGCGCATCATTTGCTGCTGACAGATGAAGTTTTGATGGGTTTTGACAGTTTGTACAAAGTAAAACCGCCGTTGCGCACGCAGGAAGATGTAAATGCGCTGCTGGAAGGTTTGCGCGACGGCACAATCGATGCCATTGTTTCGCAGCATACGCCGCACGAAACCGAGTTTAAACAAGTGGAATTTGAAGTAGCCGAATTTGGGATGATCGGTTTGCAAACCGCATTTTCGCTGGCCGTACAAGCCGGCTTGGATTTGGATTTGATCGTGGAAAAAATGGCCATCAATCCGCGCAAAATTATAGGCATAAAAGAAGCATCCGTAGCGGAAGGAGAAATGGCAAACTTAGTTTTGCTCAACCCAAAAAGCAAATGGAATTATACCCGTGAAAACAACTTTTCCAAATCCTTTAACTCGCCGTTTTTAGGGCAGGAGATGATGGGTAAAGTGCTGCTCACGATCAACAATAATCAAATTTATAAAGCCCGATAACATGATCGACCCGAAAATAAAAAAGGCCATTGATGCCTCGTTTAAATATGTGCAAACCGTAAACCCGGCAAACGCAGAACCCATTAAAGGCCAGATTTTAACTGTTTTTGAATCCGAATTAAAGTTTTTGCAAAAGGTAAAAGGTATGGATGAGGTTTTCAATTCCAACCCAAAACTGGAACATTTGCGCGAAATTTTCTTCGATTTGCTGCTGGTCAATTTTTTCAGTGCGGATGTAAAAAAGCTGGACGAAGATTACCTGGATTCGCCGGAATGGGAAAAGATTGAGGAAGAAACTTTGGACCGCGGCACCGAAATGCTGAACGTTTTATTGTATCTGAATGAATGTGAAGACGAAGATATTGAGCCGGAACTGAACGATTATCTGACCGAATTTTTGCTGGTTGACGAAGATGAGTTTCAGGATGAACACCGCATTTACGAACCCGTAATTGCCAACCAAATTTTGATGGACAGCGGCATTGGCGAAATCGGAAAAGTTGCCCGCAATATGCCTGAAGATGAAGAGATTAAAGAACTTTTTTATCCGTTGATGTGCTTCTTTTACGATACCAATTCTTCCGAAGAAACCCTGAAAGCAGCGGCCGAAAATGCTGTGGAACCGGAATTTGATTTGCCAGTTTTGGCTATTATGCTCAATTTTAATTAAATTTAAATGCAGGATTTAAACCGGCAAATCAGGATCAAAGGCGCACAATATGGTGCGGTGCTGGGCGTGTCTATCTTTTTGCTGCACTTGTTTTCCTATTTTTTGATGACCAAAGTGAGCACGCCGCTTTGGGTTACGGCCTTTAGTCCGCTGATTTTCACCAACCTAATTCCAATCGTTATTGCTATATTATTTTGCCTTCGTTTGCGCAATAAAATTGGTGGTTTCTGGACATTGCGGCAGGCATCTTCCGGCATTTTTGTGATGTTTTTTACTTCCTACCTAATCTTTTTTTTCAGCATGATTTTGTATTCCAAAGTGATCGATCCGGCAATGGAACTAAATATCCAGAACAAAATTGAGGCGGTAAAAGCAGCCATCCGCAGCAACCAAAACACGAGCCGGCAGCACATTAATGAGGAAACTGCTGCTTTGCGAAAAGATTACAACGAAAGGCAAAAATCCGGTGCCTGGGGTTATGTGCAAAGTTTTGGCATTGTGGTTTTGTTGGTGTTTTTGGCTTCGCTGATTTTTGGCGCACTGTTTAAAAACGAATCATTGGTACAGGTTTCTGCCGAAAAAAAACAAATTTAGTACGATAAAAGAAGCATGGCATCAAAAGCTTTGCGTTGATTAAAATGGATATTTCAGTCGTTATTCCTTTGTTTAATGAAGCGGAATCTTTGCCGGAACTGACCGATTGGATCAGGCAGGTGATGAAAACGCATCAGTTTACGTATGAAATTATCCTGGTTGATGATGGTAGCAACGATAATTCCTGGGAAGTAATCGAATCGTTGTATGAAACTAATCCTTTCATCCGCGGCATTAAATTCCGAAGAAATTATGGTAAATCTGCTGCACTAAACGTTGGTTTTGAAGCTACAAAAGGAAACGTAGTCATCACGATGGATGCTGATTTGCAAGATTCCCCGGAGGAAATCCCGGAAATGTACCGCAAAATAACGCAGGAAAAATTTGATCTCGTATCGGGTTGGAAAGCAAAACGGTATGATCCAAAGAGTAAAACCATCCCAACAAAAGTATTTAATGCCGCAACAAGGAAAATGTCGGGCATATATAATTTGCACGACTTTAATTGCGGCCTAAAAGCTTACCGCAAAGAAGTTGTTAAAAATATTGAAGTGTATGGCGAAATGCACCGCTACATTCCGGTGCTTGCTAAATGGGCTGGTTTTACCAAAATCACAGAGCAGGTAGTAGAACATCGCGCGCGAAAATACGGCACGACTAAATACGGTGGTTTCAGCCGTTTTATCAATGGTTTTCTGGATTTGCTGTCGATTTTTTTTGTCGGCAAGTTTTCCAAACGGCCCATGCACTTTTTTGGAACGTTGGGCACGCTTTGCTTTTTAACAGGTTTAGGAATTATATTTTGGCTGATCGGTTCCAAATTATATGATATTGCCAATCATGTCAGATATCGGAATATAACTGATAACACACTGTTTTACATTGCTTTAGTAGCTGTAATTTTGGGTTCTCAATTATTTTTGACGGGTTTTGTGGCCGAAATGATCTCGCGTAATTCTTTGGAAAGAAATAATTATCAGATAGATAAAACGATTTAAGAATTTATGCTGATGCTTCTTTTATTACCTAAAAATTGGTTTCATCAATTCCATGCTTCTTTTATCTGATGTTTTTTTCCATCATCATTCCACTTTACAATCGCCCGCAGGAAATCCGCGAATTGCTGGAAACATTGGTTTTGCAAACGTACAAGGATTTTGAAGTTTTGGTGATTGAAGACGGCTCCAAGTTAGATGCTGCAACGGTGATTGCAGATTTCAAAAACCGCCTCGACCTGAAATATTTTGTTAAAGAAAACGAAGGGCAAGGTTTCAGCCGGAACTTCGGTTTTGAACGAGCAGCAGGCGATTACTTTATCATTTTTGATTCTGATTGTTTGATTCCTGCTGATTACTTGGAAATTGTAAACCGGGAAATTATCGCCCAAAAACTGGATGCTTACGGTGGCCCGGATGCTTCGCATGCTTCTTTTATGCCCATACAAAAAGCCATCAGTTATTCCATGACTTCGCCTTTCACTACCGGCGGCATCCGCGGCGGCAAAAAACGGATCGGCGATTTCCATCCGCGCAGTTTCAATATGGGTTTATCAAGGAAAGTTTATCAAAAAACGAGAGGTTTTATCATTACCCGTTTGGGCGAAGACATCGAACTAAGTATTAGAATCCATAAACTTGGCTTTAAAACCGGCTTGATTCCTGAAGCAAAAGTTTACCACAAGCGGCGCACCAGCTTTTTGCAGTTTTACAAACAGATCCATTTTTTTGGCCGCGCGCGCATCAACATTTACAAGTTTTTTCCCTCGGGATTGAAAGCAGTACATTTTTTTCCGGCTGTGTTTACGCTTGGTTTGTTGTTTTCCATCGTCGCCAATTTGTTCAATTGGCCCGTGTCCGAATTGTGCAATGTGCTGCTGGCCATATTTATTTTGTTGATATTTTTTCATTCCTGGATGCAAAATAAATCAGCAAAAGTTGCATTTTTGAGCATATTTACCGCTTTTATTCAGCTAACTGCTTATGGGCTTGGCTTTATGCAGGATTTCTGGAAAAGAATAATATTTAACAAGTCATAAAATAATATGTACCACCCGTTTTCCATTGCAGAAACTTTTAAAACTGCGTGGGATGTTACCAAAAAAAACTTTCTAAGCATTGTTATTTATGCTGCCATTGTTACGGTTGTGCTGGGTGTTGTGCAGTTTTTTAATGCGGTGGTTGATGTTAGCAATGATCCTTTTGCTAGTGTTCTGGTTTTTTTGATCCTGATGATGATCCAAACTTACGCCACATTGGGTCTGTACAAACTGATTTTTACATTGATGGACAATGAATATTATGAGGTTGAGTTTTCGCAAATGCTGCCAACCATGAAAATGGTGATGAGTTTTATTGCCATTTGTCTGCTCCTCGCGTTTGCCATCGTAACGCTCAATATTGGTATTGAAAAAGGACTACAAAACTATTCCGACAACATCGTCCAAACCGTAAAAGTGCTGGAAGTGATGCTGATTTTGTATGCTGCTCTGCGCTACATGTTTTGCGCCTGTTTTATTGTGGATGACAACTCCGGCCCGTTAGAATCTTTGCGTCAAAGCCGGGTTTTAACCAAATCGCATTTGCTGCATCTGCTGGCTTTGCTTGGTATGATGGTGCTGGTTATTGCGCTCGGTTTTTTCCTGGTCGGCAAAATTATCCTCGTTTTATTTCCATTCGTCAACGTGGTTTTGATCGTAACTTACCGCAAATTGGTTTTCAGCACGCTGGACGTGGACGATGATGTAGCCGAAACGCACTGATTTTATGGGTATAAAAACAGCATTGAGCAAACCTTTTGCTTTTTTAATTTCTTTCCAAATCAACAAGCTGCGAAAAAATGCTATTCAGTTTCAGGACAAAATATTTAAGGAACTGATAAAAACAGGCATAAAAACAGCATTTGGCCAAGACCATCAGTTTGAAAAAATCAAAACTTATGAAGACTTTAAAAAGCAGGTCCCAATACGAGATTACGAAGAACTGAAATCTTATATTGACCGTGTTGTCCGCGGCGAAGAAAACGTGCTTTGGCCTGGAAAACCTGCTTATCTCGCCAAAACTTCGGGCACCACTTCCGGCGTAAAATATATCCCGATCTCAAAAGATTCCATGCCCGAACATATCCGTGCCGCACGAAATGCTTTGCTCAATTACATCCGCGAAACCGGCAATGCTTCTTTTACTGATGGAAAAATGATTTTTTTGCAGGGAAGCCCGGAACTCGAAACCAAAGCAGGCATTCCAGTTGGGAGATTATCAGGAATTGTAGCGCATCACGTTCCAAATTATTTGCTGAAAAACCGGATGCCAAGCGATTCTGTAAACCGAATTGAAGACTGGGAAGCCAAAGTGGATGCAATTGTTAATGAAACCATTAACCAAAACATGACGCTGATTTCCGGCATCCCGCCCTGGTGCCAGATGTATTTTGACCGGTTATTAGAAAAATCGGGCGGAAAAAAGATCAAAGACATTTTCCCGAACTTCAAATTGTTCGTTTACGGCGGCGTGAATTATCAGCCATATCGTGCCAGAATTGAAGAAAGTATTGGTTTCCCGATTGATTCTATCGAAACTTATCCGGCTTCGGAAGGCTTTATTGCTTACCAGGACTCTCAAAAAAATAATGATTTGTTGCTGCTGGCTGATGCCGGAATGTTTTTCGAGTTTATCCCAACGGAAACTTATTTTGATGAAAATCCGATTCGCCTCAGCCTGAAACAAATCGAACTGAACAAAAATTATGCTTTAATTTTAAATACCAATGCCGGTTTGTGGGGTTATAGTTTGGGCGATACCATCAAATTTACTTCCATCAACCCGTACAAAATTTTGGTTACCGGCCGCGTTAAGCATTTTATTTCTGCTTTTGGCGAGCATGTGATCGGCGAAGAAGTGGAGCAGGCGTTGATGCAGATCGCCCATAAAAATAATATAGAAATCATCGAATTTACGGTTGCGCCGCAAGTAAATCCGGCTGCTGGCGAGTTGCCTTTTCACGAATGGTTTGTGGAGTTTGGTAAAACCCCTCAAAACTTGAAAGAATTTAGTTTGAAAGTGGATGCCGTCCTTCAGCAAAAAAATATTTATTATGCGGATTTGATCACCGGAAAAATATTGCAGCCGCTCAAAATCCGGCCGCTCAAAAAAAATGCTTTTATTGATATGATGCGGACGAAAGGCAAGCTGGGCGGCCAAAATAAAGTCGCGAGATTGTCAAATGATCGTACAATTGCCGCAGAGTTGGAAAGTTATATTTTAATGTAGATTTTTGCAGGATAAAAACAGTATCCCGATTAATACTAAAAACCAGTTACACACGCCATCTTTGAAAAGTATTGCTCTATTAGGTTCTACCGGCAGCATCGGCACACAAACTTTGCAGGTAATCCGGGAAAACCCAACGCTGTTTCGGGCTTGCGTGCTCACGGCACAATCCAACGCGGATTTATTAATTGAACAGGCATTGGAATTTTTGCCGGAATATGTGGTGATTGGCCAGGATGACTTTTTTTATACGGTAAAAGAAGCATTGCAGCATACTTCTGTTCAGGTTTTAGCTGGAAGCCAGGCACTTATAGAAACGGTTACCGCGCCGGAAATTGATGTGGTTTTAACAGCTTTGGTTGGTTTTGCAGGTTTGCAACCAACGATCGCTGCGATCAAAGCCGGAAAAGACATTGCGCTGGCCAATAAAGAAACATTAGTTGTAGCCGGGGAATTGGTGATGAAATTAGCCAAAGAACATTGCGTAAAAATTTTACCGGTAGATTCTGAGCATTCGGCCATATTTCAATGTTTGGCAGGAGAGGAGCCGCAATCCGTAGAAAAAATTATTTTAACCGCTTCCGGCGGCCCGTTTCGGGGAAAAGATTTGGCTTTTCTTTCTGCAGTAACCAAACATCAGGCTTTAAAACATCCGAACTGGGTGATGGGCGCGAAGATCACCATTGATTCTGCTTCGCTGATGAACAAAGGTTTGGAAGTAATTGAGGCGAAATGGCTGTTTGATTTGCAGGCTGATCAGATTGATGTCATCGTACATCCGCAATCCATCATCCATTCGCTGGTTCAATTTAAAGATAGTTCTGTAAAGGCGCAAATGGGTTTGCCGGATATGAAGCTGCCGATCCAATACGCGCTGACTTATCCGCAGAGAATAAAAAATAATTTTACACGTTTCAGTTTCGCAGATTTTCCTTACCTTAATTTTGAAAAACCTGATCTGAAAACTTTCCGTAATCTTGCTTTGGCTTTTGCCGCATTGGATACGGGCGGAAATATGCCTTGTATTGTGAATGCGGCCAACGAAATTGCGGTGGAAGGGTTTTTAAAAGAGCAGATCAGTTTTTTAGGAATGAGTGATTTGATTGAAGAATGCACGCAACGGATTGCATTACATAATACACCCGGACTGGAAGATTATTTGCATACAGATTTGGAAACGAGAATTTTAGCTAAAAATTTATTATTGAAAAAAGGTGCATAAAAACAGCATCTCAAAAACCGTAGAATTGATATGAACGTTTTAATTATGATTGGCCAGCTGATTGCCGGATTATCCATCCTGGTGATTTTGCACGAAGCAGGCCACTTTTTTGCAGCCCGCGCTTTTGGGATCAAGGTAGAAAAATTTTATCTGTTTTTTGACGCCTGGAACATCAGTTTGTTCAAATACCATCACAAAGGTGTAGAATATGGCATTGGCTGGCTGCCTTTGGGTGGTTATGTAAAAATTGCCGGTATGATTGATGAATCCATGGATACCGAGCAAATGGCCGGCCCGCCGCAGCCTTGGGAATTTCGCTCCAAACCTGCCTGGCAACGCTTGATCGTGATGCTGGCTGGAATCACTGTAAATATTGTTTTAGGTATTTTTATTTTTTGGATGTTAACCATCAAATATGGTGAAAGTTATATTCCGAACAATAGTGTAAAATACGGTATTGTTCCGGGAATTATTGGCCGGGAAATCGGGTTGAAAGCAGGCGATAAAATTACGGCAGTAAACGGCAAAAAGATTGTCCGTTTTGAGGAATTAATAAGTTCAAAGGTGTTGCTGGGAAATTCTCAGTTGACGGTTAATCGTGATAATCAGATCGTTAATATCAAGGTGCCTGGAAATATTTATAATGAAGTTGCCGATTATGGCATTGGCGAATTTATCCAGTTGCGCAGTAAATTTATGGTTGATTCTATCGTTCCAGGAAGCAATGCACAAAAAGCCGGATTGCAAAAAGGCGACAGTATAAAATCGGTTGATGCACATCCGGTTGTTTTCTTTGATCAGTTTCAAACGTTAATCAAAGCCAATAAAAACAAGCAAATCAACCTGGAAATAAAACGCAATAATCAGCTGGTACAATTGCCGGCAACAGTGAATGCGCAGGGAACGCTTGGTTTTGCGGCCAAAGGCGATGAACCGGTTATCGCTAAAGAAAAGTATAGTTTTATGTCTTCTTTACCGGTTGGCGCATCCAAAGCCTGGGGTTCTTTTGCGGATAATGCAAAGGGAATCAGCCGAGTAGCAACTGGGCAAATCAAAGCTAACCGTGCTTTTGCTGGCCCGGTAACGATGGCGACGATGTTTGGCAGCCACTTTGATGCCGGAAAGTTTTGGAGCTTGGTTGGCCTGTTATCTATGGCTTTAGCGTTGATGAATTTGCTTCCGATTCCGGCTTTGGATGGTGGGCACGCCATGTTTTTGATTATCGAAATGATTAAAGGCAAACCATTGAGCGATCGTTTTATGGAAAAAGCACAAATTGTTGGTTTCTGTATTTTGATTGCGCTGATGGTTTTTGTTTATGGCAACGATATTGTACGGCATGTTATCAACAAATAATTCAACCCAAAAATGAATTACTTTGAATTTTACGGGTTGCCGGAATCTTTCGAGATAGAAGCAGCATCATTAAAAAAGAAATTTTATGAGTTGAGCAAAAAATATCATCCAGATTTTTACGCCGCAGAAAGTGCAGAAAAGCAGGAGGAAGTGTTGCAATTGTCAACTTTAAACAACAAAGCTTATCAGGTTTTGTCTAATGCTGATAAACGGGTCGATTATATTTTGCGTCAGCATAATTTATTGGCAGATGGCGACAAATATCCGTTGGCTCCGGATTTTTTGATGGAGATGATGGAGATCAACGAGCAGCTAATGGATGCAGATGATGCGGATACGATCAACCAGATAAAAACATCGGTAAAAGAAGCATCTGATAATTTGGAGGCCGAACTGAAACAGCAAACCCAAAATTTCAACAACAAAACAAAACAGGAGCAGGACGAAGCCTTGAAAAAAGTGCTGGATATATATTACCGAAAAAAATATTTGTTGCGGATTACCGAAAGTTTTAATACGTTTGCAACCCGCTAAAAAGCAATGCCCAGCTGGCGGAATTGGTAGACGCGCTGGTCTCAAACACCTGTGGGAAACCGTGCCGGTTCGACTCCGGCGCTGGGTACAATTGGATTCATAAAAGCTTATAAGTTTTAAACTTATAGGCTTTTTGATTTATGTACTACTTTATTACATACACAATTTACTTTCTTCATTTAAATAGCAGTTATCTCCATACTGTTGATCCTTATGATGTAATGATATTTTTAACCGTTTTTGGCATTGGTATCGGTCCTGCGTTTGTTTTAAATGTTCTCAAGCAAAAAATCTCCGCTTATGCCTAATTTCTCATGTACCGCCTTTAAAAAGGATACATCAGGTTCACGCTTGCCATTAAGTATTTGAGATAACTTGGATGTTCTTAAACCTAATAGCTCAGCAAGTTTAGCCTGGTTAATATTCATTTCAGTTATTTTATGCTGCACTACTGCTTTAATGGTAACAGGCAAAGGCATTAGCTTCAATACATTGTCTTCGTATTGTTCTGCCAACAACCCTATACGGCTTAACTCCTCCGCATTTGCCTTTGAAAGTGAATTAAAACCGCCGCCCGCTGTTGCTTTTTCTATAAACACTTCTATCAAAGCGATTACAGCATTGTATTGTGCTTCGTTTCTTATTTTATCAATCATACTTTTAATTTTAAATAGTTGAACAATCTATATGATCATACTCGCTATGTGTACCAATGAAGCGGATAAACAAAGTACGTTTATCAAAAAATATCATAGCAACAAGCCTAAAACGGTTCCCTTTGATATTAAACACATACCTATCATTACCCACATAGTCCACATTGTTAAAAACACTCTTTATGTCTGCCAACTTATTCCAATCAGCTGACTTTGCAATACTGTACCAGTTATTTAATGGTGCGGCGGCTTCCGGGTGTTTATCTACATATTCTAAAAGTGTTTTTTTGATAAGTATCACCATTGTTCAAATTTACTTGAAATTTCGATATTTGAAATTATTTTTTAATATTGAAATTAAATTCAAATTCTAACATTTTATTACTGGCTCTCCTGGGCTTTGTCTTCCCTCTACTATATTTCTGTTCGAGGTACAAAACCCGGATATAGTGTGAATTTTCGTTCTGGTCCGGGTTTTGGTTTTTTTGAAAACCGGAAATCTATAAACTGTTTTCATTAGCGTTTGCTGTACTGTTCTTCAAAAGGTCTTTTTCGAAACAGTTTAAACCAATACTTTATCCATCAAGCTTCATTTTTGTGTTGAATCAGGTCTTTCAATTATTTGAAACTCAGAGCTTGTTAAAATTTGTTAAATCTATTTTCTATGCTTCTTTTATCACCTAAAAAAACGGCAGGAATTTGGTTTTTGGTTATTTAAATTGATGCAAACACCGATTTTTATACGGTAAAAGAAGCATTAACACTTTTTCTTGTATAAATTTAAATAGTCTCTTTGTTCAAAGAATATCCGATAAACAACAAAGAAAAGTTAGGTTTGTACTTATGATTATAAATTTCTTTCTATAGATTTATTCATGCCCATCAAAGCCGGTCATCAGTTTAAACACATTTTTTGCTTTGTTGTAAGCATTGGTTTTTGCCAAATTATGTTTGCCAGTGCGGTTAAAGCATACGCTAAACCGGATAGTTTGCAGCTTACTTTAAACCGGGTGCTTGGGAATAAGAAAATATATGATCAGAAAAAGGCTGACGAAATAAAAAAGATTAAAAAAGACCTCCATAAAAACTTTTCAACGCTAACCGCCCGGTATTATAACTACGAACGATTATCTGATGCTTACAAATCTTTTATTCATGATTCTGCCTACGTGTACTGTAAAAAATTAAACGAATGCGCTTATCTTTTAAAAGACAACAACAAAACAAATTATGCAAAGGTAAGGATGGGTTTTGTTTTAGTTTCGGCGGGCTTGTTTAGAGAAGGTTTGGATTCTTTGAAAACGGTTGATACGCAATATTTAAATGCACGCCAACGCTACAACTATCTTTTTTTGGAAGCCAGGAGCCATTTCGATATGGCAGAGTTTTACAGGATTAGTGATTACTACCGCAAATACGATTCAATCGGTCTTCAATATTGTGATTCGATCATTCATAGCAACCCTGTCGGTTCCTACGAATATTTGTCTGCAATTGGTTTGAAATCTATACGAAAGGCAGACTTTAAAACAGCTTTAACAGCTTACAAAAAGCTGCTTACTTTAAATCAATCTTATCAAGACAGTGCTATAAACCTGAGTAGTTTAAGTTATACTTATTTCAGGCTTAACCAAACACAGCTTGGTGTATCCGCATTAATAAATGCCGCTATTGTAGATAATGTACATTCTACAAAGGAATCTGTTGCACTAACTGATCTGGCTACGTATTATTTTAAAAACAGAGATACAGAACTTGCCTACAACTATATTAACTATGCCATATCTGATGCAAATTTTTATGGTGCCAGGCACAGGGAAGCAAGGATAAGTAATATTTTTCCGGTGATAGAAAGCGAAAGGATCAATAGTATAGAAAAGCAAAAAAAATCTTTATTGATCTATGCTTCAATTATAACTTCTTTAGTAATCGTGGTCATCGTTTTTACAGTTATTACCTTAAAACAGCTTAAAAAAATCCGCATTGCTGACCGGGTTATTTTTGATAAAAATATTGATCTGAATGCAACAAATGAATCGCTGATAAAAGCAAACGAGGCATTGGATGTTGCAAACCGATCTTTGATCAAAACTAACGTCAAACTCGATGATGCCAACATGATCAAGGATGAATATATCGGCTATTTTTTCAACATCCATTCTAATTATATTGAAAAAATTGACCGCCTCAAAAAATCCTTAGAAAAAGTTGTAAAAGAGAAACGTTATGATGAAGTTTTGCAATTGTTGAATAAACTAAATATAGGTTTTGAAAGGGAAAACCTATCTCACAGTTTTGATAAAGTTTTTCTGAACTTATTTCCGAATTTTGTTGAAGACTTTAATTCTTTATTCGACAAAGAACATCAGATCCACTTAAATAATACAAAATTACTTACCACAGAACTACGCATTTTTGCATTGATACGGCTCGGTATCGATGAAAACGAAACCATAGCCAAAATTTTAAACTATTCGGTAAACACGATTTATACCTATAAGTCAAAGGTAAAGAACAGGTCTTTTTTACCAAACGAAGAATTTGAAAACAGGATTTTAGCTATTAAAGCCGTTAAAGAATAAAAAATATAAGGCTGTACAATTTTTTTATGTTTTGTACGCTTCATTTATCAACCTAAAAATGGCAAATGCTTGGTTTTTGATTGGGTTGAAATAATGCAGGCACCAATTTTTATAGGATAAAAGAAGCATTAAGGTTTTTTCGGATAGATTTAAACAGGTTGTAAATTTCATGGGTTTATTTTTATAAGCTTCTTTTACCACCTGAAAATCATTGACCCGTTTTTAGAGATAATGATACTTCTTTTATCAAGTAAAAAATTGATTTTTGGATGGCCCGTTGTAACTAGATACTGACTGATTTTGATACTATAAAAGAAGTATAAAGATTATCAGGTTTAAGGAAGCTTTGAATTGTTCTTACCATTTCGATAGAATAATTTTAAAGAAGTAATTTGTTTTCACAAGTCATATCAGTATAAAATTTCTATATAATTTACAACTCAAGTTAAAAATAAGAATTTGAATATCAGCTATTTATAAATAAATAGTTTTCTTTTTTTTAATATTTAATGTTAAAATTATTGCCATAATCTTTAAACTTGCTTTACTTTGATGTAACAATTAACCCCTGATGTTAGTTGTTTGATAAACCAATTAATACCGAATAAGAATGAAGAGAATCTACTTTTTTAGATACGGATTTACCGTACTATTTTTAATTTTTGCAATTACCGCTTTTGCACAGAATGCTTCGGTTTCAGGAAGAGTGGTTGATGAAAAAAATCTACCGCTGCCAGGAGCCAGTGTAACCATAGATGGCACTACATTAGGTGCTACAACTGATGTGGACGGCAACTATAAAATCAACAGTGTAAAGCCTGGCACTTACACTTTAACGGCCCAGTTTGTTGGTTACACTCCCCTTAAAAAAACAGTAACCGTTAGCGAAAGTGCAAATGTACAAGCTAATTTCCAGGTGCAACCTACAGCACAAGCACTGAATGAAGTAGTGGTTGTTGGTTACGGAACGGTAAGAAAATCGGATGTAACAGGTGCAGTAACAAATCTTGGAACAAAAGATTTAAATCCGGGACCTATTACTAATCCTTTACAACAATTGGCCGGCAGGGCAGCGGGTGTAAACATTTCCCAAGTGGGCAGCGAGCCTGGCTCAGCCCCATCTGTCCGCATTCGTGGTATTACTTCATTGCAAGGCGGCAATGACCCATTGGTTGTGGTTGATGGGATACAGGGCAACATGGATTTGTTGAACCAAGTACCGCCGAGCGAAATAGCAACAGTAGATATATTAAAAGATGCTTCCGCTACAGCGATTTATGGTTCACGAGGGGCACCGGGTGTGATTATTATTACAACCAAAAGAACTGCTGCCGGCAAAACCAGTGTTGAATATACCGAAAACAGCTCAATAGATATTATCCCTAAAAAATTACATGAATTAAATGCAGCCGAATGGACAAATCAGGCAGCTTTGCAAGGTGTAAATATTTCTGCCAATCACGGTTCAAATACAGATTGGTATAGTTTGCTTACCCGGAATGGCTTTACCCAAAACCATACCCTGGCTTTTGGAGGAGGTGCTAATACATTTAATTACCGTGCATCCGTTACGGCTATTACTCAAACTGGTGTAGTTATCAATTCAAATTATCAAAAGTATATTGGCCGAATCACCGCCACGCAAAAGGCTTTGGATGATAAGCTAACACTTACCTTAAATGTAAACAGTGGTATAAATAACACTACTTACAGTCCTACAGGAGTGGGAAATGCTGCTTTTACATCAAATTTAGTTAGCCAAGCATATATTGCCAGGCCAACAGATCCAGTATTTAATACTGACGGAACATATTATAGGGACCCAAATGTGTTTCAATACACTAACCCTTATGCAGTTGCCAAAACAGTTCAAAATAATGGTGCCACCAATAATCTTTTTGGCAGTTTAAGAGGTGATCTGGATATTTATAAAGGTTTATCGGCCGGATGGTTTGGCAGTTGGAGAAAAGTTGACTTCAACTCTGGATATTATATACCTTCTTCCTCTACTGTTCAAACAGCTATTGATTATAATGGGGTTGGTAATATTCACAATGATCATACGGACGAAAAATTAATGGATATTAATTTAAGTTACAAACATGATTTTGGTAAGAACCACCTGGATGCAACCGCCGTATATGAGTGGCAGGCACAAACCTACAATGGTAGTTTTACACAGGCTAGAGGGTTTGTAAATGATCTTGCCTCTTATAACGCTTTACAGTTGGGTGATATTTCCAAAGTTTTCCAGGGTGATATTTCTTCTTACAAAAATGACAGAAGACTGGTTTCTATACTGGGCAGAATTAATTACTCCTACAATGACCGTTACCTGCTTACTGCAAGTTTTAGGAGAGATGGTTCAACTGTATTTGGTGTTAATAACAAGTGGGGAAATTTTCCTTCAGCATCAGTAGCATGGCGTGTTGACCAGGAAGATTTTATGAAAAACCAGCATATTCTGAGTAATCTTAAATTGCGTGTTGGCTATGGTGTTACCGGTAATCAGCAAGGTATTGATCCGCAGCAATCAATTTCATTAGTAGGACAAGGATTTCCACCTTCAGTATTTTTTGGAGGAACTACAATACCAAATTATTTTTATAGTCAAAATTCAAACCCTAATTTAAAATGGGAAACCAAAAAACAGACAAACGCTGGCCTGGATTTCGGTTTTCTTAATGATAGGCTTACAGGTACTATTGATGTGTTTACAGCTAATACAGATAATCTTTTATTCAACTACACTGTACCAGTCCAAGGACCATTTTTTGTTAATCACATTATTGCAAACGTAGGAAGTTTACAAAACCGTGGGTTAGAACTTACGTTAAGCTATACGGTCATTAAAAGCGACAATACAACATTAACTCTTGCTGGTAACGGAACTTTATTAAAAAACAAGGTATTAAGCCTGGGTGGTAATATACAAGGTTTTGATATACCTACCAATTATGTAGGCTGGGGGCCAAATGCCTTTCTTATTGTGGGCAAACCTATCGGTACCTACCTTATTTTGCACCATCTTGGTAAGGATGCTAACAATGCGGAAACTGTTGCTACTCAAAATGCTAATGGTGTTCCTGATCCAAGTGTTCAAAGTAAGGACAGGGTAGAAGAAGGTCAGTCATTACCCAAATATTCTTATGGCTTTACACCAAGCTTTACTTATAAAAACTTTGATGCTTCCATGGTTTGGCGCGGCTCGGGCGGGAACAAAATTTACAACGGTTTGCGTCAAACATTAAGTTTAGAACAAAATTTAGGTAAATCAAATTTACTGGAAAGTGCTATCCCTTTAGGAATAGCTTCCTCCCAATATGGCTCAGACTTATGGTTAGAGAACGGCTCGTTTTTAAGATGGGAAAATCTTTCTGTAGGGTATCGGTTCAACCTAAATAAAGTTAAATACATCAGTGCTTTACGGGTATCCTTAACCGGTCAAAACTTGGCGTTAATTACTAAATATAAAGGCTTGGATCCTGAGATAGATGTAAGTAGTTATTATAATCCGCAAACTCAGTTAGTTTCGACAGGTGGTGACTTTGGTAATTATTATCCTCGTACCAGGACTTTTTCCGTTGGTTTAAATGTTATTTTAAAATAATTAATTCATGAAAAAAATATTAATCAGTATTTTGATTGTTGGCCTTGCTGCACAAAGTTGCACCAAGGTAAACGAAAATGTGTATGACAAATATCCTGCTCAACAATTTTTTGCAACACCTTTAGGGGCTAATGATGTACTTGCTAATGTTTATGCTAAAATTACAGGTAGCTGGGGCAGCAACTACGCCGGCCGAGACAACTGTTGGTATGACCTCAACTCTTTTTCATCGGATGAGCAGGTAATACCTCACCGCAACACAGGTGACTGGCAGCTTGACTTTGCACAATTATATACCCATACAGAATTGCCCAGTTTGGGAATCATCAACAATACTTGGAACTGGCTGTATTCTTCTGTTTACAGTGCAAACCTTGCAGTAGCAACGCTTACAACAGCGAAAGCTGACCCTTCCAAAATTGCGGAAGCGAAAGTTGCCCGCGCATGGCTGTATTATTTGTTAATTGATGATTTTGGCGATGTGCCTTTTTATACGGATAACAATACGGATATTTCTAAAATCCCTCAGGCAAAAAGGGCAACAATCTACGATTTTATAGTATCTGAACTCAAAGCCAATGTTGATCTGCTTTCTGAAACACGCGGTGGTGTTTATTATGGCCGGTTCAATAAATGGGCTGGCTACATGGTACTGGCAAAGGTTTATTTAAATGCAGGAGTTTATACCGGAACACCAGATTGGGCGGATGCTTTGGCCGCTTGTAATAAAGTTGCATCGGGAGGGTTTACCTTACATGCCGGAAGTGCTAATGCAGCCAGTCCGCTTGGATACCAGTACTACGAGTTATTTGGGAATACTTGCCCTAATGACGAAACCATAATGGCTGAGTTTATTACCCAAAATATAGTTAGCGGCAACATATATGCCATCAGAAGTTTAAATGGTCCAAACGGTACAGCACTTATTGGCTTTCCCGGTTGGAACGGTACAATTATCCCTGAAGAGTTTTATAATAAATATGATGCCAGTGATATCAGGAGGAAACAGTTTTTGGTTGGACCGCAACTTGGAGGTATTACTTATACTGCATCCGTATCATCAATAATTTCTCCGGGTGCAGGGCCAAATGAAGGCGTAAGGGACGTTAAGTTTTTACCGGTAGCACCAGCTGACGGCAGTGGCGAATCAAATGATTTCCCAATTTATCGGTATGCTGATCTGTTGTTGATGCAGGCAGAATGTAATGTTCGTTTAGGAAACACCGCAGCAGCAGCGCCATTACTTAACCAGGTTAGAGACCGGGCAGGTTTAGGTGCTATTGCTGCTCCGACCTTGGATAATATTTACGACGAAAGAGGCTTTGAGCTGAATATGGAAGGCCACCGCAGGCAGGATATGATCAGGTTCGGTAAGTTTTTGCTTCCGCATGGTTTTGTTGCAACAACACCTGCTTACAAGCAAATATTCCCGATACCAACCGGTGCACTTAACGCTAACCCAACTTTAGTCCAAAACCCTGGTTATTAGCAACCCAAATATTATCCATGCTTCTTTTACACTATAAAAATTGAGATAAGTTTCAATCTAAATAAAGTAAAGCCTCAAATGCTTGCCATTTTTTAGGTGATAAAAGAAGCATCTACCTTAATCGAAATAAATTTTTAATAGGTCCTGTTAATCATTAAAACATGAAAAAAATAATTTATAGTCTTTTCTTGTCAGTTTTATTTTTTACACTATCGTGTAAAAAAGAGGCAACTTTGACAACGTTGCAAGCAGTCTCTTTTAATTCGTCAATAAAAGCTTCTGTAACTTCCACATCACTTACTTCTAAAAATGATAGTTCGGCTGTTTTGACTCTTTCCTGGCCGGCAGTTGTTTATCCGGTGAAAGCATCGGTAACCTACACGCTTCAGGTGGATATTCCTACAGATACCGTTGGTAATAACGCCTGGGCCAATGCAACCAGCGTGCTTGTAGGAAACGATGTTTTAAGTAAATCGTATAAAGGGGCAGACTTAAATACGCTTGCAATGTCTCTGGGCCTTTCAGCTGGTACAGCCGGAAACCTGGCTTTCAGAGTTTTATCCTATCAAGATCGTTATGCTTATTCAAAAGGTGTTACCGTGAATGTAACCCCTCACCAGTTGATTGCTACTTATTCGCTTTTGTATATCCCGGGCGATTATCAAGGCTGGGATCCACCATCTGCACCTACCATGGCTGCGCTTCAATCCAATAAAATTTATGATGCGTATATTTATATTCCATCCGGCGGTACTTATTACTTTAAATATACCAACGCGCGTGATTGGAACCATACTAATTATGGAGATGCTGGAAGTGGTAAATTGACAACAGACGGCACAGCAGCCGGACTGCAAGTACCCGGAGCAGGTTATTACGAACTTTCTGCAAATTTAGCCAACAATACTTGGGCTTACACTAAAACTACCTGGTCCATATTAGGTGATGCAACGCCCGGCGGCTGGAGTACGGATACACAATTAACCTATAATGCATCTGCGCAAGTTTGGACGGTTACGGCTGATATGCTTTCAACAGGTTCATTTAAATTCAGGGCAAATAATGCTTGGAATATAGATTTCGGGGTTGACGCCGCTGGGAAATTAACTTATTCCGATAGCCCTGTTTATGGCTCTAATTCTGCTATAGCTAATATAACTGTACCGGTAAGCGGTAATTATACCATTACCCTGGATCTGCACAATCCTAGTAATTATACCTACACGCTTCACAAAAACTAATTCATCAGGCAGTTCATCAACTGCCTGCTCTTATTTAAAACCGACTATGAAATTAATAATCAACAGGAATATAATTAAACTTCTGCTTTTCTCATTTATTACAGTTTTTAGCAACTGTAAAAAGAATAATGATACGCCTGTTTCAGATACTTCTTATCCGCAATACGGTACGCCGTTTGCCAATGTTCCTAATACAAAGGATGCCATCATTTATCAGGTAAACCTTAGGGCTTTTAGCAGTGATGCCAGTTTTAAAGGTGTTACTGCCCGGTTGGATTCTGTTAAAGCTTTAGGTGCCAATGTAATCTATCTTCTACCAATTTATCCTGTAGGCGTTCTCAAATCAGCAGGTGGCTTAGGTTCGCCATATGCAGTTAAAGATTACAAAGGGGTTAATTCTGAATTTGGTACTTTGGCAGATTTAAGGACTTTGGTAGATGCAGCACATGCACGTAATATGGCTGTTATGTTTGATTGGGTTGCTGACCATACTTCATGGGACAATGCTTGGATCAGTAATAAAAGCTGGTATAAGCAAGACGCTAGCGGCAATATCGTTTCTCCTGCCAGCTATTCTGATGTTGCTGCACTTGATTTCACCAATCAAACCATGCGCACTGCAATGATAGATGCCATGAAATATTGGGTTTTTACTGCTAATATTGATGGGTACCGTTGTGATTTTGCTGATAATGTTCCGTTTGATTTTTGGAAACAAGCCATTACTGCACTAAGAGGTATCACTACACACAAACTTTTAATGCTTGCCGAAGGTTCACGCAGCGATCAGTTTAATGCTGGGTTCGATATGGTTTATGGCTTTGCTTACTATGCTGCGCTTGAGGCCAAAGTTTTTGGTAGTTCAAATTCTGTTACCTTGCTTCAAGATGCCAATACGAGTGAGTATGCAAACGCGCTTCCGGGTTCTCAGGTGGTAAGATATATTACCAATCATGATGTTTACAGTAGTGACGGAAGCCCAATTACAGTGTACGGCGGCAAAACAGGATCAATGTCAGCATTTTTGGTAACTGCTTATATGAAGGGCGTACCCATGATTTATAACGGACAAGAGGTGGGCTGTACAAGAGACCTGAACATCTTTTACCATAACCCAATCGATTGGAGCACCAACCCGGATATGACTGCTGAGTATAAAAAAATCCTTAATTTCAGAGCGAGTAGCGATGCTGTCAAGAATGGACAGTTAAGCCAGTTTAGCAGTGATGATGTGGTTGTTTTTACAAAATCAACTGATGCCCAAAAGGTCTTGGTTATTGCCAACTTGCGGAATAATGCAGTTACTTATACGGTGCCAGCAACTTTAACTACAACAGGCTGGAAAAACTCTTTTACCAGTGCTTCAGTTACTTTAACAAGTCAAATATATTTACAGCCCTATCAGCACATGGTATTAGCTCAGTAATTGTTTGCTTTTATATTAAAGCTTGTTTAAATTTTATCCAGCACAGGTTTTACATGCTTCTTTTATCGGGTAAAAATTGGTGTTGCTTTTACTTTGCAATCAACCAAAAAAACCAATTTTATAGGCATAAAAGAAGCATGATATATTTTCCTAAACCTTTTTAAAATAAGCAGCTTGCCAGTTTTTGTATGATAAAAGAAGCATCAATAATCCGATCGGGCATCAACAAAATAAAATCTAAATTTTTATCTATCAAACAGTTAAACCCAGCTTTAGGAATTATGAAAAATCGTTTATTTTTTTTGCTGATGACAATTGTTTTCTTTAGCATTAATTCTATTCATGCAGTTGGCCAAACAGTAATCCTGCCAGTTAATAAACAACAGCCGCTGCAATACGGCAAGCCTTTCAGCCATGTCCCTGATCGCCGCGATGTAACTATTTATCAGGTAAACATGCGCGTTTTTAGCAAAGAAGGAAATTTTAAAGGGGTTGTTGCCCGTTTGGATTCTATTAAAGCCTTAGGTATAAATTTGATCTACCTGATGCCTATTTATCCGGTTGGCATTTTAAAAAGCACAAATTCTCCTTATTGTGTGAAAGATTATTTGGGTATCAATACGGAATTCGGGACACTTCAGGATTTGCGTTCTTTGGTTGATGGTGCACATCAAAGGAACATGGCCGTAATGCTGGATTGGGTAGGCAACCACACTTCATTTGATAATTCCTGGATCAAAAACAAAGATTGGTATAAAAGGGATTCTACAGGTAAAATCATCAGCCCTAACGGTTGGAACGATATTGCGCAGTTGAACTTTGCTAACACCGATATGCGCGCAACTATGATCAGCGATATGAAATATTGGGTACTGGCGGCTAATATTGATGGTTTTCGTTGTGATTACAGCGACGGCCCGCCTGCGGATTTCTGGAAACAGGCAATTGATTCACTCAGAAAAATCCCCGGACATCATTTATTAATGCTGGCAGAAGGGCAACGTCCGGCTAATTATACCTCAGGTTTTGATTATAATTTTGGTTTTAACTTTTTTGAGGATTTAGAAGCAGTTTATAAAAAAAATAAATCGATTCAATCCATTGATAGTTTAAATACTGCAAATTACATCGGTACAGCAGAAGGACAGCAAACGGTAAGGTACATCACCAATCATGATGTTAACAGTTCTGATGGTACACCTTTAGAATTGTTTGGCGGCAAAAAAGGGTCAATGGCAGCTTTTGTGGTGGTTGCTTACATGAAAGGTGTTCCGATGATTTATGATGGGCAAGAAGTCGGGACTCCATACCGGTTTAAATTTCCTTTTACCGCTGATAAAATTGATTGGACACTCAATCCCGATGTTACCGCTGAGTATAAGAAAGTAATTGCTTTCAGAAATGCAAGCAACGCGATCAGGAGAGGTAACTTAACTTCTTATACCACCCAGGATATATGCGCTTTTACAAAAGAAGCAGGTGCAGATAAAGTGCTGGTGATCTCTAATTTAAGAAATAAATCAATAAACTTTTCTGTCCCTCCGAATGTAGCAGCCACTTCCTGGAAAGACGCTTTCACAGGTTCAAACAAAAAGTTGAATAGTAGCATTAATTTAGAACCGTATTCGTATATCGTACTAAAAAACTAAAAAATATCATTGAATATTAAAGCTTGTTAAAACTAATATCAGATTTTTTGACAAGTCCGGGATCCATAATTACAATACTTCTTTTATGCCTGCATTTTTTTACAACAATACAATTGTGCAGCAACCTTCCCGGTTTTTAGGGTGATAAAAGAAGTATGTAAATTGTATCAGATAAATTAAAAAACCGGCCCTAAACAACAATTGAATTTGAATTTTCTTGAAATAAATAAAAAGGAAGCGATACGGGTTGCCTTGGAATTTTGAATCGGTAAATAAATATGTGATTGTAAAAAATAATGAATGACTGGTAAGTAAAACTTCCTCTTTCAAACAAAAAACCCCTGACGTTTTTACGGTCAGGGGTTTTTTGTTTGAAAATTAAACCTACATAGCAGGCTTGGTTTTCTTTACCATTTTGTGGTGCGTAGTTACCTTGTGCATGGTGGTTTTGCTGGCTTTCATGCCATGTTTCATAGTGTCTTGTGCAAATACAGTGCTACTAAAAATAACTGCCGACAAAGCAAAAGCTAATAAAATAGATTTTTTCATGTTTTTGTGTTTTTTAGAAAAGTACGAATTTTGAATTAAATGGTTTCAATAAACAACAAAGCCACTTTAAAAATGGTGGCTTTATTTGCTGCTTTTAAAATAAAATTTTTAAACGTTTTTGGTTACACTGGCTTTTAAAAAATATGCAACAATCAATGTAATGCCCATACTTTTTAAAAATCCTTTTAAAGTTTCTGAAACTGGCGTAAAATGGCCTAACAGAAAAGAGCAAACAATTGACAATAAACCAATTAGCAACAGTAGTTTTAAGAATTTCAGCTTTCTCATTTTTGTAGTAAATTTATAATTAGGTTTTCTTTCGGCTGAAGGACCGGAAAGGATAAAAATAGAAAGATTTGTATAAATCAAAATGCTTTTGATGATAATTTTTATAGCTTTTTCAAATAATATTAACCTGTTAAAGAAATGATTATTTTTAACTAAAATTTGAAAAAATCAGTTGGTTTTATTGCGTGGCTTGCGCAACTTTTGCTTGTACATCTGCTTCTCCCGCCGAAGCTTTTTTCTCTTCTTCCATTTCTTTAGATAAAAAGTAGTTTAAGCCAGTCCTGATTACGGCAATTGCGCCCAATTTCCCGATTTCCTGCCAATTCGGTGCTACAGCAGTTGATAAAATATCGGCCCCTAATTGAAATTCTAAAGCCAAAGCCAGATAGCGCGCCAGAGTGAGCCGGATTGCATTAAAATCTGTTTCTTGCCGGCTGAATAAAGCAATAGCAAAACGATACAAAGAAATGGCCGAACCAATAGCAATCGTAGCGGCGCCCGTAATTTCTACGCCCAGGCGCAGCCACTGCACCGAGTTCATGATCATGTTTTCTACTGGAGAAGTCATTTTTAATAGTGTTTATAATTTATCAGTCAGGTTTTTAGGAAATTTTCTGTTGATCATCCAAACAGAAACTTTTTGCAGAATAACCAGCACCAGCAGCAAGCCCAACGCAATGAGAAATAAAGAAAAAGTTTTGCCGGTTTCAAAAGCAAAAGTCAACGCTGTAGACACGGCCGGCGGGTGCATTACATTTAACAGGACCATAAATCCAATAGAAATTACCATCGCCAGCATGGCTGAGGTATAGCCGGGTCCGATAAGTTTGATCACTCCGATCCCGATTAGTGCAGCTGAAGTTTGTGCCAGGGCCAGTGTGTAAATACTGTTGGTTGGGTGCTCGGGATCAAGGTAAATCAAAAATGCACTGGAAGCCAGCGATGCAAAAAGCAAGTGTTGTTTACTATATATTTCCAGCAAAAATAGCACCGCTGCCATGATGATTGTTGGCAGCAGGGCCAGCGATATTTCGGTCTTCAGATCGTATCTTTTGCGCATGAATTAAATTTAGCTTGAGAAGTAAAGCATCGCATTATAGAAAAGTTTTGCTGTGGTAAGTTTACATGCCGATGCTTCTTTTATCACCCTAAAATTGGAATAGTTTTATAAAATTTGCACCGATAAATCAGATAAGCATGTTTACCGGGATTATAGAAACTTTAGGCACCGTTACCGATCTGTTTGCTGATCAGGGCAACCTCCATCTCACCATCAGCTCCAATTTGGCGCAGGAACTCAAGATCGATCAATCCATCGCTCACAACGGCATTTGCCTCACGGTGGTGGCCATTGCTGATAGCTTGCACACGGTTACGGCGATTGAAGAAACGCTAAATAAAACCAATCTAAGCTGCTTGCAAATAGGCGATCTGGTAAACTTAGAACGCTGTATGCAGATGAACGACCGGCTGGACGGACACATCGTGCAAGGACATGTGGATCAGATAGCCATTTGCATTGCCTACCGCGAACTGGAAGGCAGCTGGGAATACACTTTTCAATACGATCCGTCGGCGGGAAATGTAACGGTGGAAAAAGGTTCGGTTTGCGTAAACGGCGTAAGCTTGACGGTGGTAAATTCTGTTCAAAACACGTTTTCGGTCGCCATCATTCCTTACACTTACGAACACACTAATTTGCAGCAGGTAAAAGAAGGTTCAGTTGTAAATCTGGAGTTTGATGTGATCGGGAAATACGTGGCGCGGCTGATGCAGCGTTGATGCTGTTTTTATCTACCTAATTTTGTAAATCACACCCAGCTGTTTACCGTTAAAACCCAGCTCCACGTTATTAAAAAACCGCTTTCCAGATTTTTGATGTTGATTTTGAATGGCAAACATCGTTCCGTCAAACAAAAACAGAAACGCACCCTGCAAAATAACAGCGTTGCCGTAGCCATGCAAACGATCCGAACTTTTGCTGATTCCGCGCCGGTTCAGATAAATGCCGCCGCCGATGTAAGCTAAATCCAGCCCGGCGTTGATCAATAAAATCCGTTTTGTTTTTCTTTGTTCAGCCAAACTTTGGTTTGGGTTGAATTGCTTTTGTAATGCTTCTTTTTCACCGTAAAAACCGGTAGTTGCAATACCGAGGTTCACGATGTTCCAGAAAATATTCATCTGGTTAAAATATCTTGCGGCACCTTTTGTATTGTAAAAACCGATGCTGCCAATTGCAATATTGGCAATAGCCCAACCGCCCAAAACTTTCATTCCGGTTTGGTTGATGTCGTTTCGTTTTTGGTTGAAATGGGACAAGCTGTCTTGGGATTTTGCTTCCGCAGAAAAAATAAGTAGAAAAAAGAGGACAAGTTTTTTCATGAATTTATATCGATAAAAGAAGCATTTTGAATGAATAGCTTTCTGTAAATAGACTGCGGTTTTGATCGAAAACGATTTCAGGTTTTGATTACAGCGTTCAAATAAATTAATTGTTTTGGCTGATAAACAATTCCTTAGCTTTTGCGTATTTTTGTTTAGCATATACCAAAAAACAAATTAGCATGACAACCATCAGCATTAAAATTCCGGAAGACAAACAGGCTGATCTATCGTCTTTTGTGAAGAAAATTGGCGGTGAAGTTGTTGCGGATAATAAAAAAACGGCCGCTGCTGAAACTGAAGAAGACGAAGTTACACACGAATCTTTTTTTGGGGAAAATATCCAACGGGTGATCCGTGCTTTTAAAGCTTGATGGCAACTCCGCCTAAACTCAAAATTAAAGTTCAAATTGGTGTTACAGCCATTTTACTATTATTTTCCATCTATATTATCGCCACAGAACCGGCAGAAAGTGATAAATTAAAATGGGCTTTCGGGATTGTTGGGATCATCATTGGCTACTGGCTTAAATAGCTGATATTTCTTTACCAACCCTTCAACTCCGAAAACCGACGAACATTCCGCACAAAAAAAGCCCAAACCACACTGCCTTTATAAAAGCCGGCAGTTGATTGTAGGTTGTAATCGGCATGTCGTTCGCTGCGTACTTTTTGCCGATGGCCGGAATTGGTAAACAGCTGCCGGATAAAATAACGATGCGCTTTGTTGATCGCGGCGGCATCTTTTCGTTTGCCTTCGCTGAGGAAACGAACCAGCGTTACAAAATCCAGCACAAAGCGCATCGGGATGATGAACACACTTTTTCGCAGCCATAAATTCTTTTGCAGCAGCAGTAAGTTATTGCGGAAATTGAGATAGGTTTTATAAGGATTTTCGGCATCCAATGTGCCTCCGCCCAAGTGATAAACGGTAGATTCGGCACAATACATCACCTTTAAACCCATATTTTTCAACCGCCAGCACAAGTCGATTTCTTCCATGTGCGCAAAAAAACGTTCGTCAAAACCACCGGAAAGCTCCCAGTATTTTTGCTTGATAAACAAAGCTGCACCCGAAGCCCAAAGCACTTCGATGGTTTGATCGTATTGTCCGTGGTCTTCTTCAATTTCATAAAAAATCCTTCCACGACAAAAAACATAACCGAATGTATCGATGAAACCACCGGCGGCGCCGGCGTGTTCAAACTTATTTTTTTCCTGCCAGGACAAGATTTTTGGTGCAGCGGCGGCAATCAGTTCATCGCTTTCCATTAGCGTGATCACGGGTTCAATCCAGCCCGGAACAACTTCTACATCAGAATTCAGCAGGATAAAATAATCAGCCTGAACCTGGGCCAAAACCTTATTGTAGCCGCCGGTAAAACCATAGTTCTGATCGTTCAATACTGTTTTTACCATAGGAAAATTGGCGCGCACAAACTCAACCGAACTATCTGTCGAGCCGTTATCGCCCACAACAATTTCCAGGTTTGGGTAGGAAGAAGCCACAACCGAAGGCAGATAAGTCTGGAGATATTTTAAACCGTTCCAATTCAGGATCACAACGGCAACTTTAGGCAGTTTTGCCGGCTGGTTGAGCATGTTCATTAATGGATTTCCGGTTTAAATTTCCATCTCCTGTGCGACCAAAGCCAGTAGGCCGGTTCCTCACGGATCACTTTTTCCAGATATTGCACATGCGCATCGGTAATTTCATGTTCGGCAGCCAATTTCGGTTCCTCAATCAAGGGCACGAAGGTACAGGAATAATAGCCTCTTTTCAGTACGCGGATATCACAAAAAATCACCGGATCGTTCATCATTTTCGCCATCTTTTCAATTCCCAGAAAAACGGCTGTCGGCTGGTTCAAAAACGTGGTAAAGTATTGCGTTTCTTCCCGCACAGGCGTTTGATCGCTCACAAAAACGGTTAGTTTGGGTTCGTTTTTCAACTGGATCAATGTCCGCAAAGTTGCTTTCATCGCGACCGGGATCGAACCAAAACGAGAACGCATATTTTTGATAAAGCCATCAACAGCTTCATTTTCAATGGGTTTATAAATGAATAATTTCTTTTGTTTGGTAGAAAAACCCAGGATTTGTGCCGCCATTTCCCAGTTGCCATAATGACCCAATGCACCCAACGCACTTTTTTGCCTGCTAAAAACAGTATCCAGGAATTCGGGATTGTTCAGGGTAAAATGTTTTTTAAGCTGACGTTCGGAAATGCTGATCAGTTTCACTGCTTCCACCATCAGATCGGCCAGAAAACTAAAGAACTTCCGCTCAATTTGATTGCGTTCCGTTTCGGTTTTTTCGGGGAAAGCGTTTTGCAGATTTTCCTGAACCACTTTGCGGCGATAACGAACCACATAAAAAAGTATGATAAAAACAGCATCCGAAAGCAGGTACAAAACCCAAAAAGGCAGCAGCGAGAGCAGGTACAAAAAGAAAATGGCTACTTTCGTGAGTGCCTTAATGATCATCGTTTTGGCAGAAATTTGAACACAAACTTATCATTTATGGTCGACAATGCTGCAATTTTCCCGTTGTTTTACTTGCCGCCGGTTGCTTTTTTTTCAGAATTGCTTCAGCATAAAAACAATTTTCTGATCGAACAAAAAGAGCATTTCCCCAAACAAACTTACCGCAATCGGGCCGAAATCTGTTCGCCGGACGGCAGGCTAACGCTGGTTGTACCGGTTACAAAAGGTTCAAAAAACCACACCAAAATAAAAGATGTCAAGATAAGTTATGATTTTGATTGGCAGCGGCTGCATTGGCTGAGTTTGCAAACCTGTTACCGAAGTTCTGCTTATTTCGAGTATTATGAAACAGATTTTGCGCCTTTTTATACCCAAAAAAAGTTTGATTTTCTGTTTGATTACAATGAAGCTTTGCTGCAGCTTTTGTTGAAATCATTAAAAATAAAAACTGAAATCAATTTTACAACTGAATATCTGACTGATCCGTCCGGAGTTGATTTCCGTAAAAATATCAACCCAAAACAAGCTTATGCTTTTCAGCAAAAAACATACTTTCAAGTGTTTGACGACCGGCAGGGATTTCTCAAAAACCTCAGCATTGCCGACTTGCTTTTTAACCAGGGGCCAAATGCTTCCAATTATCTGTAATGACAAAAAAAATTAAACGTTTCAGGATTAAAGCCTCCAAACACGATACCACCATCGGCGAGATGCCGGGATCGGTGAGCATTTCTAAAGATGCTTTGAAACCGCTGATCGAAATTTATTCTTACAATCAAACGGAAATAAAAGAAAGTAAAGGCGAGGATATGGCCGTGGTTTTGGATCAGATGAAGGCCTGCGACCAGCACACGCACTGGGTTTTGGTAAAAGGTTTAGGCGATCAGAACTTGATTGAACAGATCGGTACAAAGTTGGAAATTAACCGTTTGGTGCTGGAAGATATTGCACATACCCAGCAGCGGCCCAAATTTGATGAATATGAAACGTACGTTTTTTTGACGAGCAGGCTGCTGCATTACCACAAAGAGGAGGCGATTGAAAATTACCAGCTTTCTGTTTTGGTGAAGGAAAATATCATCATTAGTTTTCAGGAAACGCATGAGGAGTATTTTGAAGGCGTAAAAAAACGGTTGGCTGCCGGAAAAGGCTTTATCCGGACCGGCGGCTCCGGCTATCTGGCTTATGCGCTGACGGATACGGTGATAGACCGCTATTTTGACCTGCTAAACAAAGTAGGCGATTCGTTGGATTTGCTGGAAGACCGGCTGTATCAGGAACCGGACCGCACGATCATGTATGAATCGCAGCAGATCAAACGCGGCATGATCCTGCTGCGTCGTGCCGTGTGGCCGGAACGGGACAAAATTAACGACATGATCCGCACCGAAAACCCGCTCATCACCCAAACCGATAAATTGTATTTGCGCGATGCTTACGACCATTGCATCCAGGTGATCGACCTGATCGAGAGCAACAAAGAGATCACGTCCAGCATTGTGGATATGTACCTTTCGCTTATCAGCAACCGGATGAACGAGATCATGAAAGTGCTCACGATCATCTCCTCCATTTTTATTCCGCTCACGTTTATTGCCGGTATTTATGGAATGAACTTTGCTCGCGTGGACCCGGTTACGAACAAAGTAATGCCTAATAACCTGCCCGAATTGTACCAGCCGCATGGTTATTTGTATGCGCTGCTGGTGATGCTGGTTATTGCCGTAGTCCAGTTTGTGTTTTTCTGGCGGAAAGGCTGGTTCAACAAATCCTAAAAAATGAAATTCAAACAAAAGTATTTTAATATGATAGCTGTCGGTGCCATAATTTTGGTTACCGTACGGATGGTTTTCGCCCAAAACCAAAACACGCTGAAAGACCCGGAAATGGATGAAATCTCCGGAATTGCATCTTCCCATACCAACAAAAATATTTTGTATGTGCATAATGACAGCGGCGATACGAGCCGTTTTTTTGCCATCAGCCCAAACGGGCAACTGAAAGAAACTTTTTATTTTAAAGCTGATCCGAAAAATCCTGCTGCCAATGTAATTGATTGTGAGGATATTGCGGTTGGGCCGGGAACGGAAAAGGGCAAAAGTTATATTTATCTGGGTGATATTGGCGATAACCATAAAGCACGGCAATCCATCAATGTTTATCGTTTTTTGGAGCCGGTGATCGACGGAAATAAATCTAAAGCTACTTTAAAACCCAATATTATCCACCTCAAATATCCCGATGGCGCACACGATGCGGAAACGCTGATGGTTGATCCGGCGGAGCGTTTGCTGTACATTGTAACCAAACGCGAAGATTCGGTTGGCGTTTACACTGCGCCGCTCAATGCTTCTTTTACCAGTACAATTTTGTTGCAGAAAAGATGCAAAATTCATTTTAAAGGTTTGCCATTGCTGAAGTGGATTACGGCTGGCGATATTGCTGCGGACGGCAGTAAAATTCTGTTGAAAAGCTACCAAAAGGTTTATTACTGGAAAAGATTGCCCGGAATACCTGTTTGGAAAACTTTGCAGCAAAACCCTGCCGAATTGCCTTATACAGCCGAAAAACAAGGCGAAGCAATCGGTTTTACGCCAGACGGAAAAGGCTATTACACAACGAGTGAAGGCAAATATGCGCCGATTTATCATTATCAAACGCCAAAGTAAACTCTGATTTTTAGGTGGATAAAAGAAGTATCAGCATTTGGATTAGTCAGATTTAAGGATTATTGGATGAATATCATCAAGGTAAAATCCAATTTTAGGTAGATAAAAGAAGTATCAGCATTTGTATTAGTTAGATTTAAGGATTATTGGATGAATATCATCAAGGTGAAATTCAATTTTAGGTAGATAAAAGAAGTATCAGCATTTGGATTAGTCATATTTAAGGATTATTGGATGGATATCATCAAGGTAAAATCCAATTTTAGGTAGATAAAAGAAGCATGCTGCTGCAAAACCCGATTGCTGCTGTTTAAAATTATCTGAAAAAACGTTAACTTCGGTACGCACATTACCCTGCGGATCAACTTAAATGCGTTTTATTTATCATTTTTTCCTGAGCTTACTTTTTGCCCTTGCTTTAAACTTTAATACTACTGCACAAACCTGCACCGGAAGCCTGGGCGAGCCGGTTATCAAAGAAACTTTTGGTGCCGGTAAAACCTACGGTTTAGGTACTGCCCTTCAAAATGGGGAAACCAATTTACAATACGCAGCTGATAATTGCGGCGGAAATGATGAAACTTATACCATCATAACATCAATGGGTTCTTCATGCAAAGGTGCCACCTGGCAAACCATTGGACATGATCATACAGGAGATAAATTCGGGTATTTTATGTTGGTTAACGCGTCTTATTCGCCAAGCATTTTCTACACTAAAAAAGTTGACGGCAGCAAACTCTGCCCCAGTACAACCTATTTTTTTGGGGCTTATATCATGAATATTTTGCGGGATTTGCCTTTTACAAAAAACTATGTTAAGCCCAATATCACCTTTCGGATAGAATCCGTAAGCGGTACTTTGCTGGGCAGTTTTAATACAGGTGATATTCCTGCCATCAAAGAAAACGATCCGATCATTTTTACGCAATATGGCGGTTTTTTTAAATCGACTGCAACCGGTGAAGATTTGGTAATCAAGATAATAAACAATGCGCCCGGCGGTTTGGGCAATGATTTTGCAATGGATGACATCACTTTCAGCCCCTGCGGAGAATTAATCCAGATCGGTTTCGGTGTGCCGACAGACAACGCTTCCAAAAGTGCCTGTGTTCATGATAATTTAAATTATACGCTGGTTTCTGCCCAAAGCGGATATTCAAACCCCGATTATCAATGGCAGCAAAACTATAACGATGGCTCAGGATGGGTTGATATTGTTGGGGCAAAATCTGCAACGCTGCCTGTCAGCCTGCAAAATACTGCTGCCGGAACCTACCAGTATCGGCTGGGGATATTGAACCAGGCACAAGTTGGCTCGGAAGCTTGCCGGATTTATTCTTATCCGCTTACCATCAATGTTTATGCGCCGCCGGCCATCACGGTTGCACCATCAACCCATACTTGTGCAGGGCAGCAATTGTATTTAAGTGCTGCCGGAGGCGATAGTTACCAATGGACCGGCCCGAACAATTTTACTTCAACACAAAGTAGCCCCTTGGTTAGCAATAGTGCCGGCATCAGCAACAATGGAACATATTATGTAACGGTTGCTAACCACGGCTGTTCTACTCTTCAGCAAACGCAGGTTACCGTTTATCCGCCACCATCTGTAGCACCATTAACTGATATAACAGTTTGCGAAGGCAGCTCGGTACAACTAAATGCTATCGGCACCAATGTTACGCACTATAAATGGTCGCCGGCAGCCGGCTTGGATCATGCAGATATTGCCAATCCCTTAGCGTCGCCGGCTGTAACTACTACTTATTTAGTTTCGGCTTATAATGATGGTTGCCCGGATGTGGCACCAACGGCTTCACTCACAATCACGGTGTTGAAAAAGCCTCTGGCGGATGCAGGAAAATCATTCAAAATATTTGAAGGACAAAGTGTTAAGTTACAAGGAAAAGCAACCGGCAGCTATGCAAGTACCGTTTGGACGCCTGCTTCCTATCTTGATAATGCCAACTTGTTGATGCCGATTGCCACGCCAACCGGCGATATCACGTATACCTTGCACGTATTGGCGGCAATGGGCTGCGGCGAAAGCACCAGTACTGTTTTTATCAGGGTATATAAAAAGTTGGGCATTCCGAATACTTTTACCCCAAATAATGACGGGATAAATGATTATTGGAACATTGGCAATATCAGCAATTACCCGAATGCTGTGGTAAGCATTTACAACCGCTATGGCCAGCAGGTTTTTTATAGTATCGGCTATTCCAAAGCCTGGAACGGAACTTATAATTACAAGCCACTATCAGTCGGCACGTATTATTATGTGATTGATTTAAAGGAAGACAACCTGCCGAAACTGTCTGGCTGGCTGCTGATCGCACGATAAACAGCAGTTGTAAATTGATCGAACTTAATATTGGTTTTGATGATTTTATGCCGACAAAAGAAGCATTGGTTGTTGTCATGCCGAACTTGTTTCGGCATCTCATCAAAAAGGCTGCGATCCTGCAAGAGAGATCCTGAAACAAGTTCAGGATGACAAAGCCGATTTTATACCGATAAAAGAAGCATTTTGGCTAAGAACGCGCTATCTTGCTTGTTCAAATTTCTACCCAAACCATGAACAAGTTTTATACTTCTTTTGCCACAGCCATTGCGTTGATTATGCTGCTGACGGCTTCTATTTATGCCCAAAGAAGGCGCGCAAACAATCCAAACGATACCATTGCATCCAACTACAATCCGCAGGAATTATTTTCACCCAATTTTTATATGGAAAAAGGAAATGAAGTTCATGCGCCGGATGGTTCTCCCGGACCGAAATACTGGCAGAACCGGGTTGATTATCAGTTAAATGCGAAAATCGATACTTCAGCTAAAACACTTTCCGCTACCGAAAATATATCTTATACCAATAACAGTCCGGGGGCTTTGCCGTATTTGTGGCTGCAGCTCGACCAAAATACCTATGTAAAAACAGCACGCTCCAACTTTGTAACCGGCCGTGCCGCTACCGAACATACTCAAGGTTACGAATTTGAATCGGTAGAAATTATGGTAAACGGCAAAGCGCAAACCGTAAATTATGTGGTGAATGATACGCGGATGCAAATCCGTTTGCCAAATGCGCTGGTGGGAAACGGCGGCAAAGTGGCTCTGCAAATCAAATATCATTACCAAATTCCCGGTGCTTTTGGTAACCGTACAGATTATAATCAAACCAAAAACGGCAAGATTTATGAGATTGCACAGTGGTTTCCGCGGTTGTGTGTTTATGATGATTCGAGCGGTTGGGATACATTGCCTTTTCTAGGTGCCGGTGAGTTTTATTTAGAATATGGAGATATTGATTACAAAGTGAACGTGCCCTGGGATATGATCGTGGCTGGTTCCGGCGAGTTGCAAAACCCGAAAGACGTGCTGACGGCAAAACAAATTTCTCTCCTTGAAAAAGCAAGAAACAGTGATAAAACCATCATGATCCGCTCAGCTGCGGAGATAAAAGATCCGGCATCGCGCCCAATCCAAAAAGGAACTTTAACCTGGCATTTTTTGATGAAAAATACGCGCGACGTGGCTTTCGGTGCTTCCAATGCTTACATCTGGGATGCGGCACGTGTCAATCTCCCCGGAGGAAAAAAATGTATGTCGATGTCGGTTTATCCGATAGAAAGTGCCGGGAACGATGCCTGGGGCCGCGCGACCGAATATTTAAAAGGCTCCATCGAGTATTTTTCCAAGCAATGGTTTGTGTATCCCTGGCCGGTTGCGGTTAACGAAGCTGGCGTGGCAGGCGGCATGGAATATCCGGGAATTGTGTTTGACGGGATTACGGATAAAGGCAAAGAACTTTTTTGGGTAACGGCGCATGAAATTGGCCACAACTGGTTCCCGATGATTGTGGGCAGCAACGAACGCCGTTTTGCCTGGATGGACGAAGGTTTCAACACGTTTATAGATGTTTACGCTTCGGATGTGTTTAACAAAGGCGAGTTTGCGCCCAAGCGCGATGGCGAATATGCGCCCGGCGGAGGCAATCCGGCAGATGAAATTGTGCCAACTATTCTCGATCCCAACGCACCAATTATCATGACCGCTGCGGACGCGATCAAAGAAAAATACCGTCATCCGATTGCTTATTTCAAACCTGCTTTCGGCTTGATTTTGCTGCGTGAACAAATATTGGGAAAAGATCGTTTTGATTATGCTTTCCGGCAATACATTCAAAATTGGGCTTACAAACATCCAAGGCCGGATGATTTTTTCCGTTCGATGGAAAACGGGGCAGGAGAGGATTTGAACTGGTTTTGGAAAGGCTGGTTTTACAACAACTGGAAACTGGATTTGGCCATCCACGATGTACAATACCAAAAAATAGGTGATAAAAGAAGCATCCGCATTACGGTTGCCAACTTGGAAAAAATGGCGATGCCTTTTGCGGTAGAAATCACTTTAAAAGATGGTAGCAAGCAACGGCAAACTTTCCCGGTAGAAACCTGGCTGCAAAACAAAGCAGTTACTTTTGATATGCTAATTACGCAGGATGTGGTGCAAGTTCAGGTTGATCCGGATGGGGTTTTGCCGGATGTGAATCGGGGGAATAATGTTTGGAAGGTGAGGTAAGAATATCACTTTGTTTCACTATTCTTAATTATAAAAAGCGCACGTTGATATAATTCATCGAAAGTTATAATTTCAATTTTATTTAGTCCTTGCCTAAACATTTCAAATGATGAATATTTATCCTCATTTATTCCATTTTTCGTCTCAAACTCAGATAAACTTCCAATTACAATAAATGCTTTTGGTGAATATAAAAATATATTTTCACCTGTTGGATTACCCTGCTTATCTTTAATGATTGTGTTAGTAGAAATATTGCTGACTGATTTTTGTAAAGTTCTTTGCACTTGAGCAATAGCACCAGTAATTTCATCAGAAACTTGCCAACTTTCGGGTCGATAAGGATTCGTCATAGGTTTTAACAGTAATGCTTCATGTGTTTTAATCTCGCCAAAGCAGAAGCTTTCTATAATCCCTTTAGTTTTAAGCAACGCATCTATTCTTTTTCCAGAACTATTAAAATCAGAACCTGCTACAACCTGCTCTAATTTACTGTTTTCTAAAGGTGTATTGAAAACGTAACTTAAGCCATATCCAAAAATCCATGTGTTTTTTTCAAAAAACTTTTGCCACAGAGCTTCATCTCCAAACGCATCATATTTTATTTTTAAGCTATCAAAGTAACTTCTATCATGTAGTAAACGGTAAAAAATTTCTAACTGCTTTTTCCGATAACCTAAAGCAACAATATCTTCTTTAGTTAATTCAGTCGAAATTAGTTCTGAGAGAAGTTCTTGGTGGTCTATTATAAAAGCTTTTATATCTTCGGTTGAAAATCGATCGTTTTTAATATCAGTATCTTTAATACTTGTGCTTGCGGATGTTGTTATTGGTATTGATTTAAGATTGTAAATGAAATTGTATAATGTTTCAATTTCATCTCCAACAAATGAAAAAGATGTTTCATGCGGTTTGCCTGACGGAGATGTATAGCGTTGAAAATTGAGAACGTTTATTCCTCTACCATCTTCAAAGATTGTTGCTCGAATCTCTTGCCGCCCTTTATCCGTCTTTCTAATAAGTATTTCATTTTTAATCTTTGTAAAAGAATATTGCTCATCCGAATCTATAACTTTAGAAATTATTCTTATGTTACTATGTTCTTTAATTAATTCGCCGTTATCATCAGTTGTGGTAGTAATCTGCGGAAAAGCTGGACTTATATAAGTTTTTTCAGGAACTTTATTTTCGTGGATAGTTTTTCTATCTGCCATCTTAATTATTTTGTAATAACTGGAAAGAATTTTAAATGAAGTTTACAATTTTCGGTATTAATTTACATCAAAAATATCAAATTAAGCAACGTATAAAAGCTTCTAAAAAGCATTACTTGGTTAGTCGGGATTTGTAATTCCGTTTCCCGACCTTCGAGCTAAGGATTTTATCCGATTGATAAAGGACATCAAAAACTTAAATGATAACCAAAAAGAACATAGCAGATCAATTACTTGCCTATCTGCAACATCATTTATCATCAACTGAATTGGTAAATTGGGCAGAGAACAACCTTATGAAAGGCTCATATGAAGATGATGAATTTTATACGATCAGAAATATCCTGGCACAACTTGGATTGGCTGATGTGAAAGCTTTCGGATTAGAATACCAGGATTGCGAAGATATTATGCAAAAGTTGGGTTATACTTTAGAAGTTAAAGTATTGACGGTTGCATAAAACCAAAAAAAGGCTGATAAAAACAGTATCATCAAAAAACCATTCTTATCAGCCTAAATTAAAACGATGCTTCTTTTAGCACCTAAAATTTATAAAACTTACAACATCATCCCGCCGGAAACTTCGATCCGTTGTCCGTTGATCCATTTGGCATCTTCGGTACACAAAAATGCCACCACGCTGCCAACATCATCCGGTAAACCAACCCGGCCTAAAGCTGTAACGCTTGCAACTTGATCGTTCACCTCTTTATTGTCCCGCACGTGGCCTCCACCAAAATCTGTTTCAATGGCTCCCGGTGCCACAATGTTGGCTGCAATATGGCGTGGGCCTAATTCTTTTGCCAAGTACCTGGTCAACACTTCGATAGCACCTTTCATGGAGCCGTAAGCCGAAGAACCGGGGAAAGAAAAACGCGCCAAACCCGAAGAAATATTAATGATCCGGCCGCCATCATTCAAAATGGGTAAAGCCTTTTGCGTTAAAAAGAAAACACCTTTATAATGGATATTTAACACGGTATCAAACTGTTCCTCAGTTGTTTCTGCAAAAGGCGCGTACAAGGCAGTACCAGCGTTATTGATCAAAAAATCAAAATGGTCCGTGTTAAAAGTTTCCTGCAATGCTGTTTTTAGCTGGTCAAAAAAGGCATCAAAAGTTTTCACTTCGCTGGTGTTCAGTTGCAGGGCAACAGCTTTTTGTCCGGCTGCCTCAATCTCTGCCACCACCTTGTCTGCTTCTGCTTTATTGCTGTTGTAGGTTAGTGCTACATCAATACCTTTTTTAGCCAGGTTTATGGCCATGTCTCTGCCAAGTCCGCGGCTGCCGCCGGTTACCAAGGCTATTTTACTGTTTGTTGTCATTATTTATTTTGTTTAATTAGACAAAACAAAGTTCAGCCAAAAACAGCTTTATCAGTTGCAAGCTTCAATCCAATCTTTGTAAAATTCAAACATTAGTTAGGAACGAAAAAATACTGGCGACGCTTCGGTTTGCTTTTTAAAGAAGTTTGAAAAATGTGCCACTTCTTCAAAACCCAAGCTATAAGCAATTTCAGAAATGTTCCAGTCGGTTTGTTTCAACAAGATTTTGGCTTCCTGTACCACGCGGCTGCCAATAATTTCTGTGGTGGTTTTACCGGTACTTTCTTTTAAAACTTTGTTGAGATGGTTGACATGGATGGCCAGCCGATCGGCGTAATCTTTTGCCGTGCGCAACCGAAGTTTTTGATGCGGTGATTCAATCGGAAACTGCCTTTCCAGCAGCTCAACAAACAAAGAAGTAACACGTGCCGAAGCATTGCTGTTCGGATATAAAGTAGTTATCGGTTGCAGCTTCTGGCCGTAATGGATCAGTTCGATTACATAGTTGCGGATCAGATCATATTTGTAAACATAATCTGAGCTGATTTCTTTTTTTATCTTATTGAAAATCAAAGCTATTTCTTCAGTTTCCTGCTCACTGATCTGAAAAACCGGGTAGCCGCCGGCCTTAAAAATCGGCAGCTCATCCAGCACCAGCCCGCTTTTATTTTTGATTAGAAACTCATCTGTAAAAACACAAAAGCAGCCGGATAATTGCTCGTCTTTCGGCACCCAATGATAAGGTACTTTCGGCGTGGCAAACAGCAAAGCATTTTTTTCAATATCGATTACCTTGTCGGCATATTCTGCCCGGCTTCTGCCGCTAATCAAACTGATTTTATAATACGCCCGACGGTTGTAGGGCATCACGGCTTTCCGCTTAACTTCCTCAATCGTTTCGGCAATATCAAAAACGTTGAAATGGCCAATTTCTTTGTTGATATCCGGCGGTAAAAGCGCGCTGATATTTTTGCCGGTAAAAACAGCAGCCTGTTCATAAAATTCTTTGAGCGAAGTGCTTTTGATATTTGTCATTATTGTTATTGCAAAAATCAAATATAACAATCTATTCAACATTTTTTTGGTTGAAGGAATGATAAGCGTTAGATTCAATTAAATAAAAAATTCGGGATGCTTCTTTTATCGCCAAAAAAACGATATAACCTTGCATAAAAAAACAAATGCTCATTAGAAATATTCGTAATATTGGTAAAACTAAAAATTATGAAAAAGATACTTGTTTTTGTATTTGCTGCTACATTAAGCTGCAGCGCAATGGCTCAGCAAAAAATGGCCAAAATGGATCCGAAACACATGAAAATGGACAATTGTGTGATGATGAACGGCGGGAAAATGATGTGCATGAAAGATGGCAAAACTATACCCATGACCGAAACCATGACCATGAAAAACGGCACAAAAGTGATGGCCGATGGCATGGTAAAGATGAAAGACGGAAAATCAATGATGCTGAAAGACGGCCAAAGCGTGATGATGAGCGGCAAAGTTGACAAGATGCCGATGAAAGAACACATGGAAAAAATGTAATCCTTGTTTTAAAACATCAATAAAAACCCGGAATGAAAGTTTCGGGTTTTTTTGGTTTTTGAGAAATCTGATTATGAACTTGTTTAAACTTTTATTCAGTTTTTATGGTCAAAACTTGTCTAAATATAAACAACAGCAGGACACACCCCTGACCCCTCTCGAGAGGGGAAATCGCTCGCAAACCTTTCCAAACGATATAAAAGTAATGAACTATGCTTCCCCTCTCGAGAGGGGTTAGGGGTGTGTCCTGTTTTTTAATAGTTTGATATTTAGTTTACTAACACAAAAACGTTTATACAACTTCTATTCATTGATACTTCTTTTACCACATATAAATTGAGATAAAATTTGTTTTAACATTGCAAATTGATGGATTATTAACTATGAAAATTTCCGAAACCGATCTCATCCTCAATCCTGATGGCAGCATTTATCACTTAAACCTTTTGCCGGGAGATGTGGCCGAAACCATTATCACTGTTGGCGATCAGGACAGGGTAGGAGAAGCAAGCAAATATTTTGACCGCATTGATCTAAGAAAAGGTAAACGGGAATTTTTAACGCATACCGGTTGGCTTGGCCGCAAAAGGATAACCGTAATTTCTACCGGCATCGGCACAGATAATATTGATATAGTTTTGAATGAACTGGATGCGTTGGTGAACGTTGATTTTACTACACGAACGATCAAAGAAAAACTGATTAGTTTGGACATTATCCGCATCGGCACTTCCGGTACTTTGCAGGCCGATATTCCCTTGGATTCGGTTTTAATTGCTGATTATGGTTTGGGTTTTGATGCGCTGATGAATTTTTATCCGGCTAAAAACAGTATCCGGGAAACGGAATTGCTGGATCTGATTCATGCTGTTTTTACCGGTATAAATCTGCCGAAACCATATTTAACGGCTGCAAGTCCGGCGTTGATTAATAAAATTGGATTCGGGTTACGTTCGGGGATTACCGCAACAGCACCCGGATTTTATGCGCCGCAAGGCCGACAGGTGCGGGCAGAAAATGCTGTTCCTGATTTTTTAAAGTTGTTAAAAACATTCCAATATCAGCAACAGCGGATTACAAATTTGGAAATGGAAACTGCCGGTATTTATGCGCTGGCAAAAGTTTTGGGCCACGAAGCTTTATCTGTAAACGTGATCCTGGCTAACCGCGCCACACTTGCATTTAGCAATCATCCGCAGCAAGCTATTGATAAAGCCATTCAGTTAGTTTTGGATCGAATTTAATGGCGTTAAAAACAAAGAAACCCGCCGAGAAGCAGGTTTCTTTGTTTTATTATTAATATCCTCCGTGATAATCGTGGTAGCCATGATCTCTCGGGCCTGAATCATGCCTTCTGTTGAAATGGTCGTCGTAGCGGTGATGCCTTTCCCAGCGTTCGTGGCGGCGTCTTTCCCGGTCGCGGCGATCAAAAGCCGAAGCACTGGCAACATCAAAAGTTACAATTGTTAATAATACAAGCAGGGTTACTTTCAGCATTTTCATAATCTTCAATTTTATGGTGAATTATGATTTTTAGAGATGCAGTTTACTTGTAAGTTTAACTATAAAATTTATACTTTTTTGGATTAAACCTTTTAGTTGATGCTGTTTTTAGCGGCCTAAAATTGGAAAAAATTAAAAACTATTATAGCTTAAATCTTGACAAAAAACATCCAAGTAAAACTTTTGCAAGGTTGCAAACAAATGCTTTTTTCAGCAGGTATTTATTTGGCTAAAGCAGCCGTTTTTTCCAAATAAGCTGCAAACTTCAGCAATACGCCGGCATCAATGTTCAGCTGTTCCTGCGCTTCTTTCCAGTTGCGTTGTTCTATCGCTTCGCGGATGCCCGGCATGGTTTTCACACCATAACCTGTATAAAAACCAGGTGCATAAATGCTGTGTTTGTACCAGGTACGGCGCGGCAAACCATTGGTTGTTAGCAATTGCTGCTCGGCTTGGTACAATGCTTTGTTTAGCTGCCCTATATTGGTGGCGTTTGTGTTCATTGCTTCAAGGTTCCACGCTTCAGCCAGTTTTCCGCTTGATTTTTCTAAAGTTATAAGTGCGTTTTGGATGCCGGAAAAATCCAGGAACGGGACTTCATCCTTCGCTTTTGGTGCGATTTCCGGTTTAGTATGATCGCCCGCCAAAGCAAAATCATTGGCTTTAATCAATTGATTATCAATCAATGTATTTTCCCGCATCTGATCGGTCATCACCATCAGCTCTGTTACATAACCAGCAATTGTTTTTTGCAAACTGCGGAAATCAAAAGGCAGCACATCTGCATCGGCCAGCCGTAGTTCTGCCCGGCCGGCAGTTTTGGCCAATGCCACGCCATAGCTGAAATCAGGGTCTTTGAACCGGCGGTAATCATCAAAAGAATCATAAATGGAGTGGTATTCGCCACCGGCATCTTCTCCGCCAAAACCCAAATTAAGCGAAGGAATGCCCAAATGCTGCAAAAAAGCCGAAAAATCTGAACCGGAACCCAAAGCTTCCAACTTCATTTCTTTGCTGCTTATTGCTTCTTTTTTTGCTTTGGCTGATACCGCTCTCACGGCATCACGCGCTTTATTCCGTTCAAATAAACTGACATTCGTTTGCGGGTCGGTTACGTCTTTTGCTACTTCGGTCATCAATGTTTCTAAAGCCTGAGAACCTCCTGCACCCAAAAAACCGCGTCCGTTTCCGTCAGAATTAATATAAGCCACAATTTTTTGCTGTAGTTCTGTCGCGTGGTCTTCCGCCCATTCTGTCGAACCGATCAAACCCGGTTCTTCGCCATCCCAGGCACAATAAACCAGCGTCCTTTTCGGTTTGTAACCATTTTTCACCAGTTCGCCAATCGCTTTTGCTTCTTCCAGCTGGGCTGCCAAACCACTTATCGGATCGCCGGCACCATTTACCCAGGCATCGTGGTGGTTGCCGCGCACCACCCATTCATCCGGAAACTGTGCTCCTTTTATCATGGCAATTACATCATAAGCCGGGCGGAGTTTCCAATCAAAAGCCAGTTTTAAATGAATCTTTGTTTTTCCGGGGCCAATGTGATAAGTGATGGGCAAAGCACCACGCCAGCTATCTGGTGCCACCGGCCCTTCCAGCGCGGCCAAAAGTGGTTGGGCGTCATGATAACTGATCGGCAAAACCGGTATTTTGAGCAGGTTGGAAGCTAAGGTATGATCGGCAATGCGCTTGGCACCGGCCGTAGCACCCACACCGGGCGTAAGCGGATCGCCGGGATAAATCACCATATCCATCACCGAACCGCGCTGCACGCCGAACTCGTTTTTGTATGCACCTTTGGGATAAACATCGCCCTGATAATAGCCGTCTTCCTTCGGATCAGAATAAATTAGGCAGCCGATAGCACCATGTTCCTGCGCTACTTTTGGTTTGATGCCGCGCCAGGAACGGCCGTATTTTGCAATTGCAATTTTACCTTTTACGCTGATGCCCAGTGCTTCCAGCCGTTCATAATCTTCCGGCAAACCAAAATTTACAAACACCAGTTCGCCGGTTACATCACCATTGGCACTCCAGGCATTGTAGGTTGGCAGCTGGTCTGGCTGATCGGAAGTTGCGTCTTCTTTCAGCACCGGTTCTTTTAACAAGGCCTGGTAGGAACTGGGAGAAACCATCTCCAAAACCCGTGTTTTGGGTGTAGGAAACAAAACCTGATAGGTTTCGATATGTGCATCCCAACCAAAACTTTTAAACTTTTTGAGGATGTTTTCTGCCACTTCTTTTCCGTTTGCAGAACCCAGTTCGTGCGGTTTGGCAGAAAGTTCTTTGATGTTTTCCCCGATATGCTGACTGCTCAACAGTAAATCAAACTTACTTTCAGTTTGAAACTGCGCAGTTGCAGCAGCCGGCGAAAACCCGGAAATGGTTTTGTTTTGAGCAGAAACAATTTGGACGAAAGCCAGCGCGGCCAAAGCAGATAAAGTAATTTTTCTTTTCATAAGATCTCATTTTATTTGGCTGTTTTCTTTTGAAGAGAAAAATCAGCGCGTTAAATATTGATGAGCATAATCTACAGAAAAAAAATTAACCACACTATTTTTTATGTGCTAAAAGAAGCACAGCGGT
Organism: uncultured Sphingobacteriaceae bacterium; assembly: GCA_964236465.1. Lineage (GTDB taxonomy): Bacteria > Bacteroidota > Bacteroidia > Sphingobacteriales > Sphingobacteriaceae > Mucilaginibacter_A. Next base: position 54,940 of record CAXSBZ010000001.1, on the reverse strand, counting down.
TTAATGCAATTTTAACGAATCTGCAATTTTAAAAAATACCGGATTGTACTTTTCAAACCTTTCCTGGGCGGCGGTGCAAGTTAGTAAAACTGCTTTTTTCTTGTAATAATATACAAATACAATTGTAGCCAGCACGGTATTCGTTTGCGGTTCTTTGTGTGTATTGATATACCATTTATAGTGTCCGTTTGCGGCATTTCCTTTTTTAGTAACAGAGAGAAAATTATCCAAAGCACTGTTAGATTCGATAGACATATTGTAAGCAGAATCCAGATTTGCATTGGGCGCATCAATAAAATTCAAGTTGATATTTTCCGGAACAGATTTAAAATCAGAACTTTGCGGACGGATAGCAATAAATTTTAACCTTGGGTTTGATTTGGTAACCAGCCAGCCTGCCGGTATCGTAATCTCAAAATGATTACTTGCATCTTTATAAGTTTTAAGCGTTTGTGCGATGCTGTTTTTACCGGCAAAAAATAGGAGTGATGTTAAAACCAGCAATCGGAAATTGGCCATAGCTTAAATATAAAAAAGCGTTTTCTTTTAAACTTGTAACAGCATCAAAATAAAGCTTCCGGCGGCATAAAAGCTGCATCTGTAATTGTACTTTAACACAATTTAACAAGCAATAGTAAAACGAAATTTGATGGCTTTAATGTGCACCAACACCATAAAAAAAATCTTTCAATTCCCGGGCATCGTGGATTTTCATTTTTCCGCTCAAAATTAAACGTAGCTGGCGGCGCTGCATCGCACCGGCGTACAACGCAATTTCTTCTTCCGTTTCCGGGATCAGTTCCGGCACCTGCTGCGGTTTATTGTCCGCATCAATTGCCACAAAAGTATAATAGGCTTCATTACTTTTGATCGTTGTGCCGGATGGGATATTTTGCGCCGAAACCACCAATCTAACTTCTACAGAAGTATTAAAAGCACGCGTAACTTGTGCTTCAATACTAATTACATCGCCCAGTTTTACAGCATGTTTAAAAGAAACGCTATCCACAGAAGCCGTTACAGCCAAGCAGTTACAATGTTTTTGTGCGGATATGGCCGCTGCAATATCCATCCAGTGCAGCATCCGGCCGCCCATCAAGTTGTTGAGCATGTTGGTATCGTTCGGCAAAATCAACTCGTTCATTATCGTGTGCGAAACACTGGCTTTCTTGGCAATCATAAGGGCAAAGATAAGGTTTGTAGTGGGTTGATGGATTATTGTTGATGGTTCATGCCAGATAGTTTATGGTTGATAGTTCATAGAAAAACGAGGAGCAATATTTTGTAGTTGCTACCTACTAAAAATCATCATATGTTATACTTTTTGTAGCGATGCAGCAATTAGAAATAAAATTTACAGGCATAAAAGAAGCATTAAGATCCGATCAAATATTTTTAAACAAAATCATCATAAACTTTCACTGTTTTTTGTATAATAAAAGAAGCATAACTATTAATCATCGAAGCAAGCAAACATTCTCTTTTGAGTTTTAAGCAGATGTAGTTTTAGGTATATACTTTAAATACATAATTACTGCCGCTACTATAATTACTGCTGCTGTTGCATACAACACACCTGGGCTGTAAAAATAGATAGCTGCCGCACACAGTGGAACAAGCATATTATTTGCCGACTGCAAGCTTTGGTTTACGCCTTGTAATTTTCCCTGTTTGCTTTCGTCAATAGATTGCGATAATTTTCCGTTATACGTTGAATCGAATAAACTTTGGCCGGAAATTATAAATGTTATGGCAAGCGAAATAACAACTACTGAATGGATATATATGCTTGCCACAATTAATCCTAAACCAATTCCAAGCCCAATTAAACCGGCTATTGCAATACTTCTTTCGTTAAAATGTTTCAATAACTTAGGCAATAACAACGCATGTGAAACAATATCGCAAATACCAACCAGCGTTAGCATACTGCCAATAAATGCCGGCCCCCATTTATAAATATCTTTTAGGAAAACGATAAAATTAAACTGAAAAATACCCAAGCCTGCGTAAAAAAGTATGCCCAGTATGAGCAGTAATTTAACTTCTTTTAGGCTGAATATATCTTTAAAATGTGAAAGCGTATTGAAACTCCTAAGCGTTACATGTTTAGTCCTCTTTTCCGGAGGCAAAGATTCAGGCAATAGAAAATATACAGCTAAACCGGAAAAAAATATCAGGCCGGCAGTAACAAAGAAAGGCAACGCAAGGGCAATGCTTCCCAACAATCCACCCAATGCAGGGCCTCCTATTTTTCCTATTCCCATAGCAGAACCGATATAGCCAAACCATTTAGTCCGTTCCTCCGGTTTGGTGCTGTCGGAAACATAGGCAAACAGCGTACTGATGTTTCCGGCTGTAAGCCCGTCGATAATACGTCCTAAAAAAAGTATCCATAGTGCTCCCCCTATCCCAAACAAGATATAACCAATGACAGAGCCTGACAGGCTGATTATAAGAATGGTTTTCCGTCCGTACCTGTCGCTTAATGCCCCCAAAGCTGGGGCTGCAAAAAACGTACATGCAGCAAATACCGACATAAGCAAACTCATGCCCACAACAACCTGTTGAGTGGGAAGATACTTACCTACTAAAAAAGGGAGAAGGGGAAGTACCACTGACATCCCAATGGAATTCAATACTACAATGCCTATAATAATCCATAATTGTTTTTTCGACTTCGTTCTGGTTGTCGACGTATCTCTCGATAAATTTGTGTCTATATCTCTTGTAATGGTTTCCATTTTCGGGAAGGATCAGGAATTAATTCCGCCAAAAACCGCCAGCATTTTTTCAAGTGCACCTTCCGAGTGCATCTGCTCACCATTTTCAAGCGATTGTTTTGCTGCCTTTGCTGCCCTTTTGCACATATTCACTTCATAAAAAGAAATGGCTTCATGCAAAGTATTGAATTTATCAGACGTTAAACATTCACCCAATTCTAAGGCATCAAACATAGCCATGTTCGCGCCTTCTCCTGCAAAGGGCGGCATTACATGTGCGGCATCGCCAATCATAGTTACGTTGGGTAAGGTTTTCCAAGTTTGATCTAAAGGCATACAATAAATTGGACGTGGGATAATTGGTGTTGCCGCATTTTCAAACAGCTCGTACCAAATACTGCCCCATCCAGAATATTCTTTTTTAAACCAAGCCAACAATTGGGTTTTATCAGAAAAATCCAAACCACTGTTTGTTGCCCAGTTTTCATCGGGTTTAAAGCTTGCATAAAAACCCAGGCCACCGTTGCCTTTTTGACCTCCCAATAAACACTTCCCATTTCCGAAAGCCATTATTTTTCCGCCATTCAATAAGTCATAAATGTTGGGCGTTGCTTTTGCGGCATCATCAACATTGATTTCCATCATGGTAAAGCCTGAATAAAAAGCTTTGATGTTTGTGATGTATGGCCGGATTTTAGAATTGGCACCATCGGCAGCAACCACAATGTCTGCGTAAGCAGAGGAACCATTTTTAAAGTGCAGCAGCCAACCCTCATTTTGTTTTTCCATTGAAATAAAATGACTGTCCCACACAACCGTTTCCGGTTGTAAAGATTTCAGCAAAATCTTTCTTAATGCACTACGATCTATTTCAGGACTGGAAGGTTTATTTCCCAAATCTTCATCAGATGTAGTTTTGTGATCGCTGAAAAATATTTCTGCGCGTTCATTTACAATAACTTTTTTATCTGCGCCTTGACGAATGTTCTTTTTAAACTCATCAAATAAATTTGCTTTGCGCAAAGCCGCCGCTCCCGATCCTTCATGCATATCAAGCGGCGAGCCTTGTACACGGGCATCTTTATTAAGATCCCGTTCATAAACTTTTACGTTTGCACCTTTCAGCTGTAGGATTCGTGCCAAGATTAGTCCGCCAGGGCCGCCACCTGCAATGGCAATTTGTTTATTTTGTATCAACATATTTTTCTATGATTGAAACACAAAATTCTGGAATCCTCCTGTGTTAGACTTGTATAAATGCGACAAAATCGTTGCTTACAGTTTGTTTCTTTGCTTTTCGCGCAAATGCCGCTGGCGTAGTGCCACTGTAACGTTTAAAGTCCCTGCTTAGGTGAGCTTGGTCTGTATAGCCCAGCTCATAAGCCAAGCCGGCGAGGTTGGCATCCGGATAAATCCACAACTGGTTCCGTACCTGCTCAAAGCGCATCAGGCCAGACACGTCTTTAACCGTAAAACCAGATGATTGCTTAAACTTCCTTTCCAATGTACGGACTGTTGCATGGGCCGCCGCCGCTATTTGGCTTACCGGCATGGTGCCGTTTGCTTTGCTCATAGCAATTCCCGCTTTAAATAACATACTGCTGGTAGCAATCCCCGACCGTGTATCCATGAAATATTGTTTTACCTGCGCCAGTGCTTCATCGATCCTGCCAGCTTGGATCAAGTTGTTTAAGGCGAATTGAAGTTGGGCGATAGGGTGCTCAAATATGCGCACGCCGTCTTTACTGGACGGCAGCCCGAGCAAATCGAACACAGTCCAGGGAAAGCACCTGATACCAATGATTTCTAAACGGTTTTGCGTGTAAAAAAGAACAGGCTGGTTGAGCAGCCCTATCATAAACGGTGATGGTAATACCTGCAAACTTCCATTATAAGAAATGCTACAGGTGCTTCCGAAATAAAAAATAATCTCAGCGAAACCATCTGGCACTACCTCAAAACTTGACTGTAGTTCTCCAAAGCCTCTTCTGTCGTACCAAAAGCATTTTATGGCATCCCGTAGTTCTTCAGGAGGTTCAAATTCTTGATGCTGCATTTTGAAAGATATCATATTCAGAGGTTACATTAAATACTAGTATGAAGGAAAATGATAAAGCGGTATTTCAGCGTATTTTGAAATCTGTTATTCTATGCGAGAACTTACCATCTACCATGAACAATCTACTATGAACCACAAACTATCAACTACCAACCATCAACCATTTCCCCTTTTTCTAACCTCAAAACCTGATCAACTACATCTGGAATTTCGTGTGGATAATGTGTAACATAAATTAAAGTTGTATAGTTGTTTTGGCAGATTTGTTCCAGCAGATATTTAAAATGTTGCTGCTGCTGATCATCCAAACCCTGGCAAGGTTCATCAAAAATCAGCAAAGGCGGATTCTTGACCAAAGCCCTCGCCAGCAAAACCAAACGTTGTGTACTTGCAGTTACATTTTTGAGCAATTTGCTTGCATGGTTTTCAATTCGGAGCAGTTTCATCCAGCGCAAAGCCAGCGCATTTTTCTCGGAGTTGGAAGGCCGGAATAAACCCAAAGTATCATAAAAGCCGGATTCGATTACTTGCAAACAAGAACTTTCTGACGGGAAGTATTGATACAATTCCGGCGATACAAAACCAATTTTTTGTTTGATGTCCCAAATGCTTTCACCGCTTCCTCTTTTTCGGTCAAACAATACAATTTTGTTGGCATAAGCCTGCGGGTTATCACCATTGATCAAACTTAATAAGGTAGATTTCCCGGCACCGTTCGGTCCAAGTAAAGCCCATCTTTCGCCCGGCAAAACCTTCCAGTTGATATTATTCAGGATTTGCTTTTCACCATAGCGGATGTTTACATTTTCCATTGAAATTATAGTGGTAAAAGAAGCATCCGGTTTTTGGCAGAGCAATTTCAATTCATGCAAATCAATGGGAACGGTTTCACTTTTAAACGTTTCCGGTTCAAATGCTTCTTTTAGCATTGTTTTTTTGATTTTCTGCTGATCTAAAATGGCAATGTTAGTTATCGCATCCGGGATTTCGTGCGGAGAAGTAGCCATGATGATGGTGATCCCGCTATTGCTGATTTTAGTAATTAAAGCATTAAATTCCAATCTGGTTTGCACATCCAAACCAGCGAGCGGATTATCCAGCAAAAGCAAACTCGGATGTTTTAGCAAAGCTGCTGCAATCAAAAGCCTTTTGGTTTCGCCGTTAGAAAGTTTGATCAGTTGCTTGTCCAGCAAAAGTTCCAATTTAAGCTTTTGGATAGTGTGCTCAAATGTCCAAGTTGGGTTTACAATTGTACTTTTAGAAATTTGGTTTAGATAAGAATCAACCGTTGGCGCATCTTCGGCATCCGAAGAATTGTACCGTTGCTGATAATAAAAATCTTTGGTGTTGGCCAGGTTTTTAAAATGATGTTTGGATGCAACCATTGCCATCAATTTTTGTGCGGTAAAAGAAGTATCAGCCAAATGGTGTTGCTTCGCCAATTCATAAAAATGATACACAATTGTACCTGCAGAAATGGCTAAGTTTCCGGCAATGGTTTGCAACAAAGCACTTTTTCCTGATCCGCTTTCGCCTATCAAAGCCCAGTTTTCGCCAATTTTAATTTCCAAACTTAGCTCATCAAACAACGTATAAGCAGCCTGACGAACCTGAATATGATTTAATGTTAGGGTAAATGCGGCAGGCATATTTCAAATTTGTATCGAAGGTCTTTAAAAATATAAAATGAACAAAATCAGAGCCGAATTTTTTAAATGAACAAGCAGATAAAAGTGATCATTTTAAAATGTGTTTATTCTCGCTTTGGTGGAAACGGATTGCGGATACATCACATTTAACAGAAGGGTTTGATGAAATTAAGTACTGCAAAATTTGTTTTGGGTTATCTGTTGTTCTGCTTCTGCTGGCTGATTTTGACCAGTGGTTTTTTGATGATCTTCCATAAACAGTTAAGCCCGGAAACGATCAAACTTGTATTGCTTTTAAGTCCGTATTGTTTTGCTTTGGTTAGCGGCTTGCTTATTTTGAAACTGGTTGCTATCAACAATAAAACTATTGAAGAACGGGAACAAGATTTTCAAAGTGTGTATTCGGGCAACCCAAACCCGTTGTGGGTATATGACCCGGTTTCCTTTCAATTTTTGTCTGTGAATAAAGCAGCAATTACTGCTTACGGCTACACCGAAAAGGAATTTTTAGGGATGACGATCAAGGATATCCGCCCTTCGGAAGATTGTGAAAAAGTGGTAGATTCTTCTAACCGCATTACGGATACCAAATTTTCAAGTGGACTTTGGAGGCATTTAAAAAAAGACGGCAGCTTAATTTTTGTCAATATCACTTCACACAAAATTCGCTTTTATAAAAAAAATGCCGTAATGGTGCTTGCTTCAGATATCACCGGGCAGGTGCAGTATGAACAGCAATTGAAGCAGATGAACGAGGTATTGCTGGAAGAAAAGCAAAAATTAAAAGAAACGGAAAAGCTTGCAAAAGTATCCGGGTGGGAGTATTTTGTTGAAAGTGGCGAGCTGATCTGGTCTGATGAATTGTACCGGATTTTTGATCTTGACCCGGCTGAAAAAATAACTTACAACAAAGTATTGAAGTCGGTGCACCCGGAGGATGTGGCTGCTTATAATAAATCTGTGGAAAGCTTGCTGCTGTTTGGCCAGAATCTGGATATTGAACATCGATACCTCAAACAAAACGGAGAAACCAAATATGTAAAAGTGCTGGGCACAATGCAGTACCAGCAGGGCAAAATGTTTAAAGTGCTGGGCACTATGCAGGATGTGAGCGAGCTGAAACTGGTTCAATTGGAAAAAAACAAGTATTCGCAGCTTTTAAGCAACACGCTGGAAAACATCAACGACGGCTATTGCATGCTTAATAGAAACTGGGTTTTTACGGATGTAAACCTCAACTGCGAGAAATTACTAAATCTGAAAAAGAAAGAAATTGTTGGCCATCAGTACTGGGATTTGTTTCCGGAAGCAGGAAAATGGAAATTTTACAGTCATTACAAAAAAGTAATAGAGGATGGTGTTTTTGTAAACTTTGAAGCGTTTTATCATCCCACCAACAGCTGGTTTTGCGTAAATGCTTATCCTACGGATGAAGGTGCAGCCATTTATTTTACAGATATTACACAGAACAAGAGAAAAGATTTGCTGCTAAAAGAAGCAGTAGAAAGATATGACCTGGTGGCTAAAGCAACGCATGATTTGATTTACGATTACGACGTGCGGCGCAGAAAAATTAAATACAGCGACAACATAGCCGAGTTGATGGGTTTGAACCAAGATCAGGTTCGGCAGGATATTAACTGGTGGAAAAGCAGGATTCATCCAGATGATTTATCAAAAGTGATTGGCGTTTATCAACATGCAATCCGTTACAAAGAGCAAAACTGCGGCATGGAATATCGGCTGAAAACGACCAATAGTTACAAATATGTGTACGATCAGGGTTATTTACAGTTTGATGAAAAAGGCAAATTTGTGCGGATGATTGGTGCCATCAAGGATATTGACAAGTTGAAACGTTTTGATAATGAGAACAAAAGGCTGGCAGATATTATTACTAAAGTGAACAACTTGATCATCATTTTGGATTTAGACAGTAAAATATTATGGGTAAACAAAGCATTTGAAAATTTTACCGGCTACCTATTGTGTGATATTGTAGGAAAAATCCCGACTTTTTTACATGGGACGGAATCAGACCCGGATTCACATGGTATAATTGCCGAAGCCAAAAAAGCTTTTCGTAATTTTTCTATCGACATGATCAATTACACTGCCCATGGTGAAAAATATTGGGTAAATGTAGAATTTACACCGCTTTTTTCTGCAGAGGGGAAGTTTGAAGGTTATATTTCTATTCAAAACAACATCACGGCAAGAAAAGAAAAGGAAGAAAAGATTAGGCAGCAAAATGAAATTTTGAAAAATATCGCCTGGATGAGTTCACATGAATTGCGGCGGCCGGTAGCTTCTATTTTGGGTTTGATTGCTTTAATCAATGAAACTACGGATGCAGAGGAACAGAAAGAAGTTATCAAAATGATGAATACCTGTACCCAGCATTTGGATGAAATTATCCACAGCATCAATCATAAAATTGAGATGGAATTAATCGAAAAGTAAATACGATTATTACAACAAGCCCAAAAAAGGTGCATAAAAACAGCATCAGCCGATTACAAATTGCAGCAACAATATTTACAAAAAAGGTATCAAGCTAAACACACAATTTTTGAACAAAAAAAGAGCGGTCAGACGTTAAGTCCAACCGCTCTTTTCAATGCTGTTTTTATCGGGTAAAAATTGGGGTTACTCGAAATATTCCTTCATCCGTTCAATAAAACTTTTTTCATTTTTGCCCGGATTGGGTTTGAAATTGGGCGAATTCTGCAATTTCTCCAGCACGTCGCGTTCTTCACGGCTTACAATTTTGGGTGTCCAGATATTAATATGTACCAACTGATCACCGCGCTGGTAAGAATTAACCTCCGGAACGCCTTTGGATTTCAGGCGTAATATCTTTCCGCCTTGCGTACCCGGATCGATCTTGATTTTTGCTTTTCCGTCAATTGTTGGCACTTCTACGCTGGTTCCCAAAACGGCATCTACAAAGTTGACATGCAAATCGTAAATAATATTGTTGCCATCGCGCTTTAAAGTTTCATGCGGAATTTCTTCAATCAAGATAATCAAATCTCCCGGAACACCGCCACGAGGGGCAGCGTTACCCTTGCCGCTCATGCTCAGTTGCATCCCTTCACTCACGCCAGCCGGAATATTGATGCTGATAGTTTCTTCTCCGCGAACTATGCCGTCGCCGTGGCAAACAGTACATTTTGAAGTAATGGTAGAACCTTCACCGTTGCAGGTAGGGCAGGTGCTGGTAGTTTGCATCTGACCCAAAATCGTATTCGTAACCCGGCGAACCGCACCAGAACCGCCACAAGTTTTACAGGTTTGGAACGATGCTTTATCTTTTGCGCCTGTGCCATCGCAGGTCTCGCAAAGCACTTGTTTGTTTACTTTTACTTTCTTTTCAACACCGTTGGCAATTTCTTCCAGCGTTAGTTTTACTTTGATTCTTAAATTAGTTCCGCGTGTAACCCGTTGGCCACCACCACTTTGTCGACCTCCGCCAAAAAAGCTTTCAAACGGACTGCCGCCTCCGCCACCAAAAATATCTCCAAACTGGCTGAAAATATCTTCCATATTCATGCCGCCCGGCCCGCCACCATACCCGCCACCATTTGGAGATTGCGCATTGGCAGCATGGCCGAATTGGTCATAACGCTGGCGTTTCTCTGGTTTGCTCAAAACCTCGTAAGCTTCGGCTGCTTCTTTAAAGTTTTCTTCGGATTGCTTATCACCGGGGTTTTTATCCGGATGGTATTTGATGGCCATCTTCCGATAAGCTTTTTTAATCTCATCAGCATCAGCACCTTTTGCAACGCCCAGTATATCGTAATAATCTCTTTTTGCCATTTTCTTACTTTTAGGTATCAGCTTTCAGGTATAAACAATCAGCCAAACCATGAACCATAAACCATGATCCATTTTCTACCTTATGCGCCAACAACCACTTTTGCAAAGCGGATCACCTTGTCATTCAACAAATATCCTTCTTCCAAAACATCCACAATTTTACCTTTCAAATCATCTGTTGGTGCCGGGATATTGGTTACCGCTTCGTGTATATCTGCATCAAAAGGTTGCCCTTTGGATACCATTTCTTTTAAACCTTTCTGGGCCAACAAATTTTTAAGCTTGCTGTACACCAAACCTACGCCTTCTTTTACGGCAGCAACGTCTTTTGCGTTTTCGATAGCGCGGCTGGCACGTTCAAAATCATCCAAAACCGGCAGTAAAGACACAATTACATCTTTACCAGCGGTTTGCAGCAAATCAATCCGTTCTTTGGAAGTACGGCGTTTGTAATTATCAAACTCTGCATACAAACGCAGAAACTTATCATTAGCCAGTGCCAGTTCTTCTTTATGTTTATCTCCGACAGCAGTTTCGGAAGTATCGCCTTCAAAGTCAACGTTTTCTGCTTCGTTTTTCTGGTTTTGGCGTGCTTCGTTTACCTGCTGAAATTCATCAAAAATCTCGTCCATATTATTAGTTTTTTCTGTTGAAGTTGGTTCTTCTTTTTTCATCTTCTTCAGTAAATCGTTAAAATTCATAATGTAATTTTTTGGAGAACAAGTTTCCTGCCATGCAGCTAAAAACCGTCAGGCTGTCAGCCAGTTGTAATCCATTGGTTTTATTTTGTCTGCTTCAAAAATTGAGCCTGACAGCTATTTGGCAGTATGATCCAATTTTATGCCGATAAAAACAGCATCAAAATCTAAAACTATAATCAGAAGTTTTAGTACAGATTTCCTACTTAAACAAACTCCACATTGTCTATCACTTTTCCATTTTCACACCTGATAATACGTGAAGGAAAAGTGCGGATAATATGATAATCATGTGTGGCTACCAACACGGCCGTACCGCCCAAACTAATCTGTTTCAGCAGCATCACAATTTCTTCTGAAGTATTTGGGTCCAAGTTTCCCGTTGGCTCATCTGCCAAAATTACTTCCGGCTCATTCAGCAAAGCTCGCGCAATCACCACGCGCTGCTGCTCGCCGCCAGAAATTTCGTGCGGCATTTTTTTGAGTTTTGATCGTAAACCTACTTTTTCAAGCACATCACGAACGCGTTCGCTAATTTTAACTTTATCTTTCCAGCCGGTAGCTTTCAGTACAAATTCCAAGTTTTTTTCTACCGTGCGATCAGAAAGCAACTGAAAATCCTGAAAAACGATACCCAGTTTCCGCCTTAAAAAAGGCACTTCTTTATTCGCCAGCGTTTTCAAATTGTATCCGCCTGCATGTCCATCACCGGTTGTCAGGTGCAAATCGCCGTACAATATTTTCAGCAAACTACTTTTGCCCGAACCGGTCTGGCCGATCAGCCACACAAATTCGCCTCTGTTAATTTCCAAGTTCACATCAGAAAGCACTAAATGTTTCTGCTGAAAAACGTCGGTATTTTGAAGTTGGATGACGGTATTGCCAAGCATTTTTAAAGTTCCAGTTTTAAGATTTGACCAAATGGTAGGTCTTTTACAATATTCATGATCTGTTCTGCTTTGTCGGCCAATCCCAGTTTATCCAGCGTTTTTTCCGGCCTGTCTACCCGGAAATAAGCCAGCAAAGTAAACTTTTCATCGCGCAGCTGCACATAATCCGGTATTTTGGCAACTCCTTTTACTTTGATAATGTACATCCGCTGCCAAAGTTAAAATTTATGTAAGATTTTTTTCGGTTGATTTTGATTTTAAACCGATGCTTCTTTTAGCACCTAAAAACTCAGATGCTTCGTAAAAAAGCCATTGTATCTACACCATCAGCATAATCCCAAAGTTTGGGCTGCTGGCTCTCACCGAAACCCACAACTTGCACATCTGCAACAACTTGCATATTACTTACCACGCATTGCAAGGCTTCTTTTTGCTGGTTTAGTTGGCGGTTTGCATCATTCAAATCAGCATAAAAACCATAATATAAAACGGCCAGCGGCGAAGCAATTTTCTCGTCCTGCTTCAGCAACAAAAAACCATTATCCAGATGTTTGGCCTGATTAACTAAGTAAATGGATTTGTTGTAATCGTAATTGTTGTTGTATTTATGATGGTTGATGATCGGTTGAAAAAGTTCTATCGCCCGGAACAATTTCCCGAAATCATAACCTTCCGGAACCAGCAATTTGGAAACACTGCGGCAACCCAATCCAAAGTAATCAAAAATATCATGCCCTAATTTTTGCAAATCTTCTTCGCTTTCATCACCTGAAAGTAAAGCTAAACTGTTTCGGTTTTTGCGGATAATGTTGGGCACTTTACCAAAATAATATTCAAAATAGCGCGAAGTATTGTTGCTTCCGGTAGCCATCACGGCATCAAAACCAGCCAAACGTTCAGTAAACTCATATCGGTTTGCAAATTCCGGCTCGAGCAAAACCAATCTTTTCAAAATATAACTAATTAACCTTGAATCATTTGCAGAAGCTTTGATCAAAGCAAAATGGCCGGAAGCCAGCACGCAAAGCACATCATGAAAACCAACCAGCGGAATATTCCCGGCCAGCACCAAGCCAATTTTTTTGCCGGTAAAAACAGCATCGGAATTTTGCGGAAGCCATTTTTCCAGATCAGTTTGGTTCAGCATTTTTCCGATTGCCTGTACGGCTTGCAAAACGTTTTCGGGGGTGAACCAGGCGTTGTATTGTTTTTCCTGATCAATGATTTGAAGCAGTTCGGCGGAAGGTTTTAACAATTCATTTCCTAAATCCGATAAGGTTTTTATGAGGTTTATTTTAATCAATTCTGACATATAAATAGCAAAGCTTAAAACTTGAAAATGCAATTTTTGTTATCTTTGCAAAACATTACTGCACATCAAAAATTGATGCAAAGCAAATGTATCATTTAGCTTTTTAAGGATAGCGTTATGGCAATTAAAATTACTGATGAATGTATAAACTGCGGGGCTTGCGAACCGGAATGCCCGAACAATGCCATTTATGATGCCGGTGCCGCCTGGAAATTTTCTGAGGGAACTGGTTTAAAAGGCATTATTGATTTTGGAGATGGTTCTACTTTGAACGCAGAAGAGCCGAATGCTGCAATTTCTGATGAAGTTTATTACATCGTTTCTGATAAATGTACCGAGTGCGTAGGTTTCCATGATGAGCCGCAATGTGCAGCCGTTTGTCCGGTGGATTGCTGTGTGGATGACGAAGATGTGCGTGAAAGCAAAGAAGAGCTGCTGGCCAAAAAAGCCTGGCTGCACATGGAAGGATAATTATTTTACAACTGAAACTGAAAGGGAATACAATTTTGTGTTCCCTTTTTTTATAGCTAAAAAATGCAATACGGTTTAATCAATCTGGCAATTGTGCCTCTGCGCGAAAAAGCAGCGCACAGTTCGCAGCAAGTTTCGCAACTGCTTTTTGGTGAAGGTTTTATGGTTTTAGAAACTGAAAACGATTGGCTGAAAATCAAAACGGAAAGCGATAATTATGAAGGTTATATCCAGGCTATTCAAAGTGTTTTGGTTGATGAAAAGGATCACGAAAAACACCTGTTAAAAACAGTATTGTTCACGCAGGAACCAGTTACGATTATCTCCAAAAAAACCGATGATTCATTGTTGTATCTGCCAGCCGCAAGCCGAATTGCAGGTTTGGAAAATAATGGATTTGTGCTTGGCAAGAATGAGTTTCAGCTTCAAAACCAGCTTCAACCCAAAATAAACAGTTTGATTGATTTTGCCAAAACGTATTTGAATACACCGTATCTGTGGGGCGGCCGCACGCATTTTGGTATTGATTGTTCCGGTTTTGCACAAGCTGTTTACCGTTCGCAAAATATCCAGCTGAAACGCGATGCCTGGCAGCAAGCGGAACAAGGCGAAATGGTAGATTTTTTGCAGGCAGCTTTACCGGGCGATCTAGCTTTTTTTGATAACGAAGCCGGACGAATTGTTCACGTTGGCATCATGCTGCACAACCAACAAATTATCCATGCTTCCGGCAAAGTAAAAATTGACCGAATTGATGATCAAGGAATTTATGCTGAGGAGCAAAAAAAATACACGCATCGTTTGCGCATCATTAAACGCTTCTTTTAGGGCAAAAAAAATGGAGCTTCAACTTGAATTGAAACTCCATTTTTAGGTGATAAAAACAGTATGATTACATTTTTTTATCAATTGCTTTGATCATCGTTTGGTGCATTTTCAAAGTTGGTAACGTAGTTGTAGCAAAGGATTTCAAATCAGCATCTTTTACGTTTTTAGAGGCATCTGTAAACTCCTTTACGTCTTTGTTGTGATCGTCAACCATCTCGTTTACATAAGCTTTATCAAAATCTTTACCTGATTTTTTGCTCATGTCATCCATTTTTTTCTGCTCATCATTACTTACAGCTGCTGGCAAAGTGATGTCTTTTTGTTTTGCCAAAGCCATCAGCTTATCGTTTGCTTTCGTGTGATCGGTAATCATTTTTGCAGCAAAAGCTTTTACATCCGGGTTGGTTGCTTTTTGTTGTGCCAACTGCGCCATTGCCACTTCTGCCATTCCGCCATTTCCGGCTTCAACTGCAAAATCCGAATCATCTTTGTCTACTTTCATTACTGCACCAGCCGTTTTTGCAGTGGTATCTATAGCAGATTTCATCCTGGAAGAACTGGTTTTAGTTGAATTGGAATCTTTAGCAACATCCGTGCTATTGGTTTTGCTGGAACTATTGCACGCTTGGAATGACAATGCGGTAACACCTGCTAAAAATAATACATTTAATTTTTTCATCGTTTGTTCTTTTAATATCTGTGTTGATAA
Source organism: uncultured Sphingobacteriaceae bacterium (assembly GCA_964236465.1). Lineage (GTDB taxonomy): Bacteria > Bacteroidota > Bacteroidia > Sphingobacteriales > Sphingobacteriaceae > Mucilaginibacter_A. The sequence goes on along the minus strand of CAXSBZ010000001.1, from coordinate 39,779 downwards.
TTTATAACACGGCTAATAATTAGTTTGTTTAGCATAAAATATATTAAGCCGGAAGAAATTTACCTGCTAAAAGTAGCATATAAAAACCGGGTTTCAAAACGAAAAATCCCAAATCATTACCAGTTTATCATCTCCAACGGAAACCAGCTGATTGCCGTCTGCACTCCAGGCAATTTTATTGATCGATAAACGGTGCGTTGCAAATCCTTTTTCCCGACTGATGATTTTGTACAATTTAAAATCGTCCGAACCCCAGATTTTGATGCTTTTATCCATACTTGCAGTTGCAAAATAAGGTTGCGTTGGATGAAAAGCAATGCTATTGATGGCAAATAAATGTGCCGGAATATTATGGATTAACTCAAAACTTTTACAATCCCAAATCTTTAGCTGCGCATCCCGCGAACCGGAAACTAAATAATCTCCGGAAGGCGCATAAGCAACCGAAAAAACAGGCAAAGTATGGCCAGTCAACGTTCGGATTTGTGTATAATCTTCCAAATCATAAACACGAATAGTATTATCTCGGCAACCAAAAGCTATTTGTTTGTTTTGGGTTGAAATGCTGATCGAGCGCACTGTATCCGCAGCAACCGGAATGGAATGCACTAAACTCAAATCCTCCAAATTCCATATCGAAATAGAACCATCTTCGCTGGCAATTAAAAGTTCTTTTTTATCAGGAACAGATTGCATATCAAAAATTGGTTTCTGGTGATATTTTAATGGCGGAAGGAGTTTTTGCTGAATAAAATCAAACACCAAAACATCGCCGTTACGCAAACCGGCAAACAAAAGCGGAAAACCAACCGGACAATGAATGGCATAAACCGAAGTAGCCACCGGAAACATGACTTTGATAAAAGCATTGGTTTTCAGGCTCCATTCCACCACGCCTTTATCGTTTCCGGCAGTAAAAATAATACCTGGTTTTTGGGAGAAAGCCAAAGCAAATATTGGATTGATGTGGCCGGAAAGTTCTGCTGTTTTTTCGACTTGCATTTGTTTGTGAGTTGTAAATTAACTGTTATATGTTTTAAATGAAAAAGCAAGTTGTTCATTCCGTTAGTTTTTTACCAAACCCATATTGTGTGCTGCCTTCTGTTAATTATGCTGATTTTTTTCTAAGTAATCCTTTAGTTCATAAATATATTTGCAATAAGGGATGAATACTTGAAGGTTTGCAAATAGGGTATCTTTATCAACTTGTTTACCCGATGGATGACCAGCAGCGTTTCTATTGTATCGGATCATTTCAAAAACACCAGTTAAGGTATTTGTATACTTATCTCTTAACTCATATGACAACTGTGGTAAAATTTGTTGAAAAGCTTTATTAAATTCATCAAATTGAGTTTTGATAAATTTATCATCTACCTTCTTTGAGAATGCTGCCTTTTTTGAACTGTCTTTAAAAGTTTGTTTAAAAGTTTCGATTAATACCAATAATGCTTTTTCAGAGGCACAACCTAAAGTTATTGTTGAAGATAAAAACTGGTTTATATTATATGTTCTAACGCTTTCAATTAAATAGATTTCAATTATAGAATCTAATTGAGGAACTTCATCTTTTATACGTTTTAAATATCCAGTAGAATCGTTTGGAGCAGGTGGATTTGAATGTATCGCTTTTTTCCCGTAATCAGTTAAACTCAACGAAGGCCACGTATTATTATGATAGTCCCCAAGTGTTAAAACACGTTCGATAATTAAATCCCAAAGAATTTCTCTAACTCTATTTTCATCTTGTTTTTGTAAAGGAAATTCTAATGCTTGAAATCCAGTTGGGTTCGGATCTTTAACAATTTGCTTCTTAACTGCGTAAGATCCTACGAGATTACAAAAGCTATTAAATTCAAACGAATCCCCTTTTTGTTTAATACAATCTAAAACCAAATGTTTCAACTCTTCAAATGGTACATTAATGACAGGTATTTGGCTCATTTACGCTGAATTAGTTATAACAACTTATTTATGCCTACTTTCCAAATTCTTAGCAATAGTTTCCAAGCTAACGTTCTTCTCGTGCAGTAAAAACAACAAATGAAAAACTAAATCCGATGCTTCGTTTACCAGGTCAAATTCTGTTTCAGCCAGAGCGGCAATCACAGTTTCTACGCCTTCTTCGCCTACTTTTTGCGCAATTTTGTTTAAGCCTTTTTTACGCATTTTGTTGATGTACGAACCTTCTTGTGGGTTTTCGTATCTGTCACGGATGATGTTTTCCAGTTCAAAAATAAAATTCTGATTGTGTTCTGTTTGGAAACAACTGCGCGAACCAGTATGGCAAGTTGGCCCGTCGGCTTTTGCCTTGATCAAAATCGTGTCCTGGTCGCAATCCAAGTGTACTTCTTTTACATGCAAAAAATTGCCACTGGTTTCACCTTTTGTCCAAAGCCTGTTTTTAGAGCGCGAAAAGAAGGTAACTATTTTTTCGGCCTGTGTTTTATAGAATGCTTCCTGGTTCATGTAGCCCAGCATCAGCACTTCCAAAGTTTGGTAATCTTGTATGATGACTGGTAAAAGGCCGGTATTTTTATCGAAATTCATGTTTAATTTTTATGCTATAAAAGAAGCATTCTATTTTGCTTAGATTCTTACTTCGATGTTATTCTGTTTCAAAGTCTGTTTCAAATCTGGAATCAAAATTTCACCATAATGAAAAACCGAAGCCGCCAACGCCGCATCAACGCCGGCATCTTTAAACACATCTACAAAATGCTGCTGGTTTCCGGCCCCACCGGAAGCAATCAGCGGAATGCTGATCTGATCATTAATTTGCTTCAAAAAATCACAATCAAAACCAGTTTTGGTGCCATCATGGTCCATAGAAGTCAGCAGGATTTCGCCTGCACCGCGGCTTTCTGCTTCTTTTATCCAGTTAAATGTTTCGTGTTCGGTTGCAATCCTTCCGCCGTTTAAATGCACTAAGTTTTGATTTCCAACACGGCGTGTATCTACCGCAATCACCACGAACTGAACCCCAAAAGCTTTGGCCAGCTCATCAATCAGTTTTGGGTTACGAACGGCAGCCGAATTGATCGAAATCTTATCCGCACCAGAATTTAATAGAATATCCGCGTCTGCAATTTCATTGATGCCGCCGCCGATTGTGAAAGGAATATTAACATTTCGGGCAACTGCTTTTACCAGTTCGACCATGGTTTTCCGGCGTTCATGGGTTGCTGTAATGTCCAGAAAAACCAGTTCATCGGCACCTTGCTGCGAGTATTGCCAGGCCAGCTCTACCGGATCGCCTGCATCGCGCAGATCCACAAAATTGACACCTTTTACTGTGCGGCCATCTTTTACATCGAGGCAGGGAACAATGCGTTTTGCTAAATTTCCCTGAAATTTAAAATGTAGGTCAGAAAGCGTATTTATTTCTTTCAAAACTTGTTTAAGTTATTAAATACTTTTAGTTGTTGTAGTATCTGCAATTTTTAGCTTATATTTTTCCCTGATAGCTTGCATTTCTTTTTTTAAAACATCCGGGTGTTTCCAATATTTTTCACTTAAATTTTCGCGTATTTCCCTCATCATCAATACGGCATCAAATTCTTTATCCTTTTCCATCTTTTATAAATTTAAAATTTCTCTCGGTGTCCTGATTTCAATTATGTTGTACCCAAGTTTTAAGTTGATTGAGTTGTAAAGCTTGATACGGCTGAGGTTGACAATATGCTTAAAGTTCCAACTTGCCAAAACATCAGCGTTGTTTAATGTTGCAAGCGCAATATGAAGGGCATCATTGTAACTTTTATTTGTTAACGCGCCTTCGTTGATATAAGTTTCGGCAAGGATGATTGCCTCATCTGTAATACCAGTCGTTATTTGATTGTTGGCTGAAACTTCCAGTATTTTTTCACGGACTTCCTTTCTTGCAAGTTCAAGTTCCTGCAATGTCAGATCAGAAAGCATAATTAGTTTTATTCCTGCTTTAAATTCTTCAAATAAGGCAACAGACCATTCTTTAAATTCTTCATCAAAGCAACCTCCAATTGTTGATGTATCTGTGTAAACTTTCATCTATTAAAATGTAATAGTCTGGGTTTACAAACTCGCCATCGCCTTTAAATTCCATTCCTGGATCTCTGCTACCGAAATATGATTTTCGTAAATTGCTTTGCCAACTACCACAGATTCTACGCTGATTTTGCTCAGTTTTTCTATATCTCCCATTGAACTTACGCCCCCTGAAGCAATCAATTTGATAAAAGGAGAATGATCAAGCAGTTTTTCGTAAAGTTCTACAGCGGCACCGCCTAATTTTCCATCTTTGTTTATATCTGTACATAAAAACCTAAAGAACCCAAGTTCAAGGCAGCGATCTATATAATCTATTAATTTTACCGGCGAACTTTCCATCCATCCGGAATATTTAATCACTTCGTCCAGCACGTCAATAGCGATCACGATTTGATCGGCCCCATGATTTTTGCCGATAAAAGAAGTACTCAGCTCATCCAAAAAAGTAGGGTTAATAATGGCTTGTGTGCCCACAATCACACGGTGAATGCCAGCTTCAACCAGCTCTTTTATCTTTTCAATGCTGCGTATGCCACCGCCATATTGCACTTTCATCGCTGTTTTATGGATGATTTTAGCCAGATATTCCTGATTGCTGAAATCACCTTTTGCACCGTTCAAATCAATAATATGGATAAAATCGGTTCCGTTGGATTGGTATCTTTCAACCATTTCTTCCAGCGTAACGTCGTAGTTGGTTACCTGTTGGTAGTCGCCTTCGCGCAGGCGGACTACTTTTTTATCCAGGATATCGATAGCAGGTATAATGTACATTTTGTTCTTTAACATTAAAGATGGGCAAAATTGGTTAACAGCGTTTCGCCTGCCGTACCGGATTTTTCAGGATGGAACTGCACACCATAAAAGTTGTTTTTTTTGATGGCAGCCGAAAACTGAACGCCGTATCGGGTTGATGCTAAAGTATATAAATTATCGTGTTCGATAAAATAAGAATGGACAAAGTAAAAATAAGCGTTCGGATCAATGCCTTTAAACAATTCCGTTTCTTTCGGATGAACCTGGTTCCAGCCGGTATGCGGAACTTTTAAACCGGCTTCTTCTTTAAACCGAAGTGTTTTTACGGGGATAATATCAAGCAGATCAGCATTGCCTTCTTCCGAATAAGCCGTAATTAGCTGCATTCCGACACAAATTCCCAAAACCGGTTTTGTGATTTTTAGGATGGCCGGAACTAAACCCGTACTTTCTAATTTCTGCATAGCCGCACCAGCATGGCCAACGCCCGGAATAATATAACGGTCGTACAGCTCAAAATCGCTTTCCTGCGAAATCATGCCGTATGCAATTTCCAACCGATCAAGTGCAGCAGTTAAGGAGAAAATGTTTCCGGCTCCATATTGTATAATTCCAAGCATTGTTTCTAAGCTTTTAGCTGTAAGCCATCAGCTTTCAGCTTTTGTAAACGACTAATATTGCAAATTGTGCATTAAGCTAATTGCTGAAAGCTGATAACTGAAAGCCTCCTACAAAACGCCCTTTGTACTTGGCAAAACCATATTATTCGCATCACGTTTTACAGCCATTTTGATCGACTTTGCAAAAGCTTTGAAAATAGATTCTATTTTATGATGCTCATTTTCGCCTTCCGCTTTGATGTTCAGGTTGCATTTGGCCGCATCAGAAAAAGATTTGAAAAAATGGAAAAACATTTCTGTCGGCATTTCCCCGATTTTTTCCCTGCTAAAAGAAGCATCCCAAACCAGCCAATTTCGGCCGCCAAAATCCATCGCCACTTGTGCCAGGCAGTCATCCATCGGCAGCAAAAAACCGTAACGGCCAATGCCTTTTTTATCGCCCAAAACTTGTGCAAAAGCTTCGCCCAAAGCAATTCCGGTGTCTTCAATGGTGTGGTGCTCGTCGATATGCAAATCTCCTTTGGCTTCAATTTCCAAATCAATGCTGCCGTGTTTTGCAATCTGATCCAGCATATGATCGAAAAAAGGCAAACCAGTGGATACTTTGGCTTCGCCTTTTCCGTCCAGGTTTAATTTGATCAAAATATCTGTTTCTTTTGTTTTGCGGCGATGCTCAATTTCTCGCTGGCCTAATTTTAAAAATTCATAAACCTTTTTCCAGTCGGTAGTTTCTAAAGCAATTACGGGTTTTAATTCTTCGGGACTTTGTTTTGAAAATTCTGATCTGCCTAAATGCGTTTGGTTGTTTAGCCAGATCGCTTTTGCACCCAAATTTTTTGCCAGCATCACATCATTCAAACGATCGCCGATGACAAAAGAACCTTTCAAATCGTACTCATCTCTGTCAAAATATTTGGTCAGCAAGGCAGTTCCAGGTTTGCGGGTTGGTGCATTATCTTTAGGATAAGTCCGGTCAATTACAACATCCGAAAATTCAACACCTACATTTTTTAAGGTATGAGCAATAAAATCTTGAACAGGCCAAAATGTACGCTCAGGATAGATAAAAGTGCCTAAACCATCCTGATTGGTTACCATAACTAACTCAAAATCAAGTTCTTCAGCAATTTTTGGCAAATATTTCAACATCTGGGGATAAAATTCCAGTTTGTCAAATGAATCAATCTGTTGGTCTGTGGTTTCAGAAATCAGCGTTCCGTCGCGGTCAATAAATAATATTTTTTTCATGCTTCAAAGGCAGTCAAACTGTTTAATAATTGTGTGTTTTCCGTTGGCGTTCCAACCGTGATGCGCAAACACCCTTCGCAAAGTTCTACTTTAGAACGATCACGAACGATAATTCCTTTTTCTACCAAAAACTGATAAATCGCTTTTGGCGATGCTGTTTTTACCAGTATAAAATTGGCGTCCGAAGGATAAATGTCGATCATAAAGCTTAGGTTTTTCAAGCCCAGAACCAATTTATCGCGTTCCAGCAGCGTTTCTTTGATCCAGCGGTTCACCTGTTCCAAATTATCCAAAGCCTGCAAAGCTAAAGTTTGCGAAGCTTCGTTGATATTGTAAGGCGGTTTTACACGGTTAAAAACTTCAATAATTTCTTCGGAGGCAAAAGCCATTCCAATTCTTAAACCGGCCAAACCCCAGGCTTTTGAAAGCGTTTGCAAAACCACCAAGTTACCATATTCAGTCAGTTCCTGGATAAAACTTTTTTGGCGGCTGTAATTGATATACGCTTCGTCCACAACCACAATTCCGTTAAAATTGGCCAGCAGCGTTTCTATATCTTCCCGGTTGATCGAATTTCCGGTTGGATTATTGGGCGAACAAATGAAAATTAGTTTGGTATTTGGGTTGATCGCTTCTGCAATCCCTTCCAAATTTAACTGATAATCAGCAGTTAAGGGAATATTTTGAACCTGAATATCATTGATATTTGCCGAAACCTGATACATGCCATACGTTGGCGGAACCAAGATCACGTTATCAATTCCGGGATGGCAAAAACTTCTGAACAGAATATCGATCGCTTCGTCGCTGCCATTTCCCAAAAAAATATTGCGCGGCGGTACTCCTTTTATCGCTGTAATTTTTGTTTTAACTTTAAACTGAAGCGGATCCGGATAACGGTTATAATTTGTTTCCAAGGGAGAACCGTACGCGTTTTCGTTCGCATCCAGATAAATGCTGGCTTCGCCCTGAAATTCATCCCGCGCAGAAGAATACGGCTTGAGGTTTTTGATATTTTCCCGAAGGAGATTTTGGAGGTTGAAACTCATTGTTTTATGTTTTTTCCTACTGTCTTTTCGACGTTGTTTTTCTCATTTCGACGATAGGAGGAATCTTCTTTCAACTTTATTTTTTTGTTTGATAAAGGTTTCTGCTTTTTGTCATTTCGACCAGCGGGAGAAATCTTCTTTCAACTTAATCTTTTGTTGCTCTTTTTTATTCGAAGAAGATTCCTCCTATCGTCGGAATGACAAGGTGGAGAAATTTTCTTTTATATATCTTTTAATCGTACTGTTACCGCGTTTTTGTGCGCCTGCAAACCTTCCAGTTCTGCCAATATTTCTACCGTTTTGCCGATGTTTTGCAAACCTTCCGGCGTTAAATGCTGAAACGTGATTTTCTTCACAAAAGAATCAACCGAAACACCAGAATATGCTCTGGCATAAGCACTTGTGGGCAAAGTATGATTGGTTCCGGAAGCATAATCACCAGCACTTTCGGGCGTTAAATTTCCCAAAAAAACAGAACCTGCGTTGATGATTTTTTCGGTGATTTGTTGCCAATTGTTGGTTGCCAAAATCAAATGCTCCGGTGCATATTGGTTGCTAAAATCCATCGACTCCAATAAATTACCCGTAAAAACAGCATACGAATTGGCCATTGCTTTTTGGGTGATTGCTGCTCGCGGCAGAACCGGTAACTGCTTTTCCAGCTCCAAAATAGTTTCATCAATCAATTTTTGAGAAGTAGAAACCAGCACCGATTGACTATCCACGCCATGCTCAGCCTGCGCCAGTAAATCCGCAGCCACAAAAACCGGATTGGCAGTTTCATCCGCAATTATCAAAACTTCGGATGGACCGGCAGGCATATCAATCGCTGTAACCGTTGTAGATTGAACAATCGTTTTTGCTTTGGTAACGTACTGATTTCCAGGTCCAAAAATTTTATCAACCTTCGGGATGCTTTCCGTACCGTAAGCCATTGCCGCAACCGCTTGTGCGCCGCCAACTAAAAATACTTTTTTGATGCCTAAAAGCTGTGCCACAAAAGCAATGTACGGATTGATTTTGCCGTTTTTTTGTGGCGGAGAACAAACCACAATTTCTTTGCAACCAGCAATTTTTGCCGGGATTCCCAACATCAAAAAAGTACTTGGCAAAACCGCTGTGCCACCCGGAATGTATAAACCAACTTTTTCTATCGGCCGCAGTTCGCGCCAACAGGTTACGCCGGGCATGGTTTCTACTTTTTCTTCTGTGTGATATTGGGTTTGATGGAATTTTAAAATGTTTTGATAAGCTGTTTTTATCGCTTGTTTTTGTTCATCAGAAACTTGTTCGGCTAATTCGCTTAGCTCTTTTTCATCAGTAAAAAGATTATCAAGCGTTACTTTATCAAAAGTTAAAGCATAATAGCGCAAAGCTTGATCACCGTTTTGTTTTACGTTTGAAAGGATGTTTTCTACCGTTTCCCGGATCTCGTTTCCCGAATCAGTATTCCGCAAAGTCAATTGCTTAATATCCGCTTCCGAGAGTTCGTTATAATTATAAACTTTTAACATCGCGCCAATTTTTACCCGGTAAAAACAGTATTTACAAAATGATTTTTTCAATCGGCATCACCACAATCCCTTGTGCGCCAGCTGTTTTTAGTTCGCTGATCTTGTTCCAAAAATCACGTTCCGGGATAACCGTGTGCACCGCAACCCAGCCGCTTTCGGCCAACGGGATAACGCTTGGGCTTTTTACGCCGGGCAATAATTTTAAAATTTGTGTTAAACAATGTTCGGGCACATTCAGCACCACGTATTTGGTTTCTTTGGCACGCAAAACCGATTGAATGCGCTGGATCAGTTCTAAAACGTGTTCATTGTTTTCTTCGCCTTTTCTTCCGATTAAAACCGCTTCTGAAGAAATCACATCGGCAAAAGGCTTCAAACCATTGCTTTTCAACGTGCCGCCGGTAGAAACTATATCGAAAATGGCATCACTCAAACCCAAACCCGGACTAATTTCTACCGAGCCTGAAATGGTGCGTATATCAGCCTGAATGTTGTTTTTTTTCAAGAACTTATCTAAAATAACCGGATAAGAAGTGGCGATGGATTTTCCCTGAAGCTGGCTCAAGTTTTCCACTTCGCTGTTGTTGGGCAATGCTATTTTTAGCGTGCATTTTCCAAAACCCAAATGTTGCAGGTAACTTACTTCCACTTCGGTTTCCAAGATTACGTTTTCGCCCACAATCCCCAAATCTGCAATGCCGTCCTGCACGTATTCCGGAATGTCGTCATCGCGCAAAAACAAAATCTCCAATGGAAAATTTGAAACCGGGGAAATCAACGAACTTTTATAATTCTCGAAAGACAGGCCGCAGTTTTTTAACAGTTCTACAGATTTTTCGTTGAGGCGACCAGATTTCTGGATCGCTATTTTAAGTGGTTTCAATGGAACTTTGGATTGGATAACAAAAAAGGAATTAATATTTCGTGCAAAAAAATCAAACTTGGGATGAATGATGAGGATACAACTGGGTGAAATATTTTTTCATGATTTTTTGCTTCAAAAGAAGCTTGTGCAAATATAGAAATTTTGTTAAAAGCTAAGATGTTTCTATCCAAAACTAATTTAAATAACAGCAGAATTTATTTCAACTGATAATTGCCAATCAAAACAGAAGCAGAAATATTTAACATTTTTTCTAACTCGCGGATCATATCTACATTCAACTTTTTCCTTTTATTGAGCACTTCAGATACTTTGCTTTTACCGCCAATTACGCCAACTAAATCCTTTTGTTTCAAGTTCATTTCCTCCATCCTTATTTTAATTGCTTCAATTGGATCGGGTGCCTCGATCGGATAATGTACATTTTCATAATGCTCAATCAGTAAAGCAAGTATTTCTGCTTCGTTGCCCTGTTCTGTTTCAGGTGGAGCATCAAAAACTAATTCTAATTTTTTTAAAGCCTCTGTGTAATCAGCTTCCGTATTTATTGGTTTTAAACTCATTATTCTTTAAATTGAATTGGCATCTATCTTATCATACTCAGCATGTGTTCCTACAAAACGAATAAATATCCATTCTCTTTCGTAATTAAACTTAACAATTAGCCGGTAAGAATTTCCCTTAATATTAAATATCACCCGACTCTCTTTTAAAATACTTGCATTGATGTAAGTTAGCTTCACATCACCAGGCGACTTCCAGTTAGCAGATTTGGCCGTATCATACCATGTTTTTAAATACTGCTCAGCATCAGGATATTTTTCCCAGAAAATACGAAGTGTTTTTTTAGCAATTATTCTTTTCAAAAAGGTTTTAGCAAATTCAAATTTAAAAAAAAGTTCTCAAATTAAGAACACGTTTGTTAGGTTTTATAGTTTTGGTATAACTCTTTTTTAAATCTTTTGGCCAGCAAACCCGTCGCCAAATTTAAATCAATATCAGCCACAATAATCCCCACTTTCCCGTATGCTTCGTTTACCATACATTTTCCATCGGGTGCAAAAATGGAACTGGCAGATTCTGTATATTTTGAGGCGTAATTGGAGCTGGCGAAGTAAATGGTGTTTTCCAACGCACGCATCATCATGGCTTTTTCGTAGTAAGGGTTTTCGGGGTGAAGGAATTGCGATAACTCGGTTCCTTCCTCATCGCCACCGGAAAAATGCGGATGAAAAACGATATGTGCACCGTTTTGCGCCGCCCAACGTACTGATTCGGGATATCGAAAACCTTCATGGCAGATGGTGATGCCGAATTTCAACCCGCTGACTTCAAATAGTTGTCGGGTTTTGCCGGCTGTCCAAATTTCGTCTTCCGTTGGATCCAACTGATTTTTGGTTTGATAGCCTAAAACTTTTCCTTCCGCAGAAATTACTTGTGCCACATTTAAAAGTCCGGCGTTGCTGTGCCAATCCATAGGCAAAATGATCGCAACTTTTTGTGCCGAAGCAATTTCGCAGGCACGTTGCAATGCTTCTTTTAGCCGGTCATTTTCACGGTCTTGCACTGGATAAGGCATACCAGGATAACCCGGCAAAAAACTTTCCGGGAAGCAGATAATTGCTGCCTGCGCTGCTTTAGCTTGTGCTGTTAATGTTTCGAGCCAAAACAAACCCGCATCCAAAGATTGCGGGATCGGGGGAGAAGCAACGGCAATTTTCATTGTATAAAAACAGTAGAAGAAATGGACAGGTTGATTGTTAATGAGTTGGGGATTCCAAAAATAATAATTTTTCTTTAAAAGATAAATAGGTACTTTAGTTTATCTTTTATCAATTAAATTTATCGGCCATGAACAAGTTTTTATTTTCACTTTGCCTGGTGATTGGCGCACTGCCAAATTCTTTCGCCCAAAAATCAACTGGCGGTAGTGCTGCAAAAGCAGCATTGGATACATCGATGGCAGCAAAAAAAGAACAGGCGAGGTTTGCGAAAATGGCTTCGATGGCTTATTTCCCCTTAATCAATGCCGGAACGTATTCCGGCGTTTTGCCTGTGGCTGGGATAGATGAAATTCCTGATCCGAAAAAAGACTATAAATTGCTGTTTGAGTTTACAATGAACCCGAAAGATAGCACACATTCTAAAATAAATCCCGGTTTGGTAGAAATCGCGCGGATCATCAATTTGCATGTAGCGTCCGGGATACCGATGGCCAATATTCATCCGGTTATTGTGGTACACGGCCCATCGCTGATGTCAATCCGCAAAAACGAAATCTTTCAAAAAAACTTTAAAAAGGATAATCCTAACAGCAAATTGATAGATGATTTAATGAAGAATGGCGTAAAAGTAATTGCTTGTGGCCAAGCAATGAACTTTTTAAACGTGACGAAAGAAGAATTGTATGCAGGCGTAAAAGTTTCGTTGACTGCGCAAACCGTGTTATCAAATTATATTGGCCAAGGTTATGTTTTGTATGGGATAAACGAGGGAAAATAACCTGCTATTTTTACCTGCTAAAAGAAGCAAGCACTTTCTGCACGGTTCCGTCCATGCCTTTGGTTTGTATCCAGCGGACAACCATTACCAGATCATGTTCCGGATCAACATAAATAATATTGTTGCCATTGCCAATATGCACAAAAGCGGAAGCCGGCGCATGCGGAAACAGCTTTTTATCAGTATTTAAAAACCAGTTCATGTAGCCGTAACCGGTGTTGGCAGTGGTTGGCGTTAAAGCTTGTTTTACCCAGCTTTCGGCAATTAATTGTTTGCCGTTCCAGTTGCCGCGGTGCAACGTAAGCAAGCCGAAACGCGCCATATCATAAGCATTGATAAACATACCGCCGCCAAAATGCCCGCCGCCGCTTACAGATTGTACTGCTTGACCGTCCAGCACAATCCAGGAGTTGCGATAGCCGTACCAGCGCCAGGTGTTTGATGCGCCGATCGGATCCATGATATATTCTTTTAAAACTTTTGGCAGCGGTTGCCGCCAAACATTGGTTGCCGCAAGTGCAAGTGCATTCACGCGTGTATCATTGTATTTCCAAACCGTTCCGGGTTCGTTTCTTGGGCGGTTGATCCACTCGCTGGCGTTTCCTTGCGGCCGGTCGGCCCAATCCGGTTTGCCCCAAAGCGTGCCTTCCCAATCGCTGGTTTGGCGCAGCATCACGTCCCAAGTTAGTTTTTTGTTGTGCGGAGAAGCAAAAGGATACAGCATTTGCGGTTTGCCCAAATCTTCTGCCGGCCGGTTGATTTGTGTTGGATTGTAAACTTCAATCGGCGGCACATATTTATAAACGGAATCCTGCACGCTTTTGATCAAACCTTTTTCAACCGCCAAACCTACAACGGTAGAAAGGAAGCTTTTGGTAACGCTATGGGTCATATCAACACGATTAGGATCGCCCCATTCTGCCACAATTATTCCTTTATAAATGATGATCCCGGTTGGGTCGCCGCGTTCTGCAAACGGGCCAATGCCTTCGCCAAAAGGTTCTTTTCCAAAAGATAATGCTTGTGAAATTTCCATGTTGCGTGGTTCTTTCGCTTCGTTTTGGATAGCAAAAGCAATAGCAGCACGTAAACTATCCGCATTTAAACCCAATTGCGGCGGCGTTTGGTGCGCCCAGCTTCCAGCCGGCGGAAAATAATTTGCTTTGCTTTTTTTGTTTTGATGCTGGGCAAAAGCGGTGAGATTTATGCCGATAAAAACAGTAAGGAAGAGTAGTTTTTTAAGCATTGGTGATATTAAAAAAAATTATATACTGTTTTAATAAAATCAGATTTAATATTTTAGTTGGTATAATGTCCTCTTAAAGAGTAGATTGTAATTATATTAGCATCAACTTCGTACAAAATTCTATGTTCTGAATTTATACGTCTTGACCATAACCCGGAATATTTATGTTTAAGTTGTTCAGGTTTTCCAATACCGTTAAAAGGGTTTTCTATAATTGCTCGTGTTAATTGAGCAATCTTTTGCAAGATAATTTTATTACCGGACTTTTTTCAAAAAGTTAAATCGTCTTCTGCCTTTGGCGATAAAACTATTTCCATAAATTATCCAGTTCTTCCAAGGTAATCTTTCTACCCAACCCATTTTTAATATCTTCTTTGCCTTGTTCTATCATTTTTACAAACTCTGGATTATAAGGACTTTCTTCCGACTTCTCGAAAGGTACATTTAACATTTTGGCAAGCTGTTCAAAAAGGTTTTCCTGCTCTTCTGATTCGGGATGAATTATAATAGTTGCCATTGGATTTGTTTTTTGATAAAATTACAATATTCAATCCAATTTTATGCCGATAAAAACAGCATCAATCAATTCAAACCTGCTTCGCCTCGTTCCAATAAACATCCATTTCGGCCAGCGTCATATCCTGCAATTCCCTGCCATTTTCTTTTGCTTTTTGTTCAAGGTATTGAAAGCGTTTGATAAACTTTTTATTCGTTTTTTCCAAAGCATTCTCCGGGTTGATGTTGATGAAACGTGCATAATTAATCAGCGAAAACAATAAATCACCAAACTCGCCTTCTGCTTTTTCTTGGTCGATGGATGCTTCGTTTAGCACCTGAAATTCATCCTTAAACTCCTGTAGTTCTTCTTCAACTTTATCCCAAACCTGGCTTTTATCTTCCCAGTCAAAACCCACGCCGCGTGCTTTTTCCTGTATCCGCGAAGCTTTAACCAATGCCGGAAGTGAGGCCGGAACGCCGCCCAAAACCGATTTATTGCCTTCTTTCAGCTTCAATTGTTCCCAGTTGCGCTTTACGTCTTGCTCATTTTCAACCAAAACGTCACTGTAAATATGCGGATGGCGGTGGATGAGTTTTTCGCAAACACCATTCAATACATCGGTAATATCAAAATCTCCTTTTTCAGAAGCAATGCGCGCATAAAAAACCAGGTGCATCATCACGTCGCCCAGCTCTTTTTTGATTTCGGGTTGATTGCCTTCCAAAATGGCATCTGCCAGCTCGTAAGTTTCTTCGATGGTGAGATGTCGCAGGGTTTCCATAGTTTGTTTTTTATCCCAAGGACAGTTTTCGCGAAGGTCGTTCAAAATAGTCAGCAAACGTTCAAAAGCAGTTCCGGGCGTTTGTTTAGCAGGAGGAATGGGTAAAGGCATGTTTTTAGTTTGAAGCAAAAATAAAGTTTATTTGGTCACGCTGATTTTATATCGATAAAAACAGCATGACAGAAATTTCTAAAAAACAAAAAATCCTGACGCAATTAACATCAGGATTATTTAAGTTTAAGTTAAAAAACCAAGCTTAAGCCATTTCTATAAACAGCTCTTCTTTTGGCCGGCGCACTTTTTTGGCCTGCGCCAATTGGTCATTCGCTTGATCACGAAAGCCCAACGGCATAATGGTTACGGCGTGCAAACCTTTTGCTTTCAGATCTAAAACATCATCCAAACCAACAGCATCAAAACCTTCCATCGGTGTGGCATCCACTTGCATTTCTGCAGCTGCAGCCAGCCCGATCCCAAAAGCAATATAAGCTTGTCTGGCAGCCCAGTTTGATCTTTGTTCCGGAGTTTGGCGTTCAACCAAACCAGCGATTGAACCTTTAAAACCAGCCAGGTTTGCAACATCAACACCTCTTTCTTTGGCAACATTGGCCATATAAGCATCAATTTGTTGTTCGGTAACATCCGTCCAGGCAGTAAAAACCAACAAATGCGAAGCTTCAAATATTTGCGGTTGGTTGTAAGCAATAGGCTGAATTTTTTTGCGTAACTCTTCGTTTTCAATCACCAAAACGGTAAAAGGCTGTAGGCCGAAAGATGTTGGTGCCAAACGGATAGCATCTAAAATATAATCTAATTTTTCCTGCGGAACTTTTTGTCCGTTCATTCTTTTGGTGGCGTAGCGCCAGTTTAAATCTTGTATTAAGCTCATTTTGTTTTTATTATTGGATGAACAATTATACATCCAAATAAATGTTACAACATCTACTTAAAGTCATATTTTAACTAATTTTTGGCCGATAAAAGAAGCATTACAATTTGGTAGCCCGCAGCATTTCGCGTTTGCCAGGCGCGCCGGGCACTTTTTCAACTTTGAAATTCATAGCTTTCAACTGCCGTTTTAGGTTTCCGGTGATGGCATAAGTAACGAAAACGCCGCCGGGTTTCAGAAAAAGAACGGT
Organism: uncultured Sphingobacteriaceae bacterium; assembly: GCA_964236465.1. Classification (GTDB taxonomy): domain Bacteria; phylum Bacteroidota; class Bacteroidia; order Sphingobacteriales; family Sphingobacteriaceae; genus Mucilaginibacter_A. The sequence continues at coordinate 23,513 of CAXSBZ010000001.1, read as the reverse complement.
GTGTGCAATCGCTTCTTCGCTCCACATTTCCGGTTGGTGAACGGCCGCAAAAGCATCAAAATAAACGATGTCAAACAGTTGCGGCGATTCAAAATTTAGCAATTCCCGATGCACCAGTTCCAGTTGGCAAAACACATTGATTTTTACTTTGTGGTTGATTGTAGAAGGATACATGCCCTGGAAACTTTCCCACAATTCTTTGCTAATGTATTGCTCGTAACCCGTTTGGCTTATCAATTCTGTATTGAGCGGAAAAGCTTCAATGCCAACATAATCCAGTTTGATTTGCTGTTGCGTGCAATAATCTGCAGAAAGCAAAAAGTTTAAACCGGTCCCTGAACCAACTTCCAAGATTGAAACTTGTGATGCTTTTTTTACCGATAGAAAATATTGCAAGCCGGATTTTAAAAATACGTGCTGGCTTTCTTGCAAGGCACCATGTTTGGAATGGTAATTTTCGCCGATTTCAGAGTTAAAAATGGTGTTGGAACCATCGGCGGTTTGGATGAGTTGGAGCATTGGGAAATAGGAGAAGCTAAACTAAATATTTTGATAATGAGAGAAGCACGAAATAATTACGACTGAATCTTCTGTTATTTCATAGATTAACCTGTGTTCTTGATCAATTCTTCTGCTCCATAAACCTTTATATTGATGTTTTAAAGCTTCCGGTTTTCCTAAACCTTTAAACGGATCACGTAAAATATCTCTAATCAAATCGCCAATTTTTAATGCGGTTTTTCTATCGGTCTCAATCCAATATAAGTATTCTTTAAATGCTTTAGGAACAAATTCAATGTTCCTCATAGCAGTTCATCAACTTTTAAGCTTATGGTTTCTTTTCTTTTTTCGTATTCAGCCATTCTTTCCTCCAACTCACGGGCATAAGCAGGATTGCTTAAAATATATTCAGTTTCATCTGCTGTTTGGATAGTAATGTCAACCGTTTTGTGTGGAAACATTTTTTTGATGCCTTCTATTATATCAACCGTTAATTGGTCTGTGTTTATTCTAATTGTTGTTTCCATAATCAAATTATGTTTTAAAGTCCTAAGTTTTATAAAATCGGTTTGAAGTTGAAATGTTTAAGTTAGATTTTCATCAAGCAAAATTTTCATTCAAAGTTTTTTCAGTTGTTAGTGTTTGTTTTGCCATGTTTAAAACTTGTATGGCTGCTTCTTTTGAAATCGTAGAATAATCTTCTTGAAACTCGTCTAAATCATCGCCGCCTTCTATGTAATCAAAAAGGGTTTGAATAGGGATTCTAGTTCCTGTAAAAACGGGTGTCCCACCCATGGTTTCAGGGTCTATGTTGATTGAGCCGTAGTTCATAATTGTATTTTTTTCTATCGAAGTTACGAAAACTGTTGATGCTTCTTTTATCGGTAAAAATATTGTATCAAAAGCTCTTACCAAAAGAAATACCAGCCCATGGAACGAATCCGAAATTATTGATAACGGGTGTTAAACTAAACCTAAGCATTAAATTTTTTGAAGTTTGTTTTCTATAGCCAACACTTGGAATAAAATTTGTAAAATGCCCATGCCCATAATAGGGTGCATCACCAAATATTTTGCCATCAACCCTCGCCCAGGTCGTGCCCAAACCAGCATCTATAAAAGAAGTATTGTTTTTAAGTTTGAACAAATAATTTATGCTAACAGGAATAGTTAAATAAAAAGCATCTTCGGTATAAAAACCAACACCAACTCTTGCGCCAAAACCTGGTTCTTTTGCCAATTGCCGTTCGTAGTTTAACGAACCAAAAAGCCCGTTTCCGCCAGCCTCTAAATAAATGCTGTTCTTTTTAAATTGATTTTGTGCAAATGCTGTAGTAGCATTTAAAAACAAAATAATAAGTAACATTTTTTTCATATACGGTGATTTATGGTGAAGCTAAAACTAACAAAAATCCCTACAGAAAAGAAGCCCGCAATCCAAAGATCACGAGCTTCTTTTACCACTATAAAATCCTTTTCAAAAACCTACCACATCCGAATCCTATCCTCAGGTTTCTTATACAATTTATCACCAGGTTTCACATCAAAAGCGGTGTACCAGGCATCCATATTTACAGGCGCACCGATCGCGCGGTATTGCTCCGGCGAATGCGGATCGGTTACCACTTGTTGTGCAGCAGATTCCGGCAGTTTCTTGCCTCTCCAAATTTGAGCGAAAGACAAAAAGAAACGCTGATCTGGTGTAAAGCCGTCAATTTTTTCGTTGCCCTGGCCTTGTTTGGTTAGTTTAAAAGCCGTGTAAGCCACGTTCAATCCGCCCAAATCGCCAATGTTTTCGCCCATCGTTAATTTACCATTGACGTGGATGGTATCCAAAATGGTGTAAGCATCATACTGTTTGCCTAAAGCACCTGTTTTGGCTTCAAACTTTTTGCGGTCTTCCGGCGTCCACCAGTTGCGCAGCGTTCCGTCTTTATCGTACTGGCTTCCCTGATCGTCAAAACCGTGCGACATTTCATGCCCGATAACCGCACCAATTCCGCCATAATTCACCGCATCATCCGCTTTTGGGTCGAAGAAAGGAAACTGTAAAATCCCGGCCGGGAACACAATCTCATTCATCACCGGACTGTAATAAGCATTCACCGTTGGTGGCGTCATGCCCCAAAGCGTACGGTCAACCGGTTTGCCCAACTTCTTCACATTATCATCATAACCCCATTTGCTGGCATTGCGCACGTTTTGGAAAAAAGTATTACGATTAACTTTTAAACCAGTATAAGTTTCCCAATGGTTTGGATAACCGATTTTGGGCGTAAAAGCATTCAATTTTGCCAGTGCTTTTTGCTTAGTGGCATCGCTCATCCAATCCAATTTGCTGATGCGGATGGCGTAAGCTTTGCGCAGATTGCCCACCAATTCTTCCATGCGTGCTTTTGCTTCCGGCGTAAAATATTCTTTTACATACAGCTGTCCAAGCAATTCGCCAAGAGTGCCGTCTGTTGCAGATGACATGCGTTGCCAACGTGGTGTTTGCACTTTTTGTCCACTTAAAACCTGGCTGTAAGCAAAGCTGGCTTTTACAAAAGGTGAACTCAACAAAGAAGCAGAATTCCTTAAAAGGTTCCATTGCAGATAAGTTTTCCAGTCGGCAACCGGCGTAGCAGTCAACAAACCATTCAAATCTGTAAAAAACTTAGGCTGGCCAACCAGCAGAGAATCCTGGCCTTTTACCTTCATTTTGGCCATCAAATCAACCCAATTTAAAGTTGGCGTGGTTTTGTTGAAATCGGCTACGGCAAACTTATTATAGGTTTTCTGCGGATCGCGCATTTCAACCCGGCTCATTTGCGATTGGGCAAGTTGTTTTTCGATATTGAAAATCGTTTCTGCATTTTTTTGTGCCGTTGCCGCATCGCTTCCGGTTAAAGTAAACAAGGTTGCGATGTAGTTTTTATAAGCCGTCTGGATTTTTTGAACGCGCGCATCGCTTTTCAAATAGTAATCACGATCCGGCAAAGAGGTGCCGCCCTGGCGCAAATTGACCACCATTTTGTTCGGGTTTTTACTGTCCTGGCCGATACCAAAACCAAACATTGGCGAGCCGATGCCATTGGTGCGCATGTAGGCCACTTCGTCCAAAACGCCTTTTAAATCTTTGATCTGGTTGATCTTTTCTATATCCGGTTTGATAGGAGAGTAGCCCAATTTTTCAATGGTAACGCTATCCATACCGGCCGCATAAAAATCGCCAACGCGTTTTTCTATTGATCCCGGTGCCGCATTTTTATCAGCTTCTGCTTTTTTTAGGAGCGATTGCACGGCGTTGATATTAAAATCGCGCAGCTGCATAAAGCTTCCCCAGCTGGTTTCTTTGGCCGGGATGGTGTTGTTTTTTAACCAAGCCCCGTTTGCATATTCAAAAAAATCATCTCCCGGTTTTACCGCCAAATCCATATTGGCACGGTCAATAAACTTTTTGGGCGGAACTGGTTTTGCACCTTTTATTGGTTCGATGCTGGCCATGACATTGACTGAAAGCAAAATCGCGCCCGTAATTACAAATCCTGAATACTTCAATTTCATCATTTAAAAATTAATTTCTGTTTTAATTAAATGTTAAATATAGTAAATAAAAAAAAGTATCATAAAAGAAGCATCATGAAAAATGGCATACTGTTTTTATCGACCTAAAATTAGAATTGATCATCTAATGTATTGATAATTAATGTTTTATCATGATTTAATAACTGTTGCAAAAAAGAATAAACCAGCGCAATGCCGGTTTTTTGAATTGTAAAAATGTTGTGATTGGTAAATTTGGATTGATGCTGAATTCATTCTCAACTTTAATGCTTCTTTTATCGACCTTTTTTTGGGATCGGCTTTCGTCAAAAAATCAGCATAAAACCTATTTTTGTATTTTATTTAAGCTGAAAAATACACGCGTGGAAATCCCTACAAAATATAACCCAAAAGAAACCGAAGCTAAATGGTACCAATATTGGCTCGATCATGGGTTTTTTAAATCCGTTCCTGATGATCGCGAGCCTTATACCATCGTGATCCCGCCGCCAAACGTAACCGGCGTGCTGCACATGGGCCACATGCTAAACAATACCATCCAAGATGTTTTGATAAGAAGGGCGCGGATGCAGGGTAAAAACGCCTGCTGGGTGCCGGGAACAGACCATGCTTCTATCGCCACGGAAGCAAAAGTGGTGGCGATGCTGAAAGAACGCGGCATTTCAAAAAAAGACCTTTCGCGTGAAAAATTTTTAAGCTACGCCTGGGAATGGAAAGAGAAATATGGCGGCATCATCTTAGAACAGCTTAAAAAATTAGGCGCAAGTTGTGATTGGGACAGAACCCGTTTTACAATGGATGCTGATATGAGCGAAGGCGTGATCGATACTTTCATCCATCTGTATAAAAAAGGCTGGATTTATCGAGGCGTGCGCATGGTCAATTGGGACCCGCAGGGAAAAACCGCTGTTTCCGATGAGGAAGTGATCCGCAAAGAAGTGAACCAAAAGTTGTATTATATTAGGTATGCGATTGTAGGGGCGATTCATGAATCGGCCTTACATGAATCACCCCAACATGAATCGCCCCAACACCTAACCATCGCCACCACGCGCCCCGAAACCATCATGGCCGATGCGGCAATTTGCATTAACCCAAATGATGAACGCTATGCTTCTTTTATCAACAAAAAAGTCGTAATCCCGTTGATTAACCGCGAAATCCCGATTATTTTGGATGATTATGTAGAGATGGATTTTGGTACGGGTTGTTTAAAAGTTACGCCGGCGCATGATCTGAACGATTATAATCTTGGTATCAAACACAATCTTCCGGTTGTAGATATTTTGAATGATGACGGCACGCTGAATGAAAAAGCAGAAATTTTGGTTGGCAAAGATCGTTTTGCAGCGAGAAAAGAAATTGCCAAACTGCTGGAAGAAGCCGGGGCACTGGAAAAAGTTGAAGAATATAAATCGCAAATCGGTTTTTCTGAACGGACGGATGCCGTAATCGAACCAAAACTTTCGATGCAATGGTTTTGCAAAATGGAAGAAATGGCCAAACCTGCTTTAGATTATGTTTTGGATGGAGAAGTAAAACTGATCCCAGATAAATTTATCAATACGTACAAGTATTGGATGGAAAATGTGAAAGATTGGTGCATCAGCAGGCAGCTGTGGTGGGGACAGCAAATTCCGGCCTGGTATTTACCAAACGGACAATTTGTAGTAGCGAAAACCCGGGAAGAAGCTTTTGAGGAAGCCAATAAAATTAATCAGGCAGCTTTTAATTTGCAACCGGATGATTTGAAGCAAGATGAAGACGTAGTTGATACTTGGTTTTCGTCATGGCTTTGGCCAATATCTGTTTTTGATCCCGGATTTTTCGGTGGTAAAAACAGCATCGGCAATGCTGATCTGCAATATTATTACCCTACAAATGATTTGGTTACGGCACCCGAAATTTTGTTTTTTTGGGTTGCGCGGATGATGATGGCCGGACATGAATTTAAAGGTGAAGCGCCTTTTAAAAATGTTTACCTGACGGGAATTGTGCGCGATAAGCTTGGACGGAAAATGTCCAAGTCGTTGGGCAATTCTCCTGATCCGCTGGATTTGATTGAGAAATATGGTGCAGATGGCGTTCGTGCTGGGATGCTTTTTTCTTCTCCCGCAGGAAACGATTTGATGTTTGATGAAAGCCATTGCGAACAAGGAAGGAACTTTGCCAACAAAATTTGGAATGCGTTCCGGCTGGTAAAAGGCTGGGAAACGGATCAAAATCTATCTAATCCAAATGAAACTGCAATCAACTGGTTTACAAACCGTTTTGATCAGGCTTTGACTGAGATTGAAGAGAATTTTAAGCAATACCGCTTATCCGAAGCATTGATGGCTACTTATAAATTGGTTTGGGACGATTTCTGCGCCTGGTACTTGGAAATGGTCAAACCGGTTTATCAGCAACCAATTGATGCGGCAACTTATAAAGCTACAGTTGCATTTTTTGAGAATATTTTAAAAATTGTTCATCCTTTTATGCCTTTTTTAACCGAAGAATTGTGGCATGATAACTTGTTTGGCGAACGCGAAGAATTGGATTGTTGCCTAGTGGCACAACAACCGAAAGTTGGATCGATCAACTTAAAATTGCTTAATGAAATTAGTACGATAAAAGAAGTAGTTTCCGAAATCAGGAATACCAGAAATGTAAAACAGATTTCGCCTAAAGAAGCTTTGCCGCTTGCGATCAAATCCAATTCTGAAATTGAGTATCAAACTTATCAGCCCATTTTATCCAAACTTGGAAATCTAAGTGCGGTTACTTTCATCCAAGATAAGTTCTCCGGAGCAGTGAATTTTATTGCCGGAACAGATGAATTTTTTATTGAACTTTCAAATCAGATTGATGTAGAAGCTGAGCGTGAACGCATCCAAAAAGAGTTGGATTACTTACAAGGTTTTTTAAAATCGGTAACATCCAAGTTAAGCAACGAACGTTTTGTACAAAATGCAAAAGCTGAAATCATAGCCAACGAGCAGCAGAAAAAAGCTGATGCGGAGGCAAAAATTGTGATGCTGGAAGAAGGTTTGGCAGGGTTGGTGTAGCATGTTAACTGCAAAAAACGAAATGGTCAGTATCGTAAATACTGACCATTTATGTGTTAAAAATTAATTAAATTTTTGCTGATTTTTTCTATTTGCAAATCATTTCTAAATTCAGATATTAAATATTCTCCTTGAACTTTAATTTTAATGATGACTTCTTTATATTTATCAACTGTTATGAAGTTAACGTGTAAAGGTCTAATTTCAGACATTTCATCAGACAATTTTTGCATAACTGAAAAAGTAGATTCTGCAATCAGCATGTAGGACTCTATCATTAAGTAGTCTATTTTGCTGCTATAGCTTTCAATTTCTTTAGAAATTTGATTCAAAGTAGTGGCATCTTTATTTTGAATAGAGGGTTTAATATTTAATTCAATGTCTTGTAAATAGATAATAAGTAATGCTATTGCTTTTGATAATTCCCTATAAAGTTTCACTTTTTCTTGGAAAATTTATTTTTAACAAGCAAAGTTTTATTTAATCTATAGTTGAAGTATGCCATAGAAGCTGCAAATGTTGAAACAATAACGGTAAGTCCAGATATAATCCATGGAATATATTCTTTATTCATATTTAAAAGTTCAACTTAAATTAAAAAACTTCAAATGTAAATTACTTGGTTAAGTATCTCGGCTTTAATTGGCTTTTTTAAAGCATCTTTTGTAACCAAATCTATTGGAATGCCCAGCGTTTGTTCTAAAAATTTCTCCAAAGTAAAAAACGACCAGCCAACAGGTTTTGAAAAAGCTACCAACAAATCTAAATCGCTTTGATCGGTATGTTGTTGGATGGCGTAAGAACCAAAATAGCCAATTTCAGTCACGTGGAATTGTTCTGTTAAAACAGGTTTAATTTCCTTTAGCTTTTGTTCAATTTCAATTCTCAACAGCATATATGCAAGATAATAATTATCGGGATATAGTATCATACTTCTTTTATCAACAAAAAATTGCATCAATTACCCAACCCAATTTTTCCCTCATAAAAATAGCATCCCAACTACCTCGTATAATTCGGTGCTTCCTTAGTAATCGTAATATCATGCGGATGCGATTCGCGGATGCCGGCAGAAGTGATGCGCACAAACTTCGCCTTCTGCAAAGCTTCAATGTTAGCGGCACCGCAATAGCCCATGCTGGCACGCAAACCGCCGATGTATTGGTACATTACTTCGGCCAAACTGCCTTTTACCGGCACGCGGCCCACGATTCCTTCGGGCACTAATTTCTTAATGTCATCTTCCACATCTTGAAAATAGCGGTCTTTCGAGCCTTGTTCCATCGCCTCAATAGAACCCATGCCGCGGTAAGATTTGAAACGGCGGCCTTCATAAATAATAATTTCTCCAGGAGATTCTTCCACACCAGCAAACAGCGAACCTGCCATAATCGAACTTGCACCGGCGGCAATCGCCTTCGGGATATCGCCCGTATGCTTGATTCCACCATCCGCAATCACCGGAACACCAGTGCCTTCCAATGCTTTGGCACACTCGTAAACAGCATATAATTGCGGCACACCAACACCGGCAATAATCCGCGTGGTGCAAATAGAACCCGGACCGATACCCACTTTCACCGCATCTGCACCGGCATCCGCCAAAGCTTTTGCACCTTCGCCGGTGGCTACGTTGCCTACAATTACTTGCAAATCAGGATATTTGACTTTTACTTCTTTTAGCCGCTCAATTACACCTTTAGAGTGGCCGTGCGCCGTATCAATCGTAATCACATCCACACCAGCTTTTACCAGCGCATCCACACGTTCCATCGTATCGGCCGTTACGCCAACCGCAGCACCCACACGCAAACGGCCGTGCTCATCTTTGCAGGCGGCCGGATAGTTTTTAAATTTTTGAATATCTTTAAACGTGATCAAACCTGTCAACCGGCCATCGGCATCAACCACCGGCAGTTTTTCAATTTTGTGGTTTTGAAGGATGGCTTCAGCCTGGGTCAAATCTGTTCCCAACGGTGCCGTGATCAGGTTTTCTTTCGTCATCACGTCCCGAACCGGAATGCCCATGTCTTTTTGAAAACGCAGATCGCGGTTAGTAATAATCCCGGTTAATTTATGGCCGCCATCCACAATCGGGATGCCGCCGATCCTGAATTCCTTCATCATTTTCACCGCATCAGCAATAATAGCATCCACTTTCAGCGTCACCGGGTCCTGGATCATGCCGCTTTCCGAGCGTTTTACTTTGCGCACCTCATCCGCTTGCAAGGCAATGCTCAGGTTTTTGTGCAGCATCCCGATGCCGCCGGCTTGGGCAATGGCAATGGCCAAAGCAGCTTCGGTAACGGTGTCCATCGCCGCAGAAACAATCGGAACGTTCAGTTTTATTTTTCGGGTGAGAAATGATTTGGTATCCACATCGCGCGGCAAAACTTCGGAGTAAGCCGGAACGAGCAGTACATCGTCATAAGTTAAACCTTCGGCAACAAATTTGGCAGGGTCAAATGGCATAGCAAACAATTTTGGGGTTATTATTTGCGGGGCAAAGATACTGTTTTTACGATAGGTTTTTCTGCGGGTTTAATTTAGTTTGTTTTGATAAAAACTGGTTTTTCTGATGCCGTTACCGGGATTTTTTAGTTGACAAATGATACAGGTTTTGGGTTGATAAAAGAAGCATCAAATCGTAAAGCTGAAATATAAAACTACAGCGCGGATTGTCAGGAAAACTTCCTGTATCATCAGGCCAAAAAACCGTATGCTTCTTTTATCGTACGTAAATTGGCCTGGATATTGCAAAATGATAAACAAACGTAAGCAGATTTAAAAATTGAAAGCGTAGAATCCACTAAAAATTTATTTAAATTAAAGCACAATTTTTAAAAGATATATTTGCTTTGAAGAAAATAGCTGTTGTCAAAGTGTTTATTGTTTCTGTAAAGTTATAACCATGTGTACAAGCCCGATGTTAGATTTTGAAGATAAAAGCCTGAAAAGTTTCTTTTTAACCCACAACCAGCCAATGCTGATTGCAGATGACAACTGCAAATTGATTTTGGATATGAACGATGCTGTAATCAAAATCACCGGTTATAATATGGATGTGGAAATATTGCCACAAGCCGTAGAAACCATTCTACACGCCAAAAAGCAGCAGCATTTAGGGTTGATAAAAGAAGCATCATCAACACAAAATCAATTTAAAAAAGAATTAAGCCTGATCAGCAAAACAGGCAAAATCACATTTGTAGAAGCGGTGATTACGCCGATTTTGTATCGCGGAACGGCAGCAAGGCTTTTCACAATGACGGATATTACTGAGAAGAAACTGTACCGCACTATGCTGGAAGATGCTTTTGTGGAAGGAGTTGACTTGAAAGACAAAAACTACCAGCTTAAAAAAATAGCCTATTCAAACTTTCATTTGGCCCGCAAACCACTGGCAAATATCCTAGGTTTGGTGAATGTGCTGGATCAGGCGATAAACGCGGACCAGACACTTGTTGAAGCCATTGAATTTTTGAAAGAAAGCGGCCATGAATTGAATGAACTGATTAAAGGCTTGAACCCGCAGTTGTATTGAGCGCTTTTTATGCAGCTGATTACTTTTCTTCGCCCGGAATCCGAACCTTGAAATGAAAGATTATAAAAAATATTACCTGCTTCCGGCTACTCCCGAAGAAGTTTATCTGGCTTTAACAAATCCGGTCAGCATTGAGATCTGGACGGGCGAACAGGCTGAAATGCTTGCCGAACCCAATACCGAATTTTCTTTGTGGGAAGGCAGCATCCAGGGGAAAAACCTCGAATTTGAAGCAGGAAAAAAGCTGGTGCAGCAATGGTATTTTGGCGAGCAGGCTGCTGAATCCATCGTTACCATCAAGCTGCATCCCGACAAGCACGGTACTTCCGCAGAACTGAAACACACCAACATCCCGGATGAAGATTATGATGATATTGTAGAAGGCTGGAACTCGGCCTATTTTGGTTCGCTGGAAGAATTTTTCACCGGAATTTAATTTTTCAAACCATTAACGCTTTCCTTCGTCTAACTGCCATGCTTCTTTTACCACATCAAAATTAGGATGACGATACGCGCAAAAGTTGTCCTGTACAGTATTTTCTCAATTGCTTTTGCCGGAAAAATATTTGCCCAACCCGGAATTTCTGTAACACCAGCTGTTTCTGACTCCACCAAAAAGCTGCAAGACAGCCTGGCAAAACAAAAAGATATTCTGGATCTGATTCATCAGATTTTCCACAAAAAAGGGACAACAGACGTTTTTTCGACTCCCAAGCAGTTCAATTTTTCAATCGTCCCCTCGGCTGGTTATACCCTTTCTACCGGTTTTGCTGCAGGTTTAACGGGCAATGTGGCGTTTTTTGTGGAACCAAAAGAACATGAGAATCTATCATCCATCAATACCAATCTGGGTTATAACCAGCGCAGCCAGATCACTTTTCGAGTTGGTTCCAATATCTGGACGAAAGATAATAAGTACAACTTGGTGGGCGATTGGCGATTATATCAATTTCCGGAAAATACTTATGGTTTAGGCAGTGCAACGTCTTCGGATAATTTAAACCCAATCAAATATGGCTTCCTGCGTTTTTACGAAACCGTTTTGAAAGAACTCACCAAAAACTTTTATGGCGGCATTGGTTATGCGCTGGATTATCACTTCAACATTGTTCAAAACGGGCTAGCCATGCAGGAAATTACCGGTTACCAAAATTATGGCCAAACAACCAAATCTGTTTCCTCCGGCATCACTTATAATTTATTGTACGATAACCGCAAAAGTTCTATCAATCCGCAAAGCGGTACTTATGCTAACCTGATTTACCGGCCAAATTTAACTTTGTTGGGCAGCGATGTCAACTGGCGATCTTTAACATTTGATTTTCGTAAATACATTCCTTTATCTAAAAACGGAAATAGTTTGCTGGCTTTTTGGTCGCTAGATGTATTTACGCTGAGCGGACATCCGCCTTATTTTGATTTGCCAAGCGTTGGCTGGGATATGGGCGGAAATACCGGCAGAGGCTATGTGCAAGGCCGGTTTCGCGGAACAGATATGCTTTATGCAGAAGCAGAATATCGCGTTGATTTTACCAGAAATGGTTTGCTGGGAGGTGTTTTATTTGTAAACGGCGAAAGTTTTACAGATTATCCGGCCAACCGTTTTCAAACCGTACAGCCGGGTTACGGGCCGGGTTTGCGGATCAAATTTAATAAGCGTTCGGATACCAATATTTGCATCGATTACGGTATCGGGCAAAATGGTTCGCACGGTTTATTTGTAAACCTGGGTGAAGTATTTTAAGGCTGATGCTTCTTTTATCAACCTAAAATCGGCGTTAAGCTTTTGCTTAGAATCATACAAATAAACGGTTTTCTATTTTTACCAAAACCTGGCGGCGTGTTACAAACTTTTCTTTTAATTATATTGATAATCAGGCAGTTCATCCAAAAAAAAATACTTTTTGGATGCAAAATCAATCCTGCAATAAAAATGTTCCAGGCCATTTGTTACGGCCAGCAGCGGCACCTGATGCACTATATTATATCTGGCAATCTGGTCAAAAACTTTTTGGGTAATTTTTATACTTGGAGCTTTGCACTCAACCAGTAAAATTTTTTCTGCCAAAGAATTATAAACCAAAATATCGGTTCGTTTGGATAGATTGTTTAGTTTCATGCCACCTTCCAGTTGGATCAAAGCTTTGGGATACTTCTTTTGTGCCATCAAATATTGAACGAAATGCTGGCGCACCCATTCTTCGGGCGTTATCAATATTGTTTTTTTGCGGATGTCATCAAACAAAAAATATTGCCCGTTTTGCTCTGTAATTTTAAAAGGGTAGGGCGGCAAATTGAGCGGGCAAAAAAGTTCCATGCGGCTAAAATCAGCATAAAACTACATCAAACCTAAACCGAATTTGTAAATTTGCAGCCGAAATGACTGCAGCCGAAATCCTGAAAGACCTGAAAAACCGCAAATTAAAACCGCTGTACCTGCTGCATGGTGATGAGCCTTTTTTTATTGACGAGATCAGTAATTACATAGAACATGATTTGCTGAGCGAAGCAGAACGCGGCTTTAACCAAACGGTTTTCTACGGAAAAGATACCGAAACAATGGCTGTTTTGAATGCTGCAAAACGCTATCCGATGATGGCCGATTACCAAATTGTGTTGGTAAAAGAAGCACAGGATATGAAGTGGGGAAGTGAGGAAGAGAGCAAAAAACACATCAACCCGTTTCTGGCTTATTTAGAAAACCCTTTGCAAAGTACCGTGCTGGTTTTTTGTTACAAGTATGGCAAGTTTGACAAGCGCAAAAAAACATACAAAGCCATCGAAAAAAATGGTTTGGTTTTTGAATCGACGCCGCTTTACGACAATAAAATACCGGCTTTTGTAGAAACTTTCGTCGGCACAAAAAACTATCGAATACAACCGCAAGCTGCCGCTTTACTGGCAGAATATTTGGGAAATGACCTTTCTAAAATCGCCAATGAACTGGAAAAATTGATGCTGAACGTGGCAGCGGGGCAGGAAATTACTACGCAGCATGTTCAGGATAATATCGGCATCAGCAAAGAATATAATGTTTTTGAGCTGCAAACTGCGCTAAGCAGGAGGGACGTGCTGAAAGCCAACCGCATCATCAATTATTTTGAAGCCAACCCGAAATCCAATCCTTTTGTGGTAGTACTGGGAACGCTAAACAGTTACTTTACTAAAATCCTACGGTATCAATATGTTAAAGACAGATCGCCCCAAAACCTGGCTAAAGAATTAGGCGTCAGCCCGTATCGGGTAAGTGATTTTGAGCAGGCTGGCAAAACGTTTAATTTCGGTAAAACCATGCAAATTATCAGTTACCTGCGCGAATATGATGTGAAAAGCAAAGGCGTGGATTCCACCGCCGGCCATGGCGAGTTGATGAAAGAATTGATTTACAAGATTTTGCATTAAGAATTTTACCTGCTAAAAATAGCATCTGCTTTTATGTACAAAATATTCCGTCCGCTTTTTTTTCAGTTTGATCCTGAAAAAATCCATCATTTTGTTACCCAAAGCTTAAAACTTTTTAATCGAGTTCCGGGCGGATCCAAGTTGAGCAATGCTGTTTTTAGCATAGAAAAACCTGAATTAGAACGGGAAGTTTTTGGGTTGAAGTTTAAAAATCCGGTTGGCTTGGCTGCCGGTTTTGATAAGAATGGGGAAATGATGGCTGAGATGACCAATCTCGGTTTTGGTTTTGTAGAGATCGGCACCGTTACGCCGCTGCCACAAGCCGGAAACCCGAAACCCAGGATGTTCAGGCTGAAAGAAGACCAGGCCTTAATAAACCGCATGGGTTTTAACAATCAGGGCGTTGAGGTGGTTGCAGAACGCATTCGCAGATACCGCCAATCTGCACCTCGCACCTTGCACCTCATCATTGGCGGCAACATCGGCAAAAATAAAAATACGCCCAACGAAGATGCGGTAAGCGATTATGTAACCTGTTTTGACCGCTTGTTTGATGTGGTAGATTATTTTGTGGTGAATGTGAGTTCGCCCAATACGCCTGGCTTGCGCGAACTGCAGGAAAAAGAACCATTGAAAAAGCTGTTGCAAACGTTGCAGCAACGGAATAATAAAAATGGGATTTCGCGCCCGATTCTGCTAAAAATTGCGCCTGACTTGAGCAATAAACAGCTGGACGACGTTGTAGAAATGGTGATGGAAAGCGGAATTGCTGGCGTAATTGCGACAAATACAACCGTTGGCCGCGAAGGCTTGATTTCACCCAAAAACAAAAATGAAACCGGCGGATTGAGCGGCAAACCATTAGTCAACCGATCTACCGAAGTAATCCGTTATCTGTCGGAAAAATCCGGAAAAGCTTTCCCGATTGTTGGTGTCGGCGGCATTCATTCGGCAGCAGATGCTTTGGAGAAATTAGAAGCAGGTGCTTCCTTGGTTCAAATATACACTGGCTTTATTTATGAAGGCCCAGGATTGGTTAGGAAGATTTGCAAGGCTTTACTACGAGGAAAAGCTTAAATATTGCCTTGTTGTCATCTCGATCCGAAGGGAGAGGTCTTCTTCAAAGCAGTAAGGACAACATACTTCTTTTATCATTATAAAATCAATAACAGTTTGATGAAGACCTCTCCCTCCGGTCGAAATGACAAAAACAAAAAATCCCACTTGCCATAAAGCAAACAGGATTTATATTTTTAACCTACAAAAGAAGCTTACTGGCCTAAAGCAATACGGATTGCTTCGTTGTTTTTCGCCAGCTGGTCGTTTTTAGGTTGAGCAGAGCGGGAGCCTAATTCTAAATCCGTTGCTAATTTTAAATGTTGTACTTCCAAACGGGAAACAGTTTTATTTTTTCTATCTTTTCTTTTTAAACGCGTAACACCCATAATCTTTGTTTTTTAAATTTTTGCTGAGGTCGGGAGCGGATTCGAACCGCTGTAAAAGGTTTTGCAGACCTCTGCCTAGCCACTCGGCCACCCGACCTTATTTTAAGCCTGCAAAAATAGTAAATTATTGTTGCCGGTCAATTTTTATTTCAACCTATTTCTACTGATTTCATTGCAAAAAATGGCCGCTGCAATGGCTACATTCAAAGATTCTGCTCTTCCGGCACGTGGTATCGTAATCTTTCTGTTGATCAGCGGCAGGATTTCCGGCCGGATGCCGTTGCCTTCGTTTCCAAGCAAAATCAACCCTTCTGTACCAAAATCAGTTTGATAAATATTTTCTCCGTCCAGCATCGCCCCAAAAACCGCTTGCTTAATTTGGGGCAGTAAAAACAGTATGTCGGTATAATTTACTTTGATCCGCGAAAGCGAACCCATCGTGGCCTGCACCACTTTTGGGTTATAAACATCAACCGTATCTACAGAACAAATAATTTGCGCGATGCCAAACCAATCGGCCGTGCGGATGATTGTGCCCAGATTTCCCGGGTCTTGCACGCCGTCAAGCATCAGCGTAAATTTTCCGGCCAGCGTTTGTGGTTCTAATTTTTGTTGATCTGGGATTTCTACCAGCGCAATTACTTCTTGCGGCGTGTTCAAACTGCTGATCTTTTCCAGCTCCCGGGCAGAAACTTCCTGAAACTTTATATTACCCGAAACTTTCAGCATTTTTGACGCTGAATTTTCGGTATGATATACTGTTTTTATCGTATAAAAATTGGATTGCAAAAAATCTGTAACAGATTTCAGCCCTTCCACCAGAAACAAGCCATGCGCTTTCCGGTGCTTCTTTTGTTGTAATGATTTTAAAAAAGAGATCTGATTTGAGACCATACGTGTACGCTAAACTTTATTCGGTTACAATTTTAAGTATTTTTAGCCTGATCCTGGTTTCGGGTTGCAGCCTCACACGGCGTTTGAAAGACAACCAGGCTTTGGTGCGAAAAATTACGATCAAAGGTGTAGCAGAAGAATTTGCCGAGCCTGCCAAAAATTATGTAGATAAGCAGCAGCAGCCCAACAGCGCGGTAAACCTGCAACTGTATTATCTTTTCAGCAAAAATGGAAAAAAAGCTTTTGGCGAACCACCAGCCATTTTGGATAGCAATCTGGTAGAATTTTCCCGGCTCCAGATTCAAAAATATTTGCAAAACAAAGGCTTTTTGAAAGCTTCTGTTGCAAATGAAATCAAAATAAAAGACAAAAAAGCAGAGCTGATTTTTAATGTTACGCCCGGTGTTTTGTTTAAAGTGCAGCGGTTTGGCGATAGTATTGCTGATCCGAAACTGGTAGGTTTATATCGATCCAACAAAAACTTGATCTCGCATATTAAGGCCAATAAAAGATACGATGCAGATAGTTTGGCTTACGACCGCGAACAGTTTTATCAGTTGATGAAGCGGAACGGTTACTACGATTTTTATCGGCAATACATTGGTTTTTCGGTAGATACGGCTTTGAACAACGGTTTGGTAAATGTGGATTTGGTGGTGGATAATCCGGCCAAAAAAGACGGGCATACCAAATTTACGATCAACAATACATTGATTTCTATCACCGGAAGCTCCGGGCGCAAACGCGGCCAGGCGGATACGCTGCAACTGGATTCGCAATTTCGGTTTGTGGATTTTTCGGAAAAATTTAAACCCAAAACCATCACCAATTACATCTTTCAGAAAAAAGGGCAAATCTATAATATTGATAATCAAACTTTGACCACTACGCGTTTATCCGAATTGAATGTTTTTCGGAATGTGCCGAGTCCGTCTTATCAAAAGACGGCCGACAGCACCAACCGTTTGGATACGAAGATCGAACTGGTTCCGCTCAAAAAAATGTCTAACCGTGTGGATGGCGAGTTTATTTTCAACAACGGACGTTACGGTTTCAACCTGGCCAATACTTACACCAACCGTAACCTTTTTGGCGGAGCGGAAATTTTGCAGCTCAAATTCAATTACAGCATCTTGTATGATAACGCGCAGGAGCAGGCTGCACTAAACAATAGTATCCAAAATCAGGATTTTAAAATTGGCGCAAACCTGGTTTATCCCGGTATCATTTCGCCGTTTAATATCCATAGTTTGGGTAGGTTTGGCATTCCGCATACTACTTTTGCCTCCAATTTTCAGTATTTTTATCAAAACGGATTGGTGGCCCGGAAAAGTATCATCAACTCGATCACCTACGATTGGGCTGAAAATAACCGCCGCCTGCATTCTTTTACGCCTATAAATATCGAATTTTCTACCGGACGCATTAATCCGCTGGCAGCTCAGGATCTGCTTGCTCAAAACCGCTATTCGTATATTTATCTGATCGGCCGCACCGTTTTTACAGCCGGCAGCCAATATACTTATTCGCGCAATTACAGCTTGCTGACCAGTTACCAGAACTTTATTTTTTTTAGGGGAAGTGTAGATTTGGGCGGCAATTCTCTGGCTTTGATTAGCAAAATAACTGGTGCAAAAAAAGACACCCTTGGCCAGCGTACTATTTTTGGACAGGTTTTTTCGCAATACATTAAAGGCGAGGCTGATCTACGTTTTTACAAAAGCCTGGGTGGCGAAAAGCAGTTTATTTTCAGGCTGAACCCTGGTTTGGGCGTTCCTTATGGCAATAGCAGCCAGCTGATTTTTGAGAAAAACTTTTATGTGGGCGGTGCCAACGATATGCGTGCCTGGCTGCCGCGCACGCTTGGGCCGGGCGGTTTTAATCGCGCTACTTTTTATGCCAATAATGATCAGCGTGCCAGGTTTAAATATTTGGATCAGTTTGGCGAAGTAAAAATTGTGGCCAATACAGAATATCGCTACAAAATTGCGGATAACTTTTTCGGATCAAAGTTAAAAGGGGCACTTTTCAGCGATATTGGCAACGTTTGGCGGTTGAAAGATGAAGTTCCGGCTGGGAAATTCAGCCTGGCTTCTTTACCCAAAACTACTGCCATCGGCATCGGCACAGGCATCCGGTTGGATTTAAACTTCTTCGTTTTCCGGTTGGATGCCGGTTTTAAGTTTAAAGATCCGCAGTTCAGTGGCAGCGATCAGTGGGTTTTGGTAAATCATTTGAGCGAACTGTTTAGTTCCGGAACCTTCAAAAATGATTACAAAAACAACAACGGCGAAAAATACAGTTTCATGCAGCTGAACTTTGGTATCGGCATGCCGTTTTAAAATACGTGTTTCAAGCCATCAAAAATCGTTTCAAAAAACGTGCTCAAACTCATGCCGCCATGGTAATTGAAGTAACTGAAAAAGCAGAAAATGACAATGGCAATAATGATAAACCGCTTGAACATGTAGCCCAGCAAAAGCAGGATGATCGGAATGGCAACCAGCACTTTCCAGCTGATTTTGTAAGGATCGAGCTTGGAATCGTGTTTATAAATGTAAAACAAATTGGCATGAGAGGAATATTCGTCTCCGTGTTTTAGGTACAAAAAACTTGATTTTTCTAATTTGTGGTGATAAAAAGCTGTGCCGTTTTCAAACTTCAGCTCTTCCTGGAAACCGTTTACCGTAAAACGGAACAAACCGTTGATATTTTCCTGGACCGTTCCGGCAGAATCTGTGGCAACAACCGCTACTTCATCTTTTGCAAACGGGTTTTCTTTCAACATAAACTGGTTCAAATGCACTTCAGCGGCCTGTGCAAAGCTGAAAACAATCAAACTAAGCAAAAAAGAAAATGCTGTTTTTATCAACATAAAACTGGGCGGTTCTAAAAAAATTTAAGGCTGCTTGCCTGTTGCTTTTACCAATTTTATGCCGGTAAAAACAGCATCAGCTGCGCGTTTAAAGTTAATACTTTATCAGTATTTTGGTAAACATTAAAATAGCTGGTTGCCGTAATCAGGTTTATTGTAAATTTGGGCGCAAGGCAAATTACAAGAATAAAAACTTTAATCAAATGAAAAAATACTTCACAAAAGAAGCATTCAAAAATGGTTTCAAAATCATTTCAGGTGCTTTTAATGGTTTTTTGGATGATAAAGGCTTGAAGCTGAGCGCAGCATTAGCTTATTATACTGTTTTTTCATTAGCACCGTTGCTGTTGCTGATGATCTCCGTTGCAGGCGCGCTTTACGGCAAGGATGCAATCAACAATAAAATTTTTGGTGAGATAAATGGGTTGATAGGCAACCAGGCCGCCAAACAAGTGCAGGATGTAATCAAAAATATGCAGTTGTCCGGCAAAACCACCTCTGCTGTCGTAATCGGCAGTGTTACTTTATTGCTGGGCGCAACTACCATTTTTGTAGAAATCCAGGAATCAATCAACATCATTTGGAAAGTTAAAGCCAAACCGAAACGCGGCTGGTTAAAACTGTTGCAAGACCGCTTGTTGTCTTCATCCTTAATAGTAGCTTTAGGGTTTTTGTTGATTGTATCACTGGTTATCAATGGTTTAGTAATTGCTTTAAGCGGTGTGCTCACCCGTTTTCTACCTGACATAACAGTTATATTTGTTAATATCCTAAACATAGCTATTAGTTTTGTGGTGATTGCCACACTTTTTGCTGTAATATTCAAGGTTTTGCCCGACGTAAAAATCAGTTGGAAAGATGTGCGTTCCGGTGCTTTGTTTACCGCAGTTTTATTTATGGTTGGCCGTTTCGGGATTGGTTTTTATATTTCCACAACCGGGGCAGGCTCAACTTATGGTGCGGCAGGTTCGTTGATCGTGATCCTGGTTTGGGTTTATTATACAGCAGCTATCCTATATTTCGGTGCCGAGTTTACACAGTCTTATGCAGAGTTTTACGGGATACAAATAGCACCGGCAGATTATGCCGTCCATGTGCAGCAAACAGAAGTAGAGCGCGATGTAGATGTTTTGCCTCCGCAGGGCAATGTTGAAAAGAAATGAGGTTTTAAAATAAGAATTCAGTTTTTAGAAAAAATAGTTTTAATCGTTTTATAAAGCCTTTACGTAAAAAAGAAAGTATTTTATAATTAAACCTGATCTTATATAACAGATGGCATGATATTAATAGTTGATGATAAGCCTGAAAATATAATTGCATTAAAAAGAATTCTTGATAAACACCATTTTGAGATTGATTCTGCTTTGTCTGGTGAAGAGGCTTTGAAAAAAGTCCTCAAAAATAATTACGACCTTATCCTTTTAGATGTTCAAATGCCTGGCCTGGATGGTTTTGAAGTAGCAGAATCTATTTCGGGCTACAGCAAAACCAAAGATATTCCGATTATTTTTCTATCGGCTGTAAACGTCAACAAGCAATTTATCAGCAAAGGTTATGCTTCCGGCGGCCGGGATTATATGGTGAAGCCGTTTGATCCCGATGTGCTCATCCTCAAAATAAAAACTTTTATCAAACTGTACGAACAAACTACCGCTTTGCAAAATATGCAGCAGGTTCTGGTAGAGGAAATTGAGTTCAGAAAGCAAGCAGAGAAAACTAAGGATGAGTTTATTTCAATGGCCAGCCATGAACTGAAAACACCGCTGACCTCGATCAAAGGCTATATGCAAATGGTGGAACGTTCATTTGAACGGGATATGAAAGACGAGGCCAGAAAATACCTCGACCGCACGCGCCAGCAATTGGAAAAGCTGAATATTTTGATCGACGATTTGTTGGATACTTCTAAAATTGCAAGCGGAAAACTGGATTTCAAAAATGGCGTTTACGATGCTGACCCGATTATTGATAACGCAGTTGATATTATCCGGCAAACTTATCCAAGCCATACCATCATCAAAACCGGGCAGGCAAATACAAAGATTTACGGGGATCAGCTCCGTATAGAACAGGTGATACTCAACTACTTAACCAATGCCATAAAATATTCGCCCAATTCATCCGAGATTTTGGTTGATGTATCCCGGCTTTCAGATGATGAAATTATGATCAACATCACCGATTCCGGGATTGGGATCCCTAAGGATAAACAGGCTAATCTGTTCACCAAGTTTTATCGCGTAGAAGAATCTTCCAACCGTTTTCAGGGCCTGGGCATGGGCTTGTACATTTGTGCCGAAATTATCAAACGGCACCACGGCCGCTATGGTGTAAACAGCGAACCGGGCAGAGGTTCTTCTTTTTATTTTACGCTGCCGGTTTATCAGGAGCAAAGTTTAAACAGTTAAAAATACGCCGGTTTCATGAAAACCAAAATCAATCGCGATTTAAAAATAGGTTTCGGGCTGTCTTTGCTATTGGTTATCATCAGTTCGGTTGCCTCGTATCTCAGTATCCAAAGTTTGCTGGCCAATGCCCAAAATGTTGATCAGAACAATGATGTGATTTATAAGCTGGAATCCATCATTTCAACCATGAAAGATGCGGAGACTGCACAAAGAGGTTTTCTGCTTTCGGGTGAGGAGGAATTTTTGCAGCCCTACATTGGTGCCGATCAAAAGATTTTTAGTGCGATAAAAGAAGTACGGCAGCTAACCATTGACGATGCTGCGCAGCAAGCTAACCTGGTTCAGTTACAAAATGCCATGGCTGTAAGACTAAAACGGCTGGGACAATTGATCGATCAAAAACGTTCGGGAGAAAGTATCAGTATTCAGCAGCTGAAACAAGGAAAAATTGAAATGGATGCGTTGCGCCAAACAGTGCTCAACATGGAAAACCGGGAAAAAGCGGTTCTGTCTCAAGCTACGGCACTACAGCGTTTTTTAATCGCTTTTACGCCGCTGATCATCATTCTGACAAGTATTTTTTCGTTGTTTATTGCAGTCCGTTATTACCTGAAGCTGCGGAAAAAATACCAGGAAAACATCAAACTGCGTATTGGTTTAGAGGAAAAAGAACAACTGACAGCCAGGCGGTTAGCGATTGTGCAAGATATTACCAGCCGTATATCCGGCGGTGATTATAAAACCCGTTTAAAAGGTGCCGAGCAAGAAACTTTAGGTATTCTCTCCGGCTATCTAAACAAAATGGCCGATTCATTGGAGTTTGCGTTTGATAACCTGGCAGAAAACGAGTGGATGCAAAAAGGTGCAAACGGCTTAAATACGAAGATGCTGGGCCAGCCTTTGCCAAGCCTCATCAAAGCCATCCTGGAGTATTTAACTGCTTATTCTGATAGTTCATTGGGCGCATTTTATCTGCTTGATCACAATTTGCTGCACTTAAAAAGCAGTTATGCTTTATCATCACCGGAACAGGAAATTGTTTTGGGCCAGGGCTTGAGTGGCCAGTGCGCCATCAACCAGAAAATGGTACGCCAAAAAAACATCGATAAAAACAGTGTCAGCCTGAAATATGCCGGTGGCGAGATCAAACCGGCGGATGTTGTGGCTTTTCCGATTTGCTATCAAGGCCAAACTTTGGGCGTGATCGAGCTGGCTTCAACAACAGTTTATACAGATAAAAATATTCAATTTTTGGAGCGGATGATGCCCAATATTGGAATTGTACTTAATTCGGCACAAAAAAATGAAGCCTTGCAATTGTTATTGGAACGTACGCAATTGCAGGCCGAAGAGCTGGAAAAGCGGCAGCGCGAACTCGAAAACATGAATGCCGAACTGGAAGCTTATACGCAAAAGTTGCAACTATCCGACGAGGAAATGCGCGTGCAGCAGGAAGAACTGGAGCAATCCAACCAGGTTTTGGAAGAACGCAGCCATTTGCTGCAGGAGCGCAACCAGGTGATTGTGGAACGGAACCAGGAAATCCAGCGGAAAGCAGAAGAACTGGAGATTAGCACGCAATATAAAACAGAATTTATGGCCAATATGTCGCACGAGTTGCGCACGCCGTTAAATTCAATACTACTTTTATCAAGGTATTTATCAGAAAATGATGAGGCTAACCTGACGGAGGAACAAGTAGAATCAGCCAGCGTGATTTTGAGTTCGGGGCGAGGCTTGCTGAATTTAATCGATGAAATCCTCGACCTGTCCAAAATTGAAGCCGGCAAAATGGATGCCGAATATGAGCAGATCACTATTAGTGAAATTGTGTCGGAAATGAAAGGT